>JAWBOW010000077.1:0-2623 GCA_038825775.1 Candidatus Woesearchaeota archaeon | reverse complement strand
AAATTTGTGTTTTATCCTGGAATTGGTTTTTTATTAAAAACAGATTATCCAATTGTTGCTGTTGTTTCAGAAAGTATGGAGCATGGTGGAAGTTTTGATTCTTGGTGGAATTCTGATGCTGATTGTGGGTATATCTGTAAACAAGCTGATTTTTATGCAATGTACAATATTACAAAAGAGGAATTTCAAAGATTTAAGTTTAAGAATGGTTTTAACAAGGGTGATTTAATAATTGTTGTTGGAAAAAAAGCAGAAGACATAAAAGTTGGGGATGTCATTGTTTTTATGGGATATGTGAGGGATAAAAAAGCTCCAATAATTCATAGGGTCATAAAAAAATTTTATAATGATAACACGAAACAATATTATTTTCAAACAAAGGGAGATCACAACACTAGATCCTTATATTCAGAAATGCAAATTTCAAAACAGGATATCTTAGGGGTTGGGGTTTTTAGAATTCCCTACTTAGGCTATGTTAAGCTTTGGTTTGTTGATTTTTTAGTCAGAATAGGTGTGGTGAGGGCTGATGAAGTTTTGTCCTAAGTGTGGTTCGATAATGATTTTAAAAAAGGAAGGAGAAAAATCATATTTTTATTGTAATGGTTGCAAACAAAAAGAAGAAGTTAAAGGAAGTGTTGGGTTAAAAGAAAAAACAACAACTGTAAAAAAGATTGAGAGAGTTGAGAAAGAAGTAAATGTTCTTCCAAAAACAAAAGCAGAATGCCCTAAATGCGGTAACTCAGAAGCATACTATTGGACCATGCAAACAAGGGCTGCTGATGAAGCAGAAACAAAATTCTTAAAATGCACAAAATGTGGTCATACTTGGAGGGAGTATGATTAATTCTTGTAAAAACACTTCATCTTTATAAAAAAGTTTTTAAACAAAAAATGTTTTATTTTTTAAGATGCCAAAAAACAAGAGTATAATACCAAAGGCAAATGTTGAGAGGTTAATGAAAAATTCAGGAGCAATAAGAGTAAGCAATAAAGCTCTTGAAGAAATAACTGATTTCTTGACAAAAAAGGGTTTTGAGATTTCAAAAAGAGCAGTTGAGATTGCAAAGAATTCTGGAAGGAGAACAGTTCTTGCAAGAGATGTAAAATTAGCTTTTAAATTCTGATTTAAATTTTAACTGGACCGGCCGGGATTCGAACCCGGAGCCTCACCCTAGCCAAGGGCGCGTTCTACCATTGAAACTACCGGCCCAAAAATTATTTATGAAATTCATTTTTATTTTTGTTTATTTTTGGTAGAGTTGTTTTTGTTTAAAAATATTTTGAATATTCTTCTAATGTTTATATTTGCATTTTTGAAAAAATCTTAGAACCAATTATTAAAATAAATGCTGTTATTGGTACTAAAATTAAAAGGTCTGTTAAAAAACCAAAATGATATGTTGCTGAGAGTCCTTGCCTTAACCCATCAATGCAATAACTGAACGGGTTTATAATTATTATTGAAAGCATAGATTTTGGAAGATTTTCCAAAGGGAATAAAGCCCCTGATAAAAAGATCATTGGCATGATTACAAAATTCATTATCAATTGAAAACTATGCATGTCTTCAAGTAAGGAAGCAATTAAGGTTCCTAAACTTGAAAATAGCAAAGATGTTAAAATAGCAAATATTATTGCTAACCATAAAGAGCTTAATGTTGGTTTAAAACCAATAATTAAGGATATAAAAAATACAAATAATCCTTGGTTTATTCCGATAGTTGCCCCTCCTATTGTTCTGCCAATCATAATCTCTAATCTTGAAACAGGAGCAATAAGGGTTTCTTTTAAAATCCCAAACTGTTTATCCCAGATTAGTTCAAAACCCATCATGAGAGATGTGGTTAGTATGCTCATTCCAATTATTCCAGGAACTAAAAACTGAAGATAATTAGCACTTCCTGCTCTTTCAAAAACATGTCCAAAACCATAACTAAATGCAATAAGAAACAATAATGGTTGTCCAAGCATTGATAAAAATCTTGGTTTAAAGCGATAATACCTTTTAATTTGTCTTAACCATAAACCAAATATGACTTCAAAATTTATTCTTGACATAAAAACCACTCAAAAATTTTTGAAGTTTTCAAATTAAGCCTTTTAAATTCTTCTCATTCTTATTCTCATTCTCATATTTTCAATAGGACTTGATTTTTCTTCTCTAATATCGTGCCCTGTTAATTTTATGAATGCTTCTTCAAGAGTTTTTGATTTTGTTTTTTCTTTGATTTCATCAACACATCCTATTGTTATTATTTTGCCATTATCAATTATAGCAACTCTTTGAGCAATTCTCTCAGCTTCTTCAATATAGTGTGTTGTAAAGAATATTGTTGTTTGTTTTTTTTCATTCAAATTTTTAATATATTCCCAAATGTGGTATCTTGTTTGAGGGTCTAATCCTAAAGTTGGTTCGTCTAAAAATAGTATCTTTGGTTCATGTAATAAACTCCTTGCTATTTCTAATCTTCTCTTCATTCCTCCTGAAAAATTCTTTACAAAAACATTTTTCTTATCATACAACCCAACCAGTTTGAGCATACTTTCTATTTTTTCTTTCCTCACGCTTTTTGGAATTTTATAAAGTATTGTGTGAAAATACATGTTCTCATAAGCAGTA
>JAWBOW010000076.1:0-2692 GCA_038825775.1 Candidatus Woesearchaeota archaeon | reverse complement strand
AAATATTAACTGAGCAGGACCCCAATAAATAATAATTATTTGAAGCAAAACAGATAAAATAACTGCTCCTAAAAGCCATTTATTATTTAACGGGTTTAAATGCTTAAATGAAAAATACATTGTTCTGCTACTCATAACAGCGAACATTTGGAACAAAACAAGAGTTGTAAATGCAATTGTTTGAGCTTTTAAAGGTTGTGTGTTGAGATAATAATTAAACATTAATAAAGTTCCAACACCCATTATCAAACCAAACATTATGATAGTTAACAGGGTCTCTCTTGAAATAGGATTCTCCTTAGGATCCCTTGGGGGAATTTTCATTAATTCTTCCTCATTTGGTTCCATGCCTAATCCTAAAGCAGGGAAATCATCTGTAAGCAAATTCATAAACAAAACTTGTAAAGGAAGCAGCGGTAGGGGAAGTTTTAGAATTACAGCCATTAAAACTGTTGTCAGTTCTCCACTATTACATGAAAGCAAATACTTTGCTGACTTTATTATTTTCAAATAAATATTCCTACCTTCTTCTATAGCATTAACTATTGTTGCAAAATTATCATCAACAAGAATCGATTTTGAGACCTCTTTTGCAACATCTGTTCCTGTTATGCCCATTGCAACTCCAATATCTGCTTTCTTAAGAGCAGGAGCGTCATTAACACCATCACCAGTCATTGCAACAACGTGTCCTCTCTTCTGCAACGCCTTAACAATTCTCAACTTTTGTATTGGAAGAGCCCTTGCTATTATTCTAACCTTTTCAATCTTTTCCTCTAATTCGGAATCACTTAATTTATCAAGTTCTTCCCCAGTAAGAATTATATCACCTTCTTCATAAAGTCCTATCTGTTTTGCTATTGCTTTAGTTGTTATCGCATGATCTCCAGTAATAATCATAACTTTTATTCCAGCTTCCTTACACTTAAGAACAGCTTCTTTGACTTCATCCCTTGGAGGATCAATCATTCCAACCAATCCAACAAAAACAAGATTTTTCTCAACACTTTCTTTTGTGTAGTAATCAGTTTTTTTCTTTGGAAGTTTTCTATAAGCCAAAGCCAAAACTCTTAAAGCATTCTCTGCAAAAAGGTTATTTGTTTTTAGGATAATTTTTTTATCCTTTGCTGTTAATTTTCTAATCTTATTGTTTTTTAGGATGTGAGTGCATTTCTTTAACAACAAATCAGGAGCTCCTTTAACATAAGCTTCAAATCTTTTCTGCTTTTTATTATCAACAACAACAGACATTAACTTTCTGTTAGAATCAAAAGGAATCTCTTTTACCAACACAAAATTACTTTTTAGTTCTTCTTCATCAACTCCAGCTTTTTTTGCAAGAACTATTAAAGAACCTTCTGTTGGATCTCCAACAATATTATAATTGTTTTCATTAATAACTAATTTTGCATTATTACACAAAAAGCCTATCCTTAAAAGAAGCTCTAAATTTTTGGAATCAAAAATTTTTCCATTATAATAAAAACTTCCTTTTGGAATATAACCAGAACCAGTTACCTCAATTATTTTGTTATCATAAAACAAATGAGTTATTGTCATTTGATTCTTTGTTATTGTACCTGTTTTATCACTACAAATTATTGTTGCAGAGCCCAAGCTTTCTGCAGCAGTTAGTTTCTTAACAAGCATATTCTTTTTGGCTAACCTCTTAGCACCTAAGGACAAGCTTACCGTTGCTATAACCGGAAGAGAATTTGGTATGACAGAAACAGTTAGGGCTAAAGAAAATAAAACCATCTTGGTAAAACTTAATTCTTTATTGAATATTCCTAAAACAAAAACAATAAATATTAAACATGCAATAATGATGCTTATCTGCTTTGTAAGTTTTTCAAACTTTACTTGTAAAGGTGTTTTTACTTCTTTTGTTGTTTGTAAAGAATGAGCTATTTTTCCAAATTCAGTATTCATTCCTGTAGCAGTTACAACACCATAACCTTTTCCATAAGTCACTATTGTTCCCATAAAAGCCATATTCTCTTGATTAGCTACATGTGTTCCTAATTCAAAAGGAACAGTTACTTTTTTAGAAGGAACAGACTCTCCTGTAAGTGTCGCCTCATCAATCTCCAAACTTGAAACATCTATTAATCTAATATCAGCAGGAACAATATCCCCTTCTTCCAAAAGAACAACATCCCCCGGCACTAACTCCCTTGCAGGAATCTTATCAACAATTCCATTCCTTAAAACCTTTGCAATTGGTTGTGAAAGCTTTTCAAGTGCTTCCATTGCTTTTTCTGCTTTAAATTCTTGGACAAATCCAAGAATAGCATTCAGCATTATTATCCCAAATATTGCTCCTGCTTCAAGATAATCTTTTAATATTAAAGATAATATTGAGGCAAAGAAGAGGAGCATTATAAGTGGGTTTTTGAATTGGTTTAGAAAAATTTCAAAAGTGGTTAGCTTTTTTCCCTTAACTAACTCGTTATAACCATAAACTTCTAATCTCTTCTTTGCTTCTTCGCTGCTCAAACCATTCTTACTTGTCTTAAGAACTTCTAATGCTTTATTAACACTTAAATTATAAAAATCCATTAAAACACCTCTTTTTTTTTACAAAAGATTTTTATTATTTCACTTATATATAAAACTTATTTTTTGTAATTTCAATGCAAATTTAATTTTGATTTAATTTAAATTCATTTTTTAATCTTCAAAAATTTAT
>JAWBOW010000075.1:0-2767 GCA_038825775.1 Candidatus Woesearchaeota archaeon | reverse complement strand
GTAATACTGCCGCGGTCCCAAGCATTATTATTGGAAGGATTATGTAGTATAAGTACCATGTTATTTTGTGAGGTATGAATTTGTCAATGTATCTTACTATGAAGTAATCGCTACAAACAACTACTCCTCCTTCAAGGCTGTTTTTTTGAACGCAGTGTGGGTAGCTTATGAATTCTATTGATAATATTATTAGTATTGAAGCGATTATTTTTGTTAGCACGTTTTTTGTGCTTGTTTTGAATATGAAGTATATTATGAGTATGTATTGTAGTTGGCTTAGGAAGTAAAAAACATAACCTGTAAAGTTTCCTTGTTCTATTAAAGCCCAGGTTCTTTCATAATTAAAAGCTAAAAATAAAATGTAGGCTGATAGTATTATTAAAATGGTTTGGGTTTTGCCGTTCATCTTATCCTCCTCCATTGTTTTTCACTATCAATTATTATTATTAAAACAATAATTAGGATTATTAATAAAAAAAATCCTGTTGTGGGGTTGTTAGGGCTTAAATAATAAATTATTGAATTCAAAAAATCATTAATTGGGTCTTTACCCTTATAAACAATTTTTTCTGGAACGCAAAAATTATCTTTCACAACAAAACCTTCAGGGCAACTAACACAAAAATAAGTTTCGTTAATCAAAACAAGAGTTCCTGAAGAACATTTTGGCAGAACAACACTAACCAAATTTTGTTTTGTTTCAAAACCATTACTGCAAGTTATTAAATAAGTCCCCTCGCTTAAGTTAACTAAAACATTATTAAAAGAACTATTCTGAACTAAAGTGTTATTAACATAAATTTCAAAATAATTACCGTCACCATTACAAACAATCCAAAAACTTGTTTTGTTAACAACACCAGAAGGGTGTAAAACTAAAGCATAACTCAAACTAGCAAAAAAACATAATACAAAAATCCAAACAAAAAATTTTTTAATCATACTCCCAAACCCACGTACCTCATAGCCCCATAAAAAACTAAACTAATAAAAACCCAAAACCAAAAACCCTCTTCAGTTTTGGATTTTATAGCATAACCAATAGCAAAAGCTAAAATCAAAACAACAATATTAGGATTTTGTGGGTATATTTTTACAAAAAAATCATTAATCGAACTAACAATACCATTTAAAAAACCAAAAACCGCTGAAGTTGGGCTTACAATAACAGTGGTTGTTTCGTTAACAATTGAAGTAGCATTTATGATTTCCATAAAAAAATCACCTCCTCAAATTGTTTTAATATTTAACATTAAAACATCCGAAGTTGTGTCGTACTTTTGCCCATTAATAATGCCTTCGGGATAAACTTGAAGTGATGCGTAACTATTAACGAATTCTGAAATGTCAAATGGAACAACAATAATTTTAGTCTCTTCAGGATTAATAACGCTAAAATACCTTTGCGGGATAGCTTTTTCAAAACTCGGCGGGCTTGCTCTGACTGTAACATTATAAACTGGAACGCTACCCTTATTCTTAATAGTTATTGTAATATTTAAAATATTTGACGAAACAACTTTACTATTCATACCTCCATCAACAATAAAATAATATTTTGGTTTTTGTTTGCAATAACCATAAATCCTATAACCGGGCTCGTTAGGAGTGTTATCAATAGGATACAACAAATTAGTATATACTAATTCTGAATTTTCAGAGCAGGAGACTTCAAAATTTAACCTTCTCAAGTTAGGATAATTAGCGTAGTACAAAAAGTCTTTATAATCAAAGTGATAGCCCCCATAATCAAAGTGTAAGTATTCTTCAGTAGGGGTTAACCTATTATTTGGGTCTGGAATAAATTCTTTAATAACTTGTGCGTTCGCCCAAGTTGCTATAAGCCTAAAACCCCATCCCAAACAAACTTGATAATCATAAGTACAAATTTTATTATCAGAAAAGTATTCTCCAGTTCTAGTTCTCAAAACACCACCTTTTTGTAAACACCAACTTTCTAAACCCTCATTCGCTTGCTTTGTGCAATAATCATAAACTTTTTTTGGTTCAGAACTATATTCCAAACCCTCAAGCCTGAAAGAATAATCGTCAAAAACTACTGGGTTGTAAGCGTTTGATTCTACATTCCATTCCAAAACAAAATTAGTTCCCCTCCTCGAAAATTTAGTCCAAAAAAACACTACTACAATTAAAAAAACTAGCAAAACCAAAAAATAAGTGTTTTTCTTCATTTTTCCACCTCTTCAACTTTTTTCTTCTTTTTTGGTTTGCCATATAAAAATATTAGCGAAACAATAATAACTCCTAAAAGGAATATAGCAAACCAATTAGTTTTCCACAAACAAGTAATGCTTGGATTATCACAAGTAATATAAGAAATATCAAAATGACAATCAGAATTACAATTCCAAAAGTTCTCGCCACGTTCGGGCTCGCAAACATTATTATTATTACAAACTTGTATTGTCTCATAAACAGGAATTGTTGTGGTGTTAACAATAACTTCCCTACTACCACCCCCACCACCTGAAATGCTAATAGAAGTAAAATTCAAATAAAAAGGCCCGGTATCAAAACTATTATTAAAATCATCAAAAACATAAAACCTCAAATAATAAGCGCCAACAACAGCCGGAACATAATTTTTAACCCACAAACTAACATTCCCCCTAGAATTATTACCAGAAAAATAATTCATACTAAAATTATACTTCAAACCATTAGGGTCTGTAACCTCAACTAAAACCCTACTAATATTAGTTTCATAATCAATAACACTCGCCCAAATGTTAGTTGGAGAATTAAC
>JAWBOW010000074.1:0-2855 GCA_038825775.1 Candidatus Woesearchaeota archaeon | reverse complement strand
AAAAAAAGAAATAATTGTTGTTGACGATAGTTCAACAGATAAAACATTTGAAATTGCTAAAAAAATTAAAGGAATAAAAGTATTTAAAAAGAAAAGAGGAGGAAAGGCTAGCGCATTAAATTTTGGAATTAAAAAAGCTAAAGGCGAAATAATTGCTTGCGTAGATTCTGACTCTTATCCTGAAAAGGGTGCCTTGCTAAAAACTGTTCCATTTTTTGAAAAAAATGTAGGTGCAGTTACAACATCAGTTTTTGTAAAAAATGCTAAAGGACTTTTAGAAAGGCTTCAAGAAATAGAATATGTTATGATAGCTTGGTCAAGAAAGCTTTTTGAGTTTTTAGATGCAATTTATGTAACTCCAGGTCCAATGAGTCTTTACAGAAAGGATATTTTAGAAAAGATAGGAGGATTTGATGAAAAGAATTTAACAGAAGATATAGAAATTGCTTGGAGATTAACTAAGCATAATTATAAAATAAAAATGGCCTTAGATGCAAAAGTTTACACCAGCGTTCCTAAAACAATTAAAAAATGGTGGAAGCAAAGGCTAAGATGGAACATAGGTGGTTTGCAAACAACTTCTAAGTATTTTCATTTATTTATGAAAAAAGAATTTGGTAAACTTGGAACATTTTTATTGCCTTTGTTTTCAATATCTTATGTTCTCTCAATGGTTGGAATATTATTTTTATCTTACATTGCTTTTAACTTAGCAAGGTACTTAATTGGATCTTATGTTTTTGGCTTTAATCCGATTAGGCCTTTTTATTTTATACCTGACATGTTTTATTTTTTTGCAGCAATTGGATTTATTTTATCTATTTTTTACATAAACTTAAATTTTAAAACAATGAAAAATGTTGTTGAATTACCTAGAAAAATTAGGGACTTTTTACTTTACATTTTTGTTTATATTTGTATCTTCCCCTTTAATTTATTGCACAGTAGCGTAAAGTTTTTTACAAAAAAATATGAGTGGTAAAATGAAAAAAATATTTTTAAAAACATTGGCTTTAACTTTGATGGTTTTTGTTATTGGTTTTTATGCTGGAATACTTTTAGACAATCTTAGGCTTGAAGAGGTTAAAAGCAGAATGACTGAAATTGATAATTTATGGAACGATGTAAGGCTTTTACAATCTTACATTCAAAAAATTTCAGAAAATAAAACCTTATACTGCGACTTTCTTTTAAAAGAAAATTTAAAGGCCGGTGACAAAATTTACGATGAAGGCAAAAGAATAGAAGAATATGAAAAAACAAATAGATTTACGCCAACTCTTGAATTAGAAAAAGAAAGATACGCTTTGTTAGACTTACAGTTTTGGTTAAACTCCATTGAGTTAAAAAAAGCGTGCAACGCTAATTATTCAACTGTAATTTACTTTTATTCTCAATACAACAAAACAATTGAGCAAGGCTTTCAAGACAGAGTTTTATGGGATTTAAAACAAAAATGTGGACCTCAAATAATTTACATAACTTTTCCAGCTGATATGGAAATAACAACACTAGAAGTTATAAAAAGTGTTTACAACATTGAAAAAATACCTGCAATCTTAATAAACGAATCCTTAGTTTTGTACAGCCCTGTAAGCATGAGAGAATTAGAAAATTATGTTAAGTGCTAGACATTAAAACTAACAAAATCTTATCAACTGCTAAATCTAAATCATTATAACTTCTATCAATTTCTGAAAAGTTCCCACCATAAGCAATTACAACATAGCCTGTAGGAAATACTTTAACCTTAGTTAAATTAGTTTGAGACTCTCCTAAAAGCAATATTATTGGTTTTTCTTCTTTAGCAATTAAGAAAGCTTCTGTAATGTTGTTAACTGGAATAGAGTCTATAAACTTTACTCTATTAAAGTAATACTTGTTTATTATTGTTAGCTTATAAGCTAATTCATAAGATGCGGCTAAGTAATAAGCATTTTCAGTTTCATTTGGTATGTAAGCTATTCCAAATTCTTCTGCATTATAGTTTAAAAGAACATTTCTTAAAGCATTTTCATCAGGTTCAACTAAAACTTTTTCTGCTTCAGTTAAGTTTGCCCTAAAGTTTAGAGTTAAACCTGCAAATTTCTTTTGATAAGAAGTTAAAGGCTTTTCTATACAACCAGCTGTTAAAACAATTAAAATTGTTAAAAAAACTATTTTTTTCATTTTTATTAATTCTCCTATATTTTTAAATTATTAACTTAGATAAAGACGTCTTATTTAATAAAACAAAGAAAAAGAAAAAAGGGAAAAACTGAACTAAACTGATTACGAATAAGCTGGTGATGAAACAGTTCCAGTAATTTCAGTTACGCTACCAGCTTTTATTGTTTCTGATGCTCCTGGGAATCCTTTTTGTACTATCTGGGCTGCCAAATCTGTGTCTTGTGCTCTTGTACCAGCAACAACTAATGCTGTCTTTCCTGATGCGAATGCATCAGCAATTAATTGAACTCTTCCAAAGTCCCTTCCTGGCCAGTTTGCACAGGTGTACGGGAACTTTCCAGCTGTTGCTAGTTCAGCTACAAGTGTATTAACGCATGGCCCACCCACTAGTACCAAATCATAGCCAGCCTTATCTGCAGATGTTACCTCAGAATCTAATTTAACTACATCTGCTGTTATTGGCAAGATTGTTTCTGTTGTAACTTTTCCTCCAGCCCCGCCTACTGATATTACTGGATTATCACCAACTGCTACCAGATGATAAAGTTGTGTGTCTGGATAATTTATTGTTGCAGTACCTGCTGCAGTATAATCGTATGTTACTAAAGTACCCCATTCTGTTGCTGATTTCATAACTGTTGTTGATTCTGTGCCTACTGATAAATAAGCAGTAGTGCCATCAGTAT
>JAWBOW010000073.1:0-2868 GCA_038825775.1 Candidatus Woesearchaeota archaeon | reverse complement strand
CAAATTCTTTTGATTTTAAAGCAACAGTCCAAACTGGTTCTTGCTTTGCATAGCACAAAGGATCCTCACAATCAATTAACCCATCACAATTATCATCCTTTCCATTATTACAGATTTCAGGCCCTCCTTTAATACAAATACCATCTTCTGTGCATTGAGCATTATTATTTTTATCAACATCCTCATTATTAAATTCGCAAATATTTTCTTTGTTTCCTTGCTGATCAGTTTTTTCAGTGATCTTAGGATTAAAATAACACCTAAAAACATCCTTTTGCTTATTAGGATCATTAGGATCTGTAACTTTAGTTTCTTCAGAATAATAATTACAACACTCTTCAACCTTAGAAGCTTGTGTGTTGTTTTTCTTACAATGTTCTATTGTAAAAGTATCTGAATAATAAGAAGCACCTTGATAAGCAGCCCACAAACGAACATTCTCTATCGGAGTTTTAACATTTGCAGGGTTATTTATTTTTATTGAGAATTGTCCTTCAAACTTTCCATCTTTAAAATCAGATTTTTTAATACTAACTAAAATACCTGATTTTTGTTGAATTTCCTTACCCTCTTGATTATAAATTTTGAATTCGCAATTGTTATCATTTAAACAACTTAAGATTTCATTTTTATCCTCACCTTTTATTGCAGGGACTATATATATTAAATCCTCATCAGCCATTGATTGCACAATTTTATTCTCAATTATTAAGCCATAACTAACATCAGAATAAACCTTTTTTGTGTTGATAATTATTTTAACTAAATCTTTAACAACCAATTTCACAATCTTTGGAGAATTTTCTTCTAAATTACAATCAATAGGATTTTCTTCTGCTTTCTTAACTTGAACTTTAATGTTTAAGTCCAAACCTTTTGATAATTTTTCCAAATCTTTATAATCATCTAACTTGTATTCACATTTTAAATCTTTAGTAACGCTATTCTGCTTATTAACATCATCTGCTTTTATTTCTTCACTATTCTCTTTTTTATCCCCGCAATCCCAAATTATTCTATAATCATTAAAACCATTTTCTGAGTTAGCACTAAACTTAATTTTAAGGGTTTTTGGTTTTTGATCACTTAAATCAATAATTAAACTATCATCCTTTATTTCATGGTTTTCTTTTTCAAAACTAAACTTACAAGAAACCCCTTTTTCTTCTTTTTCTTCTTTCTTTTCTTCTCCTTTCTTAACACACTTCCCCTTATCACATACTAATCCTGGACAACAAATTTTTGGTTGAGCAGGAATATCTTTTGTGGTTTCATCAGCATTACATGTGCTTCCCTCAAGCATACAACAGAATGCTTTTGTTTTTTTACCACCAACAACCATTCCCTCAACACACTTGGCATAATTGTCACTAATTTTAGTAACTTTACTTCCATCCCAATCATAATTGCAATTTAAATAAACATTACCTTTCTCATCCTTAAAAATATCCTCTGGAAGAGTTTGTTTTTCTTGCCCAGAAACATAAGAAGAGCACTTACAAGTAGGACAGTATTTTTTTGATGAGCCCTCTATATTTCTACAAATAAAATCAGCAACTCCTTTTTGGTCCTTATCGCAAAAATTAAACTGCTTACACTGACCAAAAGGATTAAACCTTGAGTGTCCTGCATCATAAGTTGTGCAAGTTCTATCCTGAGATGTTTGTGAAGAGGTAGAAGAAGAACCAGATCCTGAAGAAGTTGTTGTTTTACATTCATCAGATAACTCACACCAGTACTCCTCTGAACCGGAATAACGAACCATTTTTAATTTAGCAGATTCTTTACAGATGTACTTGTTAACTTCCTGTGTGTAAAGATCCTTGCTTTTATCATTATTAAAAAATATTCGCCCAGAAGTATCTGTTATTGTAACACTACCCCCACACTTACCAACTTCAGAAGCTGAAGATGTAGAAGAAGTTTGTGAACAATCTGAAGTGCTTTTATATAATTTTCCATCTTTTTCACAACAATATCCTACATATATTAATTCATCACCACAAAAGCACACTTTATCAACTTTTTCATTTTTTTTGCATACAAGATAACAATTACCATCTTTGCATTTTCCTTTAAATTGTTTATCATATAAACAATCTTTATTATTACATTCTTTTGCTATACAGGCATACGTCTCTGTAATAAGCCTTTGAGATCCGCTTGCAGAAGTTGATAACTTAACTAAAGCATAACAAGGTTTACATTTATACTCAATAACTTTTTCACCAGAAGAACTAATAGAAATTTGTTTTTTTTCATAACTATTTAAATCGCTTTTACCTTCATCAAAATAATATTTATAAGAGTTATAATTTTTTACTTCAATTTGTCCTGTAGTTATCTTTCCCTCACCACAATATTCAAGATTACCAATTCCTCCACCACCGCCAGAATCTCCCCCAAACACACTCTTAAAATTAAAAACAGAAAATATTATGATAAGAATCAATAAGATAAAAATTCTTTTTTTGTTTTCCAAAATTTTGTTTTTGTTACTGATTTTGTTGTTTTTGTCTTTATTTTTATCATTTACCTTATCTTTTATCCTCATAAAAAAACCTCCTTTAAGGATTAAGGAATTTTTTGAAATTTTTTTATTGGCAAATTTTTTTCTTGTTCTTAGTTTTTAATTTTTTAAGGTATTATTTGTTTGTGTTTTACTGCAAACAAAAAGTAATAGTCCTCTTTTGTTTTGTATTTTGTTTTTATCTGCCAAACTGTTGTTAGAGGATCATAAATTTGATATTCTGTTTCTAACCTGCGATCCCAAGTTATAAAGTTTAGAGAAAACTTAGGATAAATTGCTAATCTTGGTCCCATAGACCTTGTTAGTTCTTTGTCTTCGCTTTCGTCAGCAAAATAGAT
>JAWBOW010000072.1:0-2916 GCA_038825775.1 Candidatus Woesearchaeota archaeon | reverse complement strand
TAGGGCCAGTGTCTCAGTGCCCTTCTCGGGGCGCCCTCTTCCAAGGCCCCTACCGATCTTCGGTTTGGTGGTCTTATAAAGCGTAAAAGCTTCATAATTTGTAAAGCGAAACTTTTACGCTACGTTACACCACCAACAGCCTAATCGGCCGCCGGCTCATCCTTAGGCGCTAACGCTTTCAGAAAGAACTCATTCCAGAAATTCTTTCCTATCAGGGATTATCCTCAGTTTCCCGAGGTTATCCCTGACCTAAGGGTAGATTACCGACGTGTTACTGAGCAGTTCGCCAGCTCTTTGCAGAGCTTGGACTTGCATGGCTAATCCCAACCCCAATAGCGGCAATCTCCCGCAGGATCAACGGGTATTACCAGCTTTTTGGCTCTCACGATTATTGGTCGCAAGGTTTATTAGAGAAACACCTTTTTACTCACTTCTTTCATGCCTAATACTAGTTTGATTAGGCATACACAAGATTTTAATTTAAGAAAAGGAGGTGAGTTGCACGGAAAAGCATTATTCCGGCAGTAAAAAGTGAGTTCTAAGGTTATATTTAAAGTTTTCGGTGGAAAAGAAAAAAATAAGCCTCGAATAAGCAAAATATAAGTAAGCAAAATCTTCTTATCATAATTTTTTAATTTAACAAAATCCACTGTATCCTCTCAAGCTCTTTTTTTATCTTTTTTACCCTTTTACTCTTTTTTTACTCGTTTACTCTTTCTTATTTTCTTTTTTATTTTGTGATATCTGTTCAATGCGATTGTATTATTGGTTTTTATATAAACTTAAAGATTCTTTCAATTCTTTTTATAAGCCGCTTATTTTTTAATGTTGTTTTATGTTTTTAAAAAGATGATGAAATCTTTAAAGTTTTTTAGGGATTTTTAACACACAACATTTTAACAGTTATTCTTATTGTTTTTTAGTAATTTTGCGGAAGCATAAAATTTTTGGTGCTTTTGCTTTCTTATTTTTATTAATAACTCGTGCTCTCTTATTTTTAATTAATGCGTTTTACAATAAATTTAGGTTTTATCATTTCTATTGGATTTTGCAAATCTTAGGAGTATTCTTTTTAATTGGAACTTTTTTCTTGATTGGAATAAAAAGATATTAATAATAAACAAGCAAAAAAATTTTTATTTTAGATTCATTTTCTATCTATAATTGGGTGTTCGTGTTTTTCTTCAATTCTCTTTTCTAATTCTTTTAATTGTTTTTCCCTTTCTATTTTATAATGTTTTGGGTTTGTTTTTGCTTTTTCAATCAATCTTGAAGTAAATTCTCCTCCTAAGAAATGTGGCATTATAACAAAATCAGCTCCTTCATTGTAAAGATTCAGAGCTTCCTTTATCTGCCTGGCTGTAAGTATTATAATTGATTTTGGATTAATCTTTTTTGTTTCTTTTAGTATTGTGAAATTGGTTTCAAAATCAGGTATTGTTGAAACAACTAACTTTGCACTTTTTAGATTTAGTTGTTCTAAAAAGTCAATGTCAGAAGCGTCTCCATAAGCGCAAGAATAACCTTGTTTTTTTAGTTTCTCAACAATCTCTGGATTAAAATCAATTATTAAAAATCTCTTTTTTAATTTCAAAAATGCATTAAGTATTGAAAAACCAATTCTGTTGTAACCTAGTAAGAAATAATCATACGATTCTTTTTTAATTTCTTTTTCAACTGGTTTCTTAAATTCAAATATTGAGAGGTATTTTGAGATTAATGAATAAATCTTTTCAGAATAAAGTATCATGTATGTTGAGCCAGCGATTGTTATTATGCCAACAAGAGTTACAAAGGAGAGAACTTCTTTTGAAAGCTGTCCAACTCTAACTCCTAAACTTATCAATATTAATGAAAACTCTGAGATTTGTGCAACAGTTAATCCTGCTAAAAATCCTGTTTTTTTCGTATAGCCAAATAATCCCATTAGTATCATAACTATAAGCGGATTTCCTATAAGTATAAATAATGAAAATATTATTGTTGGAGCTATAAAGTTTGAGATGCTAGTAAAATACATTTGGCTTCCAAGGATTAAGAAGAAGAAAATTATGAAGAAATCCCTTAACGGCTTTAGTTTTGAACTTATTTCATAACTGTAAGGGAAGATTGAGAGGATTATTCCTGAGATTAATGCACCTATTTCTAATGTCAATCCAATATAATTAAACAAGAATGATACTCCCAAGCACCAGGTTATTGCAAACAAGAAAAGAAATTCTTGGTTTGCTGCTAAGAACTCTCCTATTCTTTTTAGAGCGAAATAACTTATCACGATAAGTAAAAGTCCTATTATTATTCCCCTAATAAATCTTTCAAAAACAACAAGAAAGATTCCTAAAGTAAATTTTTCAAAACCCGCTTGGGCTATTGATGATATTAATAAAAGGATTATCATAGCAACTAAGTCCTGAACAAGTAAGAATCCTATTGAAATCTTACCATAAAGTTTGTCCAAATCATCTTTATCTGATAATAATTTCATTATGATTATTGTTGAAGAAAATGTTAAAGCAATTGCTATGTAAATTGACGTGATTGCATTAAAACCAAGAATTAATCCTATAAAGTATCCAATTATTGAAGTAAAAACTATTTGGCCAATTCCTGTTATTAAAGAAATCTTTCCAACTTCCTTTATTACTCTTGGAGATAAGTTTAAACCAACTATAAATAATAAAAATGAAACACCAATACTTGACATTGTTGAAAACAAAGTTGTTTCTTTTAACAAATTCAAAAATAACGGCCCTGTTATTATTCCTGAAAGAATGTATCCAATAATTAATGGTTGCTTTAATAATTTTATTATGGTTGTTATTAAGAAAACAATTAAGATTATAAGACAAAGATTTGCAAAAACAACATCCATCAATAATCACCGCTTTTTTGTTTATGTGTTTTTTGATTAAAATA
>JAWBOW010000071.1:0-2990 GCA_038825775.1 Candidatus Woesearchaeota archaeon | reverse complement strand
CAGTATAAGACAAAAAGAAGTTTTAATGCTTATTTAAAATTTTTTTGTTTTAATAAAACATAAATTTTAGAATTAGTCATCAAAATTTATTTTGAGCGGTTACAATATTGTTTATAGAATTTATTCTTTCTTTTAATTCTTTTTTATCGGTTGTAACAATTATTCTGTTTTTATTTATAAAATAAATTTCTTGTAATTTATGATATTGCATTAAAAAGTAATTGTAATTATCTTTCAATTCATTTTTTGATTCTTTTGAAAGTGGAAGTATGCTTCTTTTATTTATTAATTCTTCGCTTAGAAAGTCTATTCTTTCGATTGTTGTTCTTGGCATAATGTAAAAAAGTTTTCTGTATAATTCCTTAGTTTTATTTTTATCACCTAACATTATGTCTAATGGTTTTTGTAATAAATTTTTTGCAATAAAGAATTGTATCGTTCTTAAAGGGCCATATTTTGGGCCAAAAGTTACACTTTCAGGATTTTCATCATAATATAATAAACCCTGTTCTAAATCATAATGTTTTATTTCTCTATTCTTCCACCTTTGTTTTCCTGAGTTATTTATCTTAAGATATTCTTTAAATCTTTCACTTACAGATTTTACTATTTTTCTATCTGTTATTATTTCATCAAAAAATTTTTCAAAAAAACTTTCATAGCATCTTTTACACCTATCCCCATTAAGTTCTAAAAAATCAATCATTCTGGTGGGGAATATTCTTTTTGGATCATTTGAATAATAACTTAATGTTTGCTCCATTGTTTTTATTTCAATTGTTAATGGTTTTAACTCTGTTAATATATTATAATATTCTTCAATAGGTATGTTTTCTTTACTTAAAACGACAATATCTGTTTCTGAACGATACGATTCTAATCTTCCATCACTTCCTGTAACGCCTATTACAATATTCTCTAAATTTAATTTAGGATCGATATTCTTTATTCTTTCTTCTATGTAAGGATATATTTTTTCCTTGTGTTTCTTTATGCATAGTTCATTCTCGTTTTTAAGAACATTCCAATAGTTAGGAGAATTCTCAGTAAAAGCTTTTATAATATTATCCCTGTCCATAGAACATATAATAACAAAACTAATATATAAATTTTACTATTTTTTAGTGGTAATTTTTCTTTTTATTTTTCTTCTGAAAAGATTTTTTTAACAATTTCAACTATCTTTTTACCATCTGCTTTTCCCCTAAGTTGTTGCATTACAATTCCAATAATTGCATTCTCGTTTTTCACATTCCTATTATTTTTTATTATTTCTTTAATTTTATTTTCAAGCTCTTCTATACTTAAACTTTTATTCTCTTCAATTGCTTGATCTATGTTTTTTCCGTTAATGAATGATTCTAAAACCTTTTCAACCCCTTGTAGAGAAATAATTTCTTTGTCTAAAGCATTTATTACTTTTTCAAGAATGTGATCGTTTATTTTTGAGGTGTCAAGCTTTAATCTTGTTTTTAAGTCCTTTATTGTTAAGAACATAATTTGGGCTATTGTTTTTGGTTTAACATTCTTATACTTATTAATGAGTTTTTCAAAGAATTCTCTCTTTTTTGACAGAGCACAGATTCTTGCCAAGTCATTACTTAAACCAAGATTTTCATAATCCTCAATAACTTCAAATAATGTTTTTGGAATTTCAACCTCAAATGGAACTATTAAAGGAATATCTGTTTCAGGATACATTCTTGCAGAACTTGGAATTGGTCTTAGAAAAGATGTCTTATAGTCATCATCAACCTTTCTAACTTCTTCTGGAACTCCTAAAACACATTGCCTTAGTCTTTCTATAACATTCTCCGCTGCTTTCAAAACTTTTTCCTTATCACCGGTTATTATTATAAAACCGTCTTCTTCATTGCAAGAAAGTTCTTTTTTTATATTCAAGATATCACTTTCTTTTATTCCATAATTTGGAAGTTCATCACTATGTATTAATCCTTTAAGTCCAAAAAGTTTGCAGTGGGTTGCTAATTCTGTTCCTAAACGTTTATTTTCGTTCAATTCTATTCCAAAGATTCCTGAGAATTTTTCTACTTTTATTCCTAAAACAATTCCATTGTTTTCTATACCTTTTTTAATTACCTTTGAATCAACATTATTAAACAAATAAGTTATATCTTTTTGATAAACTTTAACGTCTTCTTCTTTTTTCAACCCTCTTTTGTTTAGGATTTCCTTTATTTTAATTAAATTAAGTTGTCTTTCAACTTCTAATTCGACTATTAAAGGAAGCGCTCTTAAGTCCTGAGCACCTTTTATTTCAACCCTGTTGCCATTTTTTATTGAAATGTTAATGTCTTGTCTTATTGTTCCAATACCCCTTTTTACTTTTAAACTTCTCAACAGTATTCCCAAGTGTTCTGCTGCTTCTTTTACTTCTTTTGGACTGTTAAGGCATGGTTCTGTTGATATTTCCAACAAAGGAATACCTAATCTTGAAAGATTATATAAAGAAGAATTTTCATCGTTGCTTATTATTTTAGCAGCATCCTCTTCTAAGCATATTGTTGGAATTCTAATAATTTTGTTTTTTATCTTTACAAAACCATTAGTTGCAATCAATGCTGTTCTCTGAAATCCTGAAGTATTGGAACCATCAATAACTGTTTTACGCATAACTTGTATCACATCATTTATTCTAGCATTAACTAGCTTTGAGAATTGAAAAGCAATTTTTAATGCTTCATTATTAATCTCGTGTGGTGGCTCTTCATCAAGTTCAACAAGACAACAGCTTTCACTGTAAAAATTATAAATGTATTTTTTTTCCTTTTTGAATTCAAAGAGTGCTGCTCTGTCTATCGTTCCTGTTTCTCCTGCTTGTACTCTCAAAAATCTTTCTACTATAAAATCTGGTTTTTTAGAATCATCAATTATTTTTGAATCACAATTACAAAATAATTTTTTTGTGTCTAATTGTTGGTGTATTTCAAGCCCAACTTTTAGGTTTAATTCCTCGTAAAACTTTTCAT
>JAWBOW010000070.1:0-3115 GCA_038825775.1 Candidatus Woesearchaeota archaeon | reverse complement strand
TATTTTTAAGGCGTTTTCTGTGAATATAACAGCCCTTCCAGGATTTGCTCCTGGAGCTAATAACTCAACATTTAATCTTTTTACAGGAACTACTTCAATTCCTAAATTTCTTGCTGACTTTTCAAGTTCAGAGTTTTCACTACCAACAACAATTAAGATTCCTCTCTTTCTTTTATACCTTCTTCCTCTTGTTTTTCCACGTCCAGCCCTTATTTTTCTGCTGCTCATCTTCTCAAGCTCTTCTTTAAAACCAATAATTTCAAGCACTTTTTTAACATCACTTGTTTTCTTAATTTTTTCAATATCTGAAACTATTGCAAACGGATAATCTTCTGGAACACTATATCTTTTTGAAACCAATTCTTTATTTAATGAAGCTGACAGAGCACTTCTTATTGCTTTTTTGTTTTCTTTTTTGTTAATCTTCTTTTCAAATATCTTCTCAGATTTTGGTGGGTGTGCTCTTCTTCCCGAGACAGTTCCTGGAGCAAAGGCTCCGACCCAAATAAATCTTGAACCCCTCCTTGCAAGTATTTTTCTTGGAACCCTTGAAATTCCATAACCATATGCTGTTCTAAAAACCCTTCTCCTCCTCATTAGTTTAGCTGAGGGTCTTTTTCCAGCGTCCTCAAAACTTCCGTAAGGTTGCCTTTTTGAAGCAGTAATTGCTAAAAACGATTTTTTTATTAGTTCATTCCTTATACTTTCTGAAAATTGTTCTGGCAAATCTAATGTTCCAACTTCCTTATTCTCAAGATTTTTTACTTTTATTTTCATTTTACATTATCAATTTTAAAAGTGTTAATTGTTCCATTCTTTTCTTGTTAGGCCTTATTGCTCTTGTTATTCTTATTAATCTCTTCTTAGATCCAGGTATTGATCCTTTCAATAATAAAACCTTGCTCTTTATTTGTCCATAATGTTCAAATCCTGATTCTTTCTTAATCTCATTAGGTTGGAGCATTTTAACTAATAATTTGTTATACTCTGTTCTCTGATGAAATCCAAGCTGTCCTGCATGTGCAACTCTGTATTGAATTTGAACTTGAGCATTCCAAGGGCCCAAGCTTCCAGGAGTTCTTTGTCCTTTTTGTGACTTTTTTTGGGTTAAGGCTATTCCAAATCTCTTAACAGCTCCTTGAAAACCCTTTCCCTTTGTTATTGCATGAACATCAACAAGTTCACCCTCTGAAAAAACTTCTTCTGCATTTATTTCCTTACCTATCTTGTCTTTAAGATACTTTAATTTTTCAATATTTGAGCCTGATAATTTTATTTCAAATATCTCAGGAGTTTTCTTTCTTAAACCAGAAAGTTGTGGCATTGTATAAACTATTGCTGTTACGTCGTAATAATCATTTATTTTCTTTTCTAACTCTTCAATACTCTTTTCCTTCTTATTCTTTGGAATTTTCCTAAATATGTGCTTATCCTTTGCAACAAAAACTTCATCTGCAACTTTTAACCCATCACTTGTTTTCTTATAAAATCTTATCGAAGCGATTTTTAGTGGTGGACATTCAATAATTGTTAGTGGAATAACTTTTTCCTCGTTTTTCATCATTGAAGTTGGAGTGTTATCTAAAACAACAGCATGCGCCATTCCAACTTTATAACCTGCAAATTCTACTGGTTTTACCTCTTTTATTCCTGCAAGGTTTCTAGCCCTAACTCTAGCATAAATTCTCTTGGCCCTTTTTCTTGGCCAATACTGCATACTTCCCTTTCTTGGAAATCTTATATTTGCCATTTTAAACCTTAATTGTGCTTAATGAAACTACTAATTATGCTACTTGCCTGCACAAAAAAACCTTTCAACGGGAGCTTCCAAGAAATACATAGCGAAAGCTTTCCCTTCTCAGGTTTTTTATTTGCGTTTGTTTGTTCGGAATCAACTGATGTTACCGAACAATATATTCGTGGATTTTGTGAAATTATGGTGGTTTTGGGTTATTTATAAAGCTTTCGAATTTTGTTTTTCTATTTGTTTTTCAAAAGATTTTAATTTTATTAACAGTTACCTAAACTTATGCGTGTTTTTTTAAAGTGCAGTTTAGGAACTGAAAGGGTTTGTTATTCAGAAGCGCTTGAAATAACTGGAAAGAATTTTAATGTTTATGAAGGAATTTTAATTTCGGAATGTAATTTTAAGGATTTTTTGAATTTATTGTTATATTCAAGAAGTGCTGAAAGAATTGGATTTTTAATTGGAGAATTAAAAACAAAAGAACAGTTCAAAGATTATTTCAAAGAAAATTTAAAAAATAAAAGTAATTTAAGTTTAAAGTTTGGGTATGATGAATTAACAAATAAAATTCTTAATTTTTTCAAAGAATCGAAATTTTGTTTTAAAGTTGAGATTTGTGATTGTTTTAAAAAAGAACTTAAAAATTATGAAAGGGAAAAATTCAGAAAAGAAATATCAAAATTGATGATTAAAGAGGGATTCTCTCAAAACTTAAAAAAACCCAACTTTTACTTTTTCGTATTTAAAATAAACAAAAACATTTTTTTAGGCTTAGATTTTGGTGAGGTTTACAAGAGAAATTATGCTGTTTTTAACACTCCTTGCAGTTTAAGACCAAACATAGCATATTCAATTTTAAGATATTCTGGTTTTACAAGAAATTTTAATGGAACTTTAATTGATATTACAAGTAAGAGTAGCTTTTTAATAGAAGCGTATCTTTATTATAAAAACTCTAAAAATGAAACAAAGAATAAAATTAATGAATCGATTTATAATTTTTTTATTAATTTGCTCAAAGAAAACTCTTTCATAAGTGATGATAATAATCAAAAAGATAAGAAAAATAATAACAAAATTAATCTTGTTGCTTACAGCAAACATAAACCAAACTTAAGTGTTCTTAGAAAGAATTCCATAATAGCCAATGCTGAAATATCTTTTTTGGAAAACGATGAAAAATTAAAGCATATGTTTTTAAATAATGAAAAAAAGATTGTCATTTTACAAATTAATAATAATAGAGAATTCTTTGAATTAAAAGAAGTATTAAACGAATTAAAAAATAGTGTTCTGGTTATTGTTTCAAACAAAGAAATAAGTATAAAAAAACATTTTTTTACGTTTAAAGAATTTGAGAATTTTATT
>JAWBOW010000069.1:0-3172 GCA_038825775.1 Candidatus Woesearchaeota archaeon | reverse complement strand
CTAAGAGATTGTTTTACATCATTAACATAAAGTTCCCAACTACATGAAGAAGAACTACATTGTCCTAGATAACTATCTTTAACACCTAAATAAGAAACTGCACAAGTGGGAATGCTATTTTTATCCAAAACACCATATGCTTTCCATGCTCTAACATCACTTTCTGTCTTGAAAAAAGCAATATTCCCTGAGTATTGATTGTCTGATCCTCCTCCACTATCTTTACAAGCATTATTTTCACAACCATTCGGACAGTTTGTTTCTTTAATTACTCCAGTATTTGGACTATTTTTACAATCCTTTGTACACTCTTTTAAGACATTACCATCACACCATTTTGTTCCTACACTCTTACTATCACATTTTACTTCACTACATGCATTATTATTACAACATTCTTTAGTGCCACAAGTTTTATCTGTAACCCAACTTCCAGAAATACATTTTTCAACTTTTGAATTATCAGCACTACATCTTGTTGCTCCTTCAGTACAAGAAGTAGAGGTTTTATCTACACATTGATATTTGCCATCTTTTAATTTACATTCTTGATTGGAAGTGCATTTAACATTACAACTCCCACAATTATTAGGGTCATCTAATTTTACACAATTATTATTACAAAGTTGGTATGTTGATTCACAAGTGACCTTACAAACACCTCCCTCACAAACTGCAGACCCATGATCAGGATCTTTACACGGATTATTACAACTACCACAATGATCTTTATTACTTTTTATATCAACACAAGAGTTGCCACAACACTTATAACCGTAAACTACTCCAATCGCTTGAAGTACATAACAGCCATCAGGGTCTTTTGTACAAAGGTACTTTTGGCAACCATTTGTTACGTCCGTACATGTTTCCCCTTCTACGGAACACTGTGCAGATCCACACTCGCAATTATTTGTTTGATAGTTACAAACTTTGCCTGCACCACAACTATATTCTTTCCATTCATAACAAGGATCACTATCAGCATTATTAACACATTTTTTATAATTATTAGCACTTATGCACTTTTGATCGTTAGGAGTACACTCGTCATCACAAACTCTATAACAACATTTTTTTTGAGCGTCACCACACACACCCTCAACCGAGCTTTCATAATACTCACATTGTTGATATTTGTTTACACATCTTCCATTCCAATCTAATTCGCAGGGTGTTGCAGCAATTATTAAATTTAAATTGATAAACAAAAAGAAAATTATAAATACTAACAAGACAATATTTTTTATATAATAATAATTTTTTATTTTATTTTTATTATAAAATATTTTTTTAAAATTATCAAAAAACATTCTTCTCAACCTCTTTTTTGTGGTTTGTTAGGTTGTTTTGTTTGTTGTTACTTTTTATGATTTGATTAACAATATTTTGTGTTTTTGCTTTTTTATGGCACAGTATTTTTTATTTTGAGAGTTAAATCTTTTATTAGCAGATTTTTTAGTTTTGGACTTTTCATAATTTTTTTGTCTTTTATTTTTTGCACAAAAATTAATTTTTTTAATTTCAAAAATTTTTCTCGATGATTTTTAAGTTATTTTGCTTATTTTTGTCTTTTTCTTTTTTCTTTTTTTTTAAAATTTTATTTACTTTTTCGGTATTTTACTATATCACTGCATTTACATTTTCAAAAGGGTTGCCAGTGTTTTCTTGTTCTTTTGTGTTTTCTTCTGGATAAGGAATTACTGGTATTTCTGTTTTTTTGTTTTCGCTAATTCTTGCTTTTGAGAAGAATAAAAAATTAACTAATAATAAGGTTATTATTAGTATTGTTATTGCAATCAAGAATTCTTTTTTAATGTTTAGTTTTATTTTTTTGTTAGAAATTTCTTTTTTGTCTTGATTTTGGGTTTTTTCTTTTTGTTCTTCTTTCATATTGCTTACCTTGTTGGCTTGTTTTTTTTTATTAGAGAATTTTATTTTTTATTAGAGAATTTTAAACTCTTTTTATATTTAAATCTTACTATTTTTATAAATTTTTTGTTTTTCATATTATTATTTAAAAACTTCTAAAAAAGAAAAGATTAATAAAATGTTTATGTTCTTTTTATTCTTATGCATAAGAATAAGTTTGTGAAAAATAATTATGGTAAGGTACTTATTGTTATAGAAGCACATCCTGATGATGGTGTTTTTGGTGCTGGCGGAACTATAGCAAAGTATGTTAAAGAAGGGTGGTATGTTATTTTTGTTACAATGTCTTATGGAGAGGCAAGTCATATTTGGCTTAAGAGACAAGAGATAATTAAGGTTAGGGTTAAGGAAAATCTTTGTGCTCAAAAGATTTTAGGCAGTAAGGAACATTATTTTTTGGGATTGAAGGAGGGGAATTTTTTGAATGATGCTAAAAAGAAGAATATTCCTGAAAAATTGAGGAGGTTAATTATTCAAAAAAATCCGTCTTTGATAATAACTCATTCTCCGGATGATTGGAATGCTGATCATGTTGTTACAAGCAATTTAGTTACAAATGTTTTAAACATGGTAAAGAAAAAGATTGATGTTTATTGTTTTGATATTTGGAGTCCTTTTTCGATAAAAAAGACAAGGTTGCCAAAGATTTATGTTAATGTTAGTGAAACTTTTGGTGATAAGATAAAAGCTTTAAAGTGTTTTAAGAGTCAAGTTATGACTTTTATCTCTATTTATTGGAGTGTTTTTACAAAGGCTTTTTTTTATGGATTGCAAAGTAAGTGTAAGTATGCTGAGGTTTTTTATAAGTTAAGATAAGGTGCTCTATGAGTGTAAAATATAGTGTTAGGAAAAGGATTTTAATAGCCACTGATAATTTCCTTCCAAGATGGGATGGTATTGCAAGGTTCTTGAATGAGGTGGTTCCTTATCTTAGCAAAGATTTTGATATTACAATTGTTGCTCCTAATTTTGGAGAGCACCAAATATTAAAGAACAACAAAGTAAAAATAATAAAATTTCCTTTGTTAAATATTGATTTTGCAGATTATAAGATATCTATTCCCAAAACAAGAATAATTAGAAGGGCTGTTATAAATTGTGATGTTGTCTTCTGCAACGATTTGGGCCCAATTTGTTTTTTTGCTGTTAATTATGCTAAGAAGTATAATAAACCAGTTGTTTCTTATGTTCATAGTTTAGAGTGGGATTTGGTTTCAAAAGCTCTTGGTTTTAAGGGTAA
>JAWBOW010000068.1:0-3276 GCA_038825775.1 Candidatus Woesearchaeota archaeon | reverse complement strand
CGTCGTTTGGTTTCTCGTGAGGAGGTTTTGCGTAGTGTTGAGGAGGCTAAGAGAGAAAGACAAAAAGCCATAAAAGAAGAAAAAACCTCTTCAAAAGAGAAGGGTAAAGAAAAGGAAAAGAAGAAGGAAAAAATAGTAAAGCCGCTAGTTTTTAATAATGGAGCTATGGTAAGTTCTGTGGAAGAACTTTTAGATGCTCTGCCTCCAATGAGCATTTCTGTTTTTGGAAGTCATGTTAACCAATCAAAGAATGACATAAAGGATTGGGTTGAAAAGGAATTTAAGGACGAGGAATTAATAAAAGCAGTAAGTGTTCTAACAAAGAAAGAAATGATTGATAATTTAAAGAAATACTTAGAAGAAAAGAACAAAAACCAAGATAAGAGTAAAGAAAAAGAAGAAAAAGAGAAAAAAGAAGAAAAATAAGTTAAGCAATATAAAAACCTCTAAATTTTTTAAAATCAATTCTTTAATCTCTACATACTGTTACATACTAAGTATGTATTAGTAATCAAAAATTTTAAGTTCTCATTAATCTTATTAATGTTATACTTTATAAAAAAGAGATATAAAACAGAAATATTTATATATCGGTATACTTTTTAGTGCTTATTAATTATGATTATTTAGTATGTTTTAGTATGATGAGGTGATGTTTTATAAAAAAACAAGCATACAAGCAAGAAAAATTAAGCAAAAAATTTCAAGAATATAATTTTTCTAAATTCTTTGATGATACTATAAATTTTAATTTTGGTTATGGTGAAAGAACTTCTTCCAAAGCAAAATTTCGTAATAAAAGAATCACAATAACAATAGACAAGGAACTTCTTAATTTTTTAGATTATTTAATATCTAAAAGAATCTTTGCAAACAGGAGCCATGCTCTTGAATTTTTGATAAGAAAAAGATTAGAGTTTGAAAATGAAGGAGAGAATTACCATTACTTTAAATGAAGAACTCCTCAATTGGGTAGATTATAAAGTGAAGAGGAGAATATTTGCAAATAGAAGTCACGCTTTTGAATTTTTAATAGCGAGATTAATGGAAAACACCAGAATTGAAAACAAAAATGGGAATAATAAAAAATAAGATACAAAAAAGGAAAGGGAACTTTTATATTGGAAAATCAAAAATTGATTTAAAAACAACCATCTATCTATTTTTAACATTTATACTAATAATACTTACACTTATTGCTTTGATACAAATAAAAAATTATTTGGGCTATATGGCCCTTCAAACAAGAGCTGGAACAATTTCTGAATTAAAGATTGATTTGAGATTGCCAGCGTCAATATGGAGTGGATTTTATGGTTTGGGCTTAATGGTTCCTGGTTATACAGAAAGACAATTTGATGTTGCAATTGGAAACACTATAAAAAATAAGCATTTAGTTTTTGACTGCATGAAATACAATGAGGAAAATCCTCCAGAAATTTACGCATCAACATCTCCTATAATACTTTGGGAAACATTAATTCCTGCAACAACAGACATGGTTGACAATTACTTAGAAGTTGATCCTGAATATATAATGTCTGGCACAAACACATTCACAACAACAATGACAATTAAATTAGGAGAAAGGAATATAACAAACATACCAGCAACTTATACAAAGAAATTTGGAGAGCCAGACAGCACAACCTTTGATATTGGAGTTTTAAAAGACGCAAACAACAATTTAGTTTTTGTAACACACATAACCAATTACATAAGAGGGTTTAATAATGAATTAGTAAATTATCAAATGTTATTACCTGTTAAGCCAGGAACAACTCCTGTCTATTATTTCTTTAGAGATCCTTATGACGACTGCCCTGCTGGTCCAGCACCTGCAACAAACACAACACTTTATGGTTATGTCTTTGACAACGAAACCCTTGAACCTTTAGCAAATGTCACAATTAGAATACAGGGGATTGAAGCAATAACCAACGAGAATGGATTCTACAACATTAGTTTATTGAACGGCACTTATAACATTTTTGCATTAAAAGAAAACTATCACAATTTTATAGCAACTCTAAATTTAACGCCTGACAACACAAGCACTCCTGAGAGAGAAGACATACTAGAATTTAATTTTACAATGCAAAAAATACACGGTCCAGAATTTGGAAATGGAACTTTAAAAGGAAGGGTAACTGATGCTAGTTCAAAACAACCATTAATAAATGTGTCAATAATCGTTAGTGGAATAATTGTCTACACAAACACCTCAGGCGAATATGAAATAAACCTAACTGAAGGAAACCATACTTTGATAGCACTAAAACAAGGTTATATGGACTTTTATAATTTCAGCATTCCAATAACAAGATTAAACACAACATACTATAATTTTTCAATGACATTACTACCACCACCACAAGAAGCACAAATACAAAAAACAGGAACAACAGAATTCACCTCTAATGCTCCACTAGTTCCGCCACAAATACAAGAGCCGATCGAAATAATAGACCACATTGTTTCTTTAAGAATGATTTATGAACAGATGAGAAAGGATTCTTTCCTTGACAGGTTAATGACTATAAAGAGTTATAAAAGAACAACAGCACAAATATCCTTGGTTGTTCTAGGAGATGTTGCTGATATGGTTTTGCTTGACAAATCAAAATTAGTTATAGAACCACAAGGAAGCGAGAATTTAAGCATTAGATTATTAGCAAATAAAGAACCAGGAATTTATGATGGCGTTCTTGTAATGCAAGGCGACTTTGAAGACAGAATACCAATAAGAATTATCATTTATGAAAAAGAAAGATTGCCAATAGAATCAATGCTTATAAAATTAACTCCTCTAAAAGAGGTTATTAGTCCTGGAAGTGATTTAAAATTCAGGGTTTCTTTAACTAACTTGTTAAAAGAAGAATACTATAATGTAACTTTAAAATACTATTTGATAAATGAAAAAACTAACGAATCAATATTTCTAGGAAATGATTCTGAAATCTTACAAACATCCTTATCATTAATAAAATCTTACAAAACAAACAGCACAACAGAAGAGGGATTTTACAGAATAGAAGTAAAAACAGAATACTTAAACTTAGAATCCTATGCAAGCACAGTAATAAGAATAGCAAAACCATTCTACATGTACGCATTATTTGGTGTTCTGCCCTTATGGCAGCTATTCTTAATAATAGTTATTGGCTCAATACTTACTTTTGCTTATGTTCGTTATCGTGTTTTTAGGAGGAGTAGGTTGAGGTATGGTGTTTCTGTTGATGTTAGGAGTTTGCGTAGGGTTTCTGATAAGTTGGG
>JAWBOW010000067.1:0-3400 GCA_038825775.1 Candidatus Woesearchaeota archaeon | reverse complement strand
ATTATTAAAATCAGAAATCTTACTTATTCAAACACCGAATTCTTTTAAACCCACAAGAAGTAATATAATAAACCTAAAATCTTTTTTGAATAAAATAATTAAAGAGCTTAATAATGAAAAGATTGTTTTTGAGTTTAGAGGAGATTTTCTTAAAAAAGAAAAATCAATATTAGAAATTTGCAAGAATTTTAAAGTTGAACATTGTGTTGATCTTTTTAGAAACAAACCCCTATTTTGTAATGAAATACTATATTTTAGAATTCATGGTTTTGGTAAGAAAATAATGTATAACTATAATTTTAGTGATAAAGAACTAAATGAATTAAAAAATAGAATAAAAGAAGTTTCTAAAGAATTTAATCCAAAAGAAATTTTTGTTTTGTTTAATAATTATAACATGTACCAAAATGCTCTTGATTTTATAAAAATTTTAGAACACTAGACATTCGTGCAATTAAGCTTTTTAAACAATAAAAAATATTAGTTTATCATGCAAAAAACAGGTTTTGTTAATTTACCATTACATTCTGGAAAATGCCCTAAGTGGTTGTTTCCAAGAATGGTAAAACTTGGTAAGGAGATAGCATCTTTTATTGTATTTGAATATGGCCAAGATGAGTTTTTAAAAAGAATATCAAACCCTTTTTTCTTCCAAAGTTTAGGTTGTGTTTTAGGATTTGATTGGCATAGTTCTGGACTAACAACTACTGTCACAGGTGCTTTGAAAAAGGCCTTAAACGAAAATTATAATGAATTAGGATTGTTTTGTGCTGGTGGCAAAGGTCTTGCTTCTAGAAAAGCAAAGGATGAAATAAAAGATGCTGTTGAAAAATTCAATCTAAATTCTAAAAAAGAAGAGTTATTATTAAAGGCCTCTAAATTGAGTGCAAAAGTCGATAATTGTTTATTACAGGACGGTTTTCAACTTTACCACCATTCAATATTTATCAGTGAGAATGGTTCTTGGACTGTAGTTCAGCAAGGACTTAATGAAAACTTAAGTTATGCTAGAAGATATCATTGGTTGAGTTTTAAAGTTGAAAGTTTTGTTGAAGAACCTCATTCTGGAATTCACTCACATGTTTTTTTAGAAAAGGTTTTGGACTTAACTTCAAAAGAGAGTAAAGAAAATAGGAATGTTTCCCTTGACTTAGCTAAAGAAAACCCCTCTCATTTAAGAGGAATTTTCAAATGTGTTTTTGAAAAACAAAAAACTCTAAACTCTTTTATTTTTAAAGAAGAAAAGTGTTCAGAAAAAAATTTTACAATGCAAAAAAACCATTTGATACCGAAAATGAAAGAAAGAGATTATGAAACTTTAAAAAGAGTTTATGAAATTCAACCTGAGAATTATGAAAGTTTCTTAATGATAAAAGGTGTTGGTGCTAAAACAATAAGGGCTCTTGCTTTGATAGCGCAACTGATTTATGGGGTTGAAGCTTCTTGGGAAGATCCTGCAAAATTCAGCTATGCTCATGGCGGTAAAGACAAAATACCCTATCCTGTTGATAAAGAACTAATGGATGAAAATACTGATTTGTTAAGAGAAGCTTTAAAGCAAGCTAAAATTGGCGATTTTGAAAAGAGAAATGCTTTGAAGAGATTAAGTTTTGTTTATTAAAAAAAATTAATTACTGCTAAAAAACAACCTAATTAAAACACAAATTACAAAAAAAGAGATTTGAACTTAAAAAAAATAAGTTGTGCAAAAATTGAAATATGATTTTTATAAGGTAAAAAAAATCAAAAAGGCGTAAATTAAAGTAAATTAAATAAAATAATAAATTTTTATTATAAAAAAATAAGAGTTCTATAAAAAAATAAAAAGGTATTTCTACTAAAATTGCAAAACTAAAGAATATTTAAAATAAAAAAGTATAATGTAAAAAATTATTATAAAAGCTTAAACTCAAAATTTAAGATCAAGTTTTATGCAAAAAATCGTGCTTTTATGTTTTTTTATTTTGTTAATTATTTCTATTTTATTTTCTTATTTTTTCAAAAAGAAATTTTTGAATTCTTCAAAACTCAAAAGCTCTTCACTTCCAGAAGACATATTTTTTAATCTTATCTTATTACTTTTTATCTCGTCCTCTCCTAAGATTATGCAGTAAGGTATCTTTTCCTTGTTAGCATAATCCAATGCTTTTGTTAGTTTTTTGTTGAAAGCAATATCACAACTTATTCCTAAATCTCTAATTTCCTTTGCAAGCTTTAATGATTTGTCATCTTCTTGAAGACTAATTATTAAAATTTCAGGTATGTTAATTTTTAAATCAACCTTTTTTTCTTTTAATGCCTCATAAATAACATCTAATCCAAAAGAGATTCCTGTTGCAGGATACTCTTGTTTTGTTTGTGCAAAATCTTTAATCATGTTGTCCCATCTTCCACCAGCAGCTATTGTGCTTTTTATTGATGATTTTTTTAGCAAAACCTCAAACATTATCCCTGTATAATAACCAAGCCCTCTTGCCAATGTCACAACTAAATTAACGTCTTTTTTTATTCCAAAACTATTGCAGTAACCAAAAAATTCTTCTAATTCTTTAATTCCTTCTCTTGCATAATCGTTTTTTAATCTGTTTTTTAAGAAAGTAAGAATCTTGTTGTTTTCTTTTAATTTCTCTGCTTCTTCAAACAAAGAAAACACTTTTTTGATTTTTTCATCACTAAAACCTTTTGTTTTTAATTCTTTAATTACTTCATCTTTACCTATTTTCTCGATTTTGTCTAAAGAAAGTGCAAAATCAACAAATTTTTCCTCCTCAATATTGAACTCTTTTAAAATTCCAAACAACAATTTTCTATTATTAACTTGAACAAAAACATCCAAATCAAATTTTTTAAAAACATCAAAAACCATTGAAATGATTTCAGCATCCGCTACAACACTCTTTATCCCAACAACATCAACATCACACTGCGTAAATTCTCTTAATCTTGCTGATTTTACAGGACCGTCCCTAAATACCTTTCCAATCTCATAACGCTTAAAAGGCATCCTCAAGTTTGGGTTTAGAGCAATAAGTTTTGCAAGCTTAAAAGTTAATTCGTACCTTAAAATCAAATCCCTGTTTCCTTGATCTTTCAACCTATAAGTTTCTTTTAGAATTTCAGAACCCCCAGCATATTTTGAAGCCCCCACTTCATAAAATTCTAAGATTGAAGTTTCAATTGGCTTGTAACCATAAATCCTAAAAACACTCTTCAAAGTATCTTGAATGTATTCCCTTATTATTTGTTCTTCAGGCAAAAATTCCCTTGTCCCTTTTAATTGTTCTAATTTCATGATAAGAGTATTTTGTATTATTATTTAATAAATGTTTCTAAAGAAAGCATAAAAATAGCATAAAAATAAAAAAATTATTATTCAATCTTAAAAACAAGATCCCCATTC
>JAWBOW010000066.1:0-3459 GCA_038825775.1 Candidatus Woesearchaeota archaeon | reverse complement strand
AAATATTTATCTACTTTTTAATAACAATCATAAAATTTAATTGCAAATTAAAACTCTCTTAACTTATAATCTTTGCTTCCCATTCCAAAACTCTCTGCAGCATTAATTTGCTCTAATCCTGTTTTTTTATTATGTTCTAAAAAAACATCTCCTTCTGAATTTTTTACCAAGTCATAGGATGCTTTGTCAAGAGCAACTCCATCCTTAGAACACAAATAACCTATGTCTTTTGAAATAATACCCTTCGGATTTTTTTCACAATCACATTCTTTGGTTATCCTTTTCAAAATATTTATGTAATAAAAGTTCTTGAATCTTGATTGTGCTATGGAAGCTCCTTCTGCGAGCAAAACATCAAAGTAATTTATCTTTGGTTTTATTGCTTTTGAAGGGCAATTGTAACAACAATTAGAACACCCGTAACAATTCACAAAAATAGGTTTTTTGTTTTTGTCATCAAATCTTATTCCATTTATAGGACAACTTAAAACACACTTTTTACAACCAACACAACCACCAACATAAACAGGGCTTCCACCATCATGAATTCTTGATTTTGTTTCTTTGCTCAAAGCTCCCATACCCAAATTTTTAATAGCACCACCAAATCCAGAACAAACATGACCTTTAAAATGGCTTATAACCAAAACACCATCTGCTTTAATTAATTCTTTACACACTTCAAAAACTAAATTTTTACCTTTAATAGCAACAGAGTTATTACTGCTTTTAACTTCTCCAATATTGTTCCAACCCTTTTTAATAGCATTAGATATTTGTCCTTCAGGAGTTTTTCTTATGCTATCATAAGCTACTGGAGAATCAAATAAGAAAAAATCAATTTTTAAATCTCTTAAAATTTTTATTATGGGGTATGTGTCTTCTGGTTTTAACGCATAATTGTTCCCTGGCTCGCCAAAGTGTATTTTAATGGCAATCTTTTTGCAACTTTTAAAATTATTTTTAAGCTCTTCTTTAAGTGCTTTTAAGAACTCTACAGAAAGTTCTTTTGAATAAATTACTTCTTGCATTTTTTAATTTTTTGATTTATTTTTTCTTTTTTTCCAAGTTTTGTTAAACTCCATAAAAGCCAAAAATACTTTCTATAAGCATCAGCCATCTTTTTGCTTTCTATTAAAATCACCAAGGGAACTTCATCCCAAATCCAAAAAGAAACTTTATTGTCATAAATTGTAGTTGTTGCTGGACTATTGTATTCTTTTGGCAGATAATCTGCTTTTGTATAAGGCAATTTGTTTAAATACGCAATTCTCTCCTTAGCATTTTCATTATAAATATGAATTTGAGTTATTTTCTTAGCTATTCTCCTCCTGTGATAAGAATCTATAAAACTCTTCATCCTCTTGCTTATGTCTTTTGGACAACCGAATGTAAGGACAAACCCATTATTTTCAACGCATTTTAAAATATCTTCTGTAACTGCCTTAACTCCTTGAATTCCTTCCATTAAGTGTGCAACATCCTTTTTCTGTGATAATCTCTTCTTAATTGAGAGTTCAGGTATTATTTGGTTAAGTTTCTCTTCTTTTTCCCTCATAAGTTGCATTAAAGAATTAGGATCATTTGCCTCAAAGTATTTTACATCATTCTTTATTATATAACTCACAACTCCTTTCTTTATTAACCTGTTTAATGCTTCATAAACATTTGTTCTATGAATCTTGCTCTTATCAGCTATCATACCGGCTGTTCCAGATCCAATTTCTAATAAGCTAATATAAACTTTTACCTCATTTTTGCTAAAACCCAAGCCCTCAAGAACATCCCCATACTTTTTATTTTCTTCCTCACTCTGAGAATTATTAAGATCTACTCCTATTCTCATAAATGTCAAAAATATTTCTATTATTTATAAAATTTTTTGTTGAGAGTAAAAAGTATTTGCAATCATAACTATGTTTTGTTATCACTTAATAGTAAATTTTATATATTAGTAAATTATTTTTTATAAAAGATTGTAAATGACTCAACAATTACATCTTGAATTTAGAAGAAAGAAAAGAATTGACTCTTTAAAAAACAGAGTAATCTCTAATCAACAAGTATTATTAAAGGACGAAATACTAGGAGAAGGCGTTCTTGGGATTGTTTTAAACGGAGAATACATAAATAGATTACCAAATACAGTTTTAAAGCAGGATGTTGCTGTAAAAATTCTTGAACCACTATTATGGGAAGACCCTGATGCTGTTAGGATGTTTTCTGACGAGGCAAAGAAAAACTGGGAGATAAGAAAAAGAGTGAAGAGCAATAATGTTGTTGAGCCACTATTGGTCAGCAATTTTCATGTAAAGGAAGATTCAAAGATTATAAGCGTGCCGTTCATGGTTTTGCCCCTGTATAAGGGAAGTGTGTTAAAATTAAAGAACTCCTTGTCAGGAATGCAAAAATTAAAATTTTTAGAAGATGTAGTTAATGGTTTGGCAGAAGTTTTAGAAAAGAGTAAATACACCCACGGAGATTTACATCCTGGTAACATCTTATTTGATGGAACAGATTTTGCAATAGGTGATTTTGGTTTTGCAAACATTTCTGAATTAGCAGGCAGCCCTTACATAAAAAAATCAGAAGAAAAAAGTGCTTATGTTTTAGCTTCAAAAATGCCTTTTATGGATTTTTTCTTCCCAGAAAAAAAATTAGAACTTGATTCTAAAAAAAAGGATGTTTATAGCTTCGGAGCTAATGTCATCTATTTATTCTTAGAAGACATAGATTCTGTTGGCACAAGACAGCATTATTCTATAAGAGATTTTATTAAAGATGGAAAGACAAAAGAGGGCTATAAAAAAATCAGGAAGGAGTTCTTGTCAAAAATGCCTCAAAAACTCTCATTTTTAGAGGAAATCTTAGAAAAGAGTTTCACGCCTGATAAAAACATAATGTTTAATGATGCTATTGAATTGCGCTCCACTATCAGAAAGTTGTGGAACGAATACAATATATCCTATGATCAAGATTATTTTCTCGAAAAAACAAGAGAGAAAGTTATAATAGAAAAAAGAAATGAACAAAAAACCAAATTTAGGGAAGGACTAAAAAAATTTTTACTAGGTTTAACAGTAACTGCATTGGTTTATCTACCTATAATATTTGGTGTTCTGCATTACAAAAAGCAATTAGAGAAAGAAAATAAAGAGCAAACTACAGAACAAACAGAGCAAATAAATCAAAAAGAAAAAGATAACAAAAAAGAGAATATTACTATTTTGAATATTGAGGACTTTTTGGAAAAAGATGATAAGATATACTTAAATTATTGGGATTTCAATAAGAGCGTAAAGTTTGCTTTTTCAAAAGCAAGATGGAACGAAATCGTTGGAAAGTACAAAACAAACAATGGAGAATTATACACCGAAAAGCAGAAATCATTAGTGAACATTATAACCAATTCTGTTTTAGACGACTGGGAAATTGGCCCTGATTATAATAACAAAGACA
>JAWBOW010000065.1:0-3598 GCA_038825775.1 Candidatus Woesearchaeota archaeon | reverse complement strand
AATATACACACTAAATACCGTTATAACTAAGTAGATTTACTCCGTTAAATCACCTTCCACCCAAGAAAGTAAAAAATTAACTACCCCTATTACTAAAATACCATTAGAAAAAACATAACACAAAAGAACGACCCAGTTATCTATAACAAAATATTCATAAGAAACTCTAAAAGAAATAAAGCCGATGGTTTTGATTGGAAGCGACTCTCATTCAGTTCAGGAATTAGAAACTTCTTTTTATTTAACAAAGAAATATTCAATCATGTTTGATAAAGAAATAAATAATGCTTTGGAATTTTTAAATGTTAAAAAAGGTTAATAGGGTTAAAAATGAAAAAGGTCTTAATGCTGCTTTCAAACCCCTTTAGTCCGGATCCAAGAGTTTATAAAGAAGCAAGCTCTTTGGAAAAAGCAGGATACAAAGTTAAAATTCTTTGTTGGGATAGGGAATTAAAATACAAACAAAAAGAAAATTTAGAAGGCATATTAATTGAAAGAATAAAATTAAGAGCAGGTTACGGATTCAAAAATTTATTAATTAAATTACCTTTATTTTGGATTAAATTATTTTTTAAAGCTTTAAAAGAAGATTATGACATCTTACACTGTCACGATTATGATACTCTCATCGTAGGAACAATTCTAAAAAGTTTTAAGAGAAAGAAACTTATTTATGACTCGCACGAGTTATTCCTTGATTACACAGAAAACAAAATAATAAACAAACTAATTTTTTTTATTGAAAAAATATGCTTTCCAAAAATTGATTTGCTAATCTACACTAATGAGGAGAGATTAAAAATACTAATTCAAAATTTGCCATCAAAAATAAAAAATTCAATTAGACATAAAACTATAATTATACATAACTACCCACCAATTCAAAATAACTTTAAAAAGGAATGGAAAAACATAGTAATCCAATTGAGCGGAGCATTAAAAGAAAGCAAGAATGTATTAAATATAATAAATGCATTTGATAGGATAACTAAAATAGATAAAAATTTTGAATTAATAATAATAGGAAATTTTTCAACAAAGTACGGCCAAAAAATAAGAAATTATTTAAGATATAAAAATATTGATAAAATAAAACTGAAAAATTCAATTCAATTCAAAGATTTTATAAAATTTTTAAAAAGGACAAATATTGTGTTGATACCAATTGCACAAAATAATTTAAATAACGTTTTTCCAGAACCAAACAAATTGTTTGAAGCATTTGCAACAAAAAATTTTGTAATTGCAGAAAAAAATGATTATATAAAAAGAATAGTTAAAGAAAATGGATTATACTGCGATTTTTCAAAAGAGGAAGATATCTTTAATAAATTTGTCTTTATCTCAAAGAATAAAAAACTAATCAAAAAAAAGGTGGAAAAAATGTATGAAGAACATATTAAAAAATATAATTGGAAAAAAGAAGAAGAAAAATTGTTAAAAGCTTACGAGAGGTTGTTATTATGAAAGTTTGTGTACTCGGCTTAGGCTATATAGGACTTCCTACTGCTTTGTTAATTGCAGCTTCTGGACACAAAGTTTTAGGTTTTGATATTAATAAAAAATTAGTAAATCAGTTAAAAACTGGAAAAATAAATCTTAATGAAAAAGGAATAAAAATTCTATTTAAAAAAGCAAGAAAAAACTTTAAAGTTGTTACGAAAATAGAAAATTCAGATGCTTTTATAGTATGCGTACCGACTCCTTTAAATAAAAATAAAAAGTGTAATCTGAAATTTGTAAAAAAGGCAGCTGAAGATATTTCAAATGTCCTGTCCAAAGGAAACCTTGTTGTTTTAGAATCAACAGTTCCTCCAGGCACAACACGCAATATTTTCAAAAAGATTCTTGAAAAAAAAGGCTTAAAAGAAGGAAGGGATTTTTTCTTAAGCTTTGTCTCTGAAAAAGCAATACCTGGAAATGCAATTTATGAAATGCAAAATAACATAAGAGTGATTGGAGTAACAAATAAAAAGTCAGGTGAGCTTACAAAAAAACTTTACTCTTCATTTGTAAGAGGAAAGTTAATACAAACAACCTTAGAACTTGCAGAGATTTCAAAACTTATGGAAAACACTTACAGGGATGTAAATATCGCTTTGGCTAATGAATTCAAGAGAATTTGTGATGATTTAAATATTGATGTTTTCAAAGCGATTGAATTAGCAAACTTACACCCAAGAGTTAACATTCTTAAACCAGGCGTTGGTGTTGGAGGTTATTGTTTAACAAAAGATCCTTGGTTTTTGTTAGAAAAAACCAAACATGGAAAACTAATAAAGATGTCAAGATTAATAAATGATACGCAACCAAAATATGTTGTTGAAATTGTTAAAAAAATTATTAAAAGAAAAGGAATAAAGAAGCCTGTTATTGGTTTAATGGGTATTTCTTACAAACCAAATGTTTCAGATATTAGAGAAAGTCCAATGATAAAAATTTATAATTTATTAGAGAAGCGAGGATTTGAAGTGCTAGTAACAGATCCCCTAATTAAAAAGATTGACAATATAAAAATTACAACCAAAAATGAAATAATAAAAAAAGCTCATATAATTATAGATTACTACAACATACAACTCAATAAAAATCTAATAAAGATTAATAGAGCTAATTAATAAAAAATATGTGCGGCATAAATGGTTTTAATTGGAGTGATGAAAAATTAATAAAAGAACTAAATAAAGCTATAAAACATAGAGGACCAGACGACTCTGGTTTTTATTGTGATGAAAAAGTCAGTATTGGAAATGTTAGGTTAGCAATAATAGATCTAAGTCCTAAAGGACACATGCCTATGTTTTCTAAAGATAAAAATTTAATAATAACTTATAATGGAGAAATATACAACCATAAAAAATTAAGAGAAGAACTCATAAGAAAAGGTTACAAATTTAATTCAAGAACTGATACAGAAGTTATTTTATATGCTTATAGAGAATGGGGTTTTAACTGCGTTCAAAAATTCAATGGCATGTGGGCTTTTGCAGTATATGACAAAGACAAAAATATTTTGTTTTTAAGTAGAGATCGTTTTGGTGTTAAACCGCTCTACTATTATTTTGATGATAAGCATTTTATTTTTTCATCAGAGATTAAAGCAATATTAACATGTGGTGTTAAAAGAAAAGCAAATGATGAAATAATATTTGATTATTTATTCTATAATTTAATAGATCATTGTGAAGAAACATTTTTTAAGGGAATAAAAAGATTAATGCCAGGCAATAATTTAATTTTTTATATCGATGAAAATAAAATAAAAATTAAAGAATATTACAATCTCAAAGAAAGGTTAAAATTTAAGAAGTACAAAATTCAAAATTATGAAGAATTAAAAAATTTATTTTTTACTTCAGTCAAAAGAAGGTTAATTTCAGATGTTCCCGTTGGTTCTTGTCTAAGTGGAGGAATTGATAGTTCATCAATAGTTTGTACGATGAGAAAGTTAAAAAAGAATGCAGAAATAAAAACATTTTCATTAAGTTTTCCTGGAGAAAATATAGACGAAACAAAGTATCAAAAAATGGTAATTGAAAAAACAAAGTGTAAAGGATTTTTCACAACGCCTAAACCAGAAGATCTAATGAATGATTTA
>JAWBOW010000064.1:0-3618 GCA_038825775.1 Candidatus Woesearchaeota archaeon | reverse complement strand
GACAAAAATCATATCAAGATAATCCGCAAAGACATAGTGTCCAGCTAAGTAGCAGAAAATCATAAGAACAGAAAAAGCAACAAGAAGAACAAGAAAAAAGAGCAGAAGAATTAAAAAGAGAAAGTAAAAAATGGTTTGAAAATTATAGATGGTTTTACACATCTAATAATCTCCTCGCTGTTGGTGGAAAAGATGCTTCTACAAACGAAACACTAATAAAGAAATATGCAGAACAAGATGACTTAATATTTCACACAGAAATACCTGGCTCGCCATTCTTTATTCTAAAAATTAAGGATAAAAAACCAGAAAACATTGACATAGAAGAAGTAGCACAAGCAACTGCTTCATTTTCAAGAGCATGGCAATTAAAGATGACATTTGCAGATGTTTATTATGTAAACAAGGAACAAGTCTCAAAGAATCCTCCTACAGGAGAATACTTAAAAAAAGGAGCATTTATGATATATGGAAAGAGAAATTATCTAAAAGTAAAAATACAACTTTGCATTGGACTTTTCGACAACTCAATAATAATAGCTCCATGCACAGCATTAAAAAACCGTGCTGAAAAATACATTACAATAATCCCAGGAAATCTTAACAAGGAAAAAACAGCAGAATTAATAATAAAAAAACTTGGTCTAAACAATAAATACAAACAAGAGATAATAGAAAAATTACCTAAGGGCGAATTTGCAATACTCCAGGAATAATTTATTAAGATGAAAAAAATTGATGATACTACACACAAAAAAGAAAAGAAAAAATCAAAAATACAGATAGGAAAAAAAGGAATAACAGAGTCCATACTTTCTGAAATTGAAAGACAATTAAAAACTCATGAACTTGTTGAGATAAAACTCTTAAAATCATTCAGGCAAGGAATGGATAAAAAAGAACTTATAAATAAAATAGAAGAAATAGCAAAAATTACAAATTCAAAAATAGTAAGTATAAAAGGTTTTACTTTATTAATAACTCAAAAAAAAGACAAAACAAAATTTTAAATTGATTTAACAACAATATTTATAAACACAAAATATTTAATAAGAAATAATACCTTATGTATAAAATATAAAAACAAAACTCAATAAAAATAAACCAAGCAAGCAAAAAATGCCTTCTGAATGCAAAAGTTGTAAATTAAAGGAATATGGATTTAAAGAAGAAGAATACCAAGAAGTAGAGAGAGGTATTTTTGACTACACTCACTTTCCAAAACCAATAGCCACACACAGGCTGATAAGAATAACCTCAAAGATTTCTATAGAAGAACCATACTTTTGGATAATGGACCAACTAAAACAGACATGGGGTTACCATAGGTTTGATAAAATAATTGATCTTTTCGCATCATCAGAACAATCATCCCTGTTTGGAGCTGCTCAACAAAGATTAGGAATGCAGCAGGACAAGGTTTCTCAATTCTTAGCAACAATAGGAAAAATGATAAAAGAATTATTCCAACTAGTAAGAGAATTAAGAATACTAGATGAAAGAATAAGCTATTATGAAAGGAGCAAAAAAGGAGAACAATCAGCAGACATAACACTAAAAGGAATATGGATTGATTTGGTAGAAGGTGGTTCTAAAAATCCTGCATCAGTTTATGGAATGGCTTCTCAACTAGGATTTTTAACATTACCAGATTTATTCTTTTCAATAATGGTTCAAAAACCAGAAGAAGTTGATAAAAAAGTAGAAGCATTAGACATTAATAGAAAAGTAAAAGAGGTATTAAAAAGAAAACTATACACTTACATTACTTGGAGAGAAGCAACATATAAGGAATTAACAGTAAGAAGAACATTCACAATAAAATACTTGAGACAACACTACAACGCAATAAAAATGTATATCGAATGGGTAAAACCATATTTAAGAAACATAAAAAGAATGCAATTAAATGAGAGATTAATGAACAGTGCTTCAATAGTAAGTGCTTTTGAAACAGCAGCAATGGAAGTAGAATACTTAGCCATAAAAACAGGTTCTGGAAAAAAGGGAGAATACTATCCTTGTGTTTTAGTAACCTTTGAATACAGAACAAAACCAAGCCTATCATTCCAACAAGAAGGTTATCAAAGAGGACCAATACACGTTGGAGAAGTTCATATAACATTCAGGGGCTATGCTTGGACCGAAAAAGATATTGAAAACTATAAAAAATACAGAAATGCAGAATCATTTGATGTTCTATACTCAATAGATGATTCTTTAAGAGCTGCAATGGATGCGTTGGGAGATGAACTCAAAAAATACTTAGAAGAATCAGGAGAAAAAATAGAACTCAAAACAGAAGAAACAAAAAAAGAACAAAAAAAACAACCAACAACATTTGATTTATTATCATCTGCATTTAAGGGTTTCTCAGAAATATTCAAATCCTTTAGCTCAGCAGAAAAACAAAAAGAATTTGAGAGAAAAAACAAAAAAGAAGCCGCTGAAAAGGACGCAAGAGGAGCAATTTGGCAAACTTACAAAAACTATAAGAAAGCACACAAACCCTTCATGGCTTGGTAAATTTTTTAGCATAAGATGGAAGATAAAGATATAATAAAAGAGTTAGAATCTTTGGGTGCAGAAGAAAGGGCAAGAAAAATAAAAGAGATAGAAGAAAAACTAAAAAAAGAACTTGAAGAATTAAAAACACTCACACAAAGAACTGAAGAAGAATTAAAAGAAAAAGAAGAAAAAAAACTGAGAGAAATAATACCAGAAGAAAAACCGTTCAACATAGAGGAATTGTTTTTTACAGATAGAAGCCTAGAAGAACAAGTTAAAAATCTTGAAGAAGAAAAAACACAAGAATCAGGAGTAAAATATTTAATAAGTGATTTGGAAAGCAGGAGAGCAGTCAGGGAAATTATTGAAGAAGTTTATGAAACAAGAAAAATTGTTGAGAACAAAGTAGTAAAGTATAATCCTTCACTAGGAGAACAATTAATGGAAAAAGTTGATAAATTAGCAGAAACAATAAAAAGCATTTACAGGAGAAAAATTTAACAAAATCATAAAAATAAGTAAGCAAAGAATAAATCATACAAAAAAATAAAACCAAATGCAAATTGTTTTTAAAAAAAAGAAAGAATTAAATAATACTAAAAATTTAAATAAAAATTGAAATTAAAAATAAACAATCAAAAACAATAAAAAAAATATAAAATAAAAACTTTTATGTAAGAAACATGAAAATCAAGCATGCCATAAACAAGAAAAATAATAAAATTCTATTTGTGCTTATATTTTTTGTTATAATTTTGTTTTTCACAAGTTCTATTTTTGCACAAACTTATGAGAAGGAAGTTAATTTTGTCGGTTCTGGTGTTAATATAAAAATGAGTTTGAAATTTTCAACTTCTGGTTCTGAATGGGTTTTGAAAGATAAAAACAACAATATTTTGCAAGAAGGTGATTATGTTTGTGATTTTTCAAAAGAAAATTTGTTAAAGGATAATTTTTTTGAGGATGAAAATGGTGAGTGGTATTTTAATGGTGGAACAATTGCAAGTCCAGAAATAATATTCAATAATGAAAAATTCAATGAAATAATAAAAAATTTTCAAAGATACGTATCTCTTCCTAAGAAAGTGAACAAAGTGTCTAATTGGCAGG
>JAWBOW010000063.1:0-3755 GCA_038825775.1 Candidatus Woesearchaeota archaeon | reverse complement strand
TCACTATTTCTTTTCTTATTATTTTAAAGAACTTTTAATAAAATTTAATTTTATCAAATTTTTAAAGGAGATAACAGCTTACAGAAAGAATCATAAATCATTATTTTCTATAAACTTCTTATTATTTCTTATGATGCCCTACAGCATGAAGAAAAAAATTACTTTTAAAAAAAGAAATTATTTAAGAAAGGAATTTTTAAACAAATTCAAAAAAAGAAAAACGAAGATTAGACAGTGGAATTCAACAAGTTTAAATCAAGCACTCATAAATTCAGTTGTATATTATTCTCTACCACATTTATTGAGAACAGAAGATAAAAGTTCAATGAGGTTTTCTATAGAATCAAGAGTTCCATTTTTAGATTATGAATTGGTAGAATATGTGTTATCATCAAAACCCGACTTTAAAATAAGAAATGGAATTACAAAGTATTCTTTCAGGCAAGCAATGAAAGGCATAACACCAAAAGAGATCTTATCAAGAATGGATAAAATAGGTTTTGCAACTCCTGAAGAAACTTGGCTGGTTGATGAAAAGGTTAGAAAAATTTTTTTTAAAATTATAAACAGTCAATCCTTCAAAAACAGAAAATATTGGAATGCAGACAAGATAAAGGAATTATATTTAAAACATTTAAAAAAACAAGGAAACTATGCAAACGAGATTTGGAAGTGTATTTGTTTGGAAAAATGGTTTGAAATATTTGGTGTTGAAGAATGAACACACAAATCAACAATGAAAAAAAAGTACTTTTTATAAACAACATCTCAAGTGTTGCGTTTTTACTAGGTGAGGAAATTAAAAGAAGTGGGTGGGATTACGATATTTATTCTCCTTATAGAGAATATATGTTTTGGACTGATAAGTCATCTATAAAACCGGCAAGCAGATTTAGTAATTACTTTTTAACAAATGTCGATTTTAAAAAATATGACATAATACACTACAGTTATCCTGCTTTGATAAATAGCGTTACAGCCAGATTAAAAAGTTGGTTGCACAACAAAATTTTTGTGTTACATTATCACGGTTCTGATTTGAGGTGGAAAGGACTCACCGCTATTTTAAGAAATTTAACTGCTATAAAAGCCACGTGCATATTCTACGCCACTCCTGACTTAGAAAAGTATATAAAAAGTTCTAAGACAAAAAAAATTTTTCTTCCAAATCCAATTAATCCTTTAAAAAAAATTCATTGTAAAGAATATGAAAACAAAATACTTGTTTTTAGCAGACTCGAAAAAGAAAAAGGACTCCACAATTTGATACCAATAATAAAAAAACTTAAAGATTATGAATTTCATTTTATTGATTGGGTTTTTGATGATTATAAAATTAAACAGATGTTGCCAGAAAACACAAGAATAATACCAAAAGTTCCTCATAAAGAAATAAATAAACTTCTTTCAAAATATAAAGTTGTTTTGGGACAATTTTCTCCATACGGAGTTTTTGGAGTTTCAGAATTAGAATCAATGAGTTTGGGAAGACCAACTTTTTTTAATTGGAATAAAGAATTTAATGATTTTTATTCAGAACCCCTGCCAATTCTAGATTATAACAGTGAAAACATAAAGAATTTAATGGAAAATAAAAAGGAAAGGAAAAAATTAGGCAATAAACAGAAGAGGTGGGTTTTTAAGGAACACAATGTTAAAAAATCTGCAACTATTCTTTTAAACGAATATGAAAATTTATTGTCAAATGTCAAAAAATGAAAAACACAAAAAAGATTAAAAAAAATAATCAAAAAAACATAATCTCAATATACTTTTTGATAATAGCCACAGGTATTTTATCCTATTTTGTGAGGGTTTTGTTTGCAAGAAACCTCAGTGTTGAAGAATACGGTTTGTTCTATGCTGTTTTTACATTTATCTTTTTCTTTATGTTTTTTAGAGAACTTGGACTGACAGAAGGGCTTGTTTTTTTTATAAACAAGTTTATTGCTAAAAAAGACTATAAAAATGTTAGGGAATATTTTTACACAACACTTAATTTTCAAGTCATTACTTCTTTGTTTTTTTTCTTTTTATTTTTAGTTTTTTCAAAATTTTTAACTCAAAAATATTTTAAAAACGAATTAGCAGGAAAATTAATCTTCATACTTGCAATTGCATTCTTAATACATACAATATTTTATTTTTTTTCCTTCTCATTTAACATATTTCAGGATTTTAAAGTGTTTAAGTTTCTAGAATTATTAGAAATGCTTTTTATTTTTTTATTCTCAATTTTTCTCTTCAACTTCTTCCCAAAAAATATTGTTCCAGCACTTGCGTATCTTTTCAGTTTTTTAATCCTTGCAGTTATTTCAATAATTTTGTTCTTTAAAAAATACACTTTTATGAAAACTTCAAAACTAAATTTTAATTTAAAAGCTTTAAATAAACTTTTTAAGTTTTCAATTCCAATATTCCTTTCAACCGGCAGCGCAATAATCTTGAGCTATACAGACATAATTCTTTTAACGATAATGAAAGGAGTAAGAGATGTTGGGTTGTACAATATAGCCCAACCAGCATTTAACATTATTTTGGTTTTTACAGCACCCTTAAGCACGGTTGTTTATCCATTAGTTTCAAAAAAATACCATAATAAAGATCATAATGGAATAAGAAACATTATTAATTTCTTTTACAATAACTTTTTGTTGTTCACACTCCCCTTAGCAATAACATTTATTATTTTTGCTGACTTAGTAATAAAAATATTTTTTGGAATTAACTATGTTGAAGCATCAACAGCATTAAGAATACTTTCTGCTTTTTTCATATTCATACCTTTAAGAAGCTTGGGATTTTCCGTGATAACAGGGATCGGAAAACCAAAAGAAAGAGCAAAAATTCTATATTATGGCGCCTTCATTAATTTTATTGGGGATATCTTGTTAATACCAAAATACGGCTATAATGGAGCAGCTTTAACAACAGGAATAAGCTTTTTAGTGATGGGTGTTCTAACAACAAAATTTTTAAATAAAACTTATAAAATAAAAGTGAATCTTCTAACTCAAGCAAAAGTATTCTTAGCTTCGATAATTTTTTTATTTGTTAATATTGTTTTAAGAAAATTAATTGTAACAAATAATGTTATTTTAAAAGGTATAATAATGCTTTTGATTTCAGGAAGCACCTATATTCTTTTATTGTTCTTATTAGGAGTTTTAACAAGAGAAAAAATAAAAAGTTTTAAAGAAATCTTAAAATACTGATTTTTGAAAGATTTAAATATAACAAATAAATTTTGTTTTTTTATGAAAGTATTACTAACTGGTGCTTCAGGTTTTTTAGGAACAAAAATTTATTCAGAATTAATCTCTAAAGGCTTTGAGGTTGTTCCTTTGTATCACGAACAAATTGATATCACAAATTATAATTTATTAAAAAAATTTTTTAAAAGAAAAAATCCTGAATTAGTTATTCATGCAGCGGCTTTAACTAATGTTGATTATTGTGAAGAGAATAAAGAAGAATGCTTTAGAGTGAATGTTATTGGAACAGAATTCTTGCAAGAAATTTGCTATAAACAAAAAATAAAGCTTGTTTTTTTATCAACAGATTTTGTTTTTGACGGGCTAAGAGGAAATTATAGAGAAGAAAGTATTAGAAATCCAATAAATTATTATGGTTTTTCAAAGATGATCGCAGAAGATATTGTTAAAAAATCAGATAAAAATCTAATTATTAGAGCATCAACAATTTTTGGTTATTTTCATAATAAAAAAATAGATTTTCCAAGTTTTATAATCAAA
>JAWBOW010000062.1:0-3786 GCA_038825775.1 Candidatus Woesearchaeota archaeon | reverse complement strand
CAAACCCCCCAAAAAATTATTTTTTGCTAATAAAATAGTTCCCAATAACTAAATAATCTATTCCTGTTTTTAAAAAGGTTTCCAAAGCATCTTTTGGACTCATTACTATTGGCTCTCCCCTTACATTGAAGGAAGTATTTAAAACCACAGGAATTTTTGTTATTTTGTAAAACTCCTTTATTAAATCATAATAAAGAGGGTTTTCTTCTTTTGATACTGTTTGTATTCTTGCTGTTCCATCAACATGTGTCACTGCTGGAATTATTTTTTGCTTGTTTTTTCTCACTGAAAAAACAAAGAGCATGAAAGGCCATTTTTTGTTTTTATTATTTATTTCAAAATAATCATTTGCGTATTCTTCTAAAACTGTTGGTGCGAATGGTCTGAAACTTTCTCTATGTTTTACTCTTTCATTCAGTATGTCTTTCATTTCTTTTTTGTTCGGGTTTGCTAATATTGATCTATTACCAAGTGCTCTTGGTCCAAATTCCATTCTTCCCTGAAACCATCCTATTATTTTGTTTTCTGCTAAAAGTTTTGCTGTTTTTTTCAATAATTTTTTATTATCTAGAAGTTCATAATTTATTTTTTCATTATATTCTTGCAGATATTTTATTATTTGATCATTATTATATTCTGGTCCTAAATAATCTATTCTCATAATATAAACTCTTTGTTTGTTCAAATAACAATTATAAAAATAAAGTGCTGCTCCAATTGCTGAGCCAGCGTCTGTTGATGCTGGCTGTACAAATATATTTTCAAATATTTTTTCCTTCAATAAAACTCCATTTGCTACTGAGTTTAAAGCAACTCCTCCTGCCATGCAAAGATTTTCTTCTCCTGTTATTTCTTTAGCATGTTTTGAAATTTTTATTAAGACCTCTTCTAAAATTTTTTGCAAAGAAGCTGCTAGGTCTTTATCTCTTTCTGTTATCTCTGTTCCTGGTTTTCTTGGCTTTCCGAATAGTTTTATGAATTCTTTGCTAAACATTATTTCAGAATAAGTGTAAGCAAAATATTTCATGTTTAGTTTAAAACTTCCGTCCTCTTTTATATCTATTATCTTTTTTAGTTTTTCATAATAAGTTGGTTTGCCATAAGGTGCCAACCCCATTACTTTAAACTCGCCTTCGTTAACTTCAAATCCCAGAAAAGAAGTAATTGTAGAATATAAAAGTCCAATGGAGTGTGGAAATTGTATTTCTTTTATTGGTATTATTTTGTTTTCTTTTCCCAAGGAAATCCTTGTTGTAGAATATTCACCAACACCATCTATTGTAATTATTGCTGCTGTTTTGTATGGAGAACAAAGAAATGCTGCTCCTGCATGACTTAAATGATGATCCACAAAAAACACTTTTGATTTAAAACCCATCTTTTTTAAAATCCTTCTTAACTTTAATCTCTCATTAATCCAAACAGGAACTGAAGTGTAAAATTGCATGTATGATCTTGGAAATGACTGAACGATCATATCAAGAATCCTCTCAAATTTTTTTAATGGTTTCTCATAAAAAACAATGTAATCAACTTGCTCTTTTTTTAGTCCTTCATGTTCTAAGCAAAAGTTTATTGCATTTTTTGGAAATGAATTGTCATGTTTTTTTCTTGTGAATCTTTCTTCTAAAGCCGCAGCGATTATTTGTCCGTCTTTTAAAAGTGCTGCTGCTGAATCATGATACCAACAAGATATTCCCAAAACATACATTTTTCATCACTAGTATTGTGTTGTTAAATCTGTTATTTGTTCTGGTTTTTGCCAGTAAGTTTTATTATTTTTATTTGAATTTTTAAATTTTGAATAAAGTTGCCATATTAAATAGCTTAAAAAAACTCCTGTGAAATAAACAATTAATAATATTATAAAATTAAAAGCGTTTATTGTAATCTCTTTTAATTTTTTTATTTTCAACTTAACCACCCTAAATTACTGGATAAAAGAATACAGGAACTGGTAATGTTGAATTTAAAATTATGAATATTGCAATTAATATCAAAAGTATTATTAAAGGTAATAACCAAAATCTCTTGCTTCTTGTTGCATAAGATACAAAATCATTAAAAAAGTTACTCATTAAAAAAGTTTTTATTTATTCTGTTTATAAATTTTTTGTTTTAAGCTGATTTTTAATTAAATTTCATTAGTAAACAAAAGTTTTTTAAACTAAGGACTACTTTATCATAGTAAATGTCAAAAGTTATATTGTTTGCATATACTAAAGTTTTTGTTAGTGGAATCGCTTTTGGTCCAACAATTAGGGTTTTTGAAATAGCCAAAGCCTTAAAGAAAAAAGGACATGAAGTGGTAATTGCAGAGCCAGATAGAAAAGATGAGGAGATCATAGAAGGAGTGAGATTTGTTCCAAGAAATTCAAAATTATTGAATAATTTAAAAAAGAATTTTGATGTTGCTTATTGCCAAATTTGGGATTCTGAACCTTCTTTTTTGGATGCTGTTAGTAAAATTCCATTAATAATAGATGTTTATGCTCCTTTACTAATAGAGCAATCTGTTTTCTTTTCAATGAATTTTAAAAAAATAACTCCTCATTTAATGAACGCTTTTATTAGGGACAGATTTATTCCCGATACTAGAATTTTAAAGCATGGTGATTTATACTTGGTGGCCTCTGAAAGACAAAGATATTATTATATGGGCTTACTTACATCTCTTGGAATAATAAATCCTAAAACTTATTTTCATGATTTTATAAAAATAGTTCCTTACGGGGTTCCTGATAAAGAACCAGAATATAAGGGTCCGGTTATAAAAGGAGTTGTTGTTCCTGAAAATAAAAGAATTATAATTTGGCCTTCTGGAATAATGCCTTGGTTTGATGCTGAAACACCGATCAAAGCTATGAAAATTATAAGTAAAAAATATTCTGATGTTGTTTTGGTATTTGTTGGTGCTTTTAGTAAGAGATCAAGCAAGTCATTAACCTATAAGGGATTTAAAAAAGCAGAGAAACTAGCTAAAAAATTAGGACTTCTTAATAAAAATGTTTTCTTTACTGATTGGCTTCCATACGATAAAAGAGAATCAATTTATTTTGAAGCAGAATTTGGAATTTCAACTTATAAAAAAGGTTATGAAAATGATTTGGCCTTTAGGACGAGAGTTACTGATATGCTTTATGGAAGAATTCCAGTGATTTGTAGTGAAGGTGATGTTTTAGGTGAGGAAATTAGAAAAAATGGTTTGGGTTTTGTTGTAAAAGAAGGTGATGAAAAAGATTTGGCTGATAAAATTATTTATCTTTTAGAAAATAAAGAAGAAGTTGTTAGGATTAAAAAAAATATAGATAATTATGTTAAAAACAATTTGATTTGGGATAAAGTTGTTGAGCCAATTGATGAATTTTGTAATAAACCTTTTAAAGTAAAAAAAGAACTTAAGCTTGATATTTACAAAATTTTAGAAGATAAGGAAAAACTTGTTAAAGAACAAAATAAACTTTTGTCAGAATTAAAAGAGAAAGTTAATATTATGAAAGAGGAAATTAAAAAGCAAAAGCCTGGTTTAGAAGAAAAAGAAAAAGAATTAAGAAGTTTAAGAGAAGAATTAAGACAAGTATACGAAAGACTAAGACTAAGAGACATAGAAATAGCACAAGAAAGAACACAACTACAAAAAGAACTACAAAAAACAAAAGAACAAACAGAAGAAAAAGAAAAAGAATTAAGAAGTTTAAGAGAAGAATTAAGACAAGTATACGAAAGACTAAGACTAAGAGACATAGAAATAGCACAAGAAAGAACACAACTACAAAAAGAAATTAT
>JAWBOW010000061.1:0-3943 GCA_038825775.1 Candidatus Woesearchaeota archaeon | reverse complement strand
TTTTGATAAAATAATAACCAACCGATCAAAATTGTAGAATTTGCGGTGGTAGTTCAGTGGTAGAACGTCTCCTTGCCAAGGAGAAGGCCGTGGGTTCAAATCCCATCCACCGCTCCCTTTACTTTTTTAGATACTGTTTTGTTTCTTTGTTTTAGTTATAATTTAATAACGAATACCCTAGGACAAAAAACAAATCATGAAAAGAATCTCTCTCGTTGTCATTGGTGTTATAAAAAAAAACAATAAATTTCTGTTAACAAAAAGAAGATCTTCTAAGACAAAATGGAACAAGTGGCAGTTTCCAGGGGGAACAATTGAGTTTGGCGAAACCTTAAAAGAGGCATTACTTCGGGAAATTAAAGAAGAAATAAACTGTAAGGTTCAAATAATAACAAAAAAACCCTTAACCCTTGAATTGATCTTACCTAGAGATAATTTTCACGGAATCTTTTTTGTCTTTCTTTGTCAGTTAAAAAATCAAAATTGCTCAATCAAAATTAATAGCGAAGCCTCAGATTATGGTTGGTTTAGTCTAAATGAAATTAAAAAATTAGATACTCTTGAAGAGGTACCTAAAATTATTGATTGGTTAAAAACTCTCTAAAAACTTTTAAAATTTTTTCAAAAGCATCTCTATCAGAAGGGTAGGTAAGAATTTTTTTCACCTCCGCCTTTGGGAGAAACTTCGCTTGTAAAACCTCCCAATCATGATTAGCTGGATCACCACTTACATATTCCATCAGAAAATAATAAACAATTTTTTTTACCAGAAAATCCTCAAATCGATACCGGTACTCAACTTTAACTGGCGTATCATAGACAATTTTCGCTTTTACTCCGCCTTCTTCCTCAACCTCTCTCAAAGCCGCCTCTTCCATTTGCTCCCCTTTCTTTTTATCACCCACCAAACCTTTCGGGAAAACCCAGCCTTTATGACCTGAATGCTGAACTACAAGCCATTCGGTTTTAATTGTTCCAGAGGATAAGTGTCTTCTAAAGACAATTCCTCCAGCTGAAATCTCAAGTTTAAACTTCATAATAAAAAAAACACGCGGAGCAAAGGCGTCTGGAACAAATTAATCCTTATAGCCTCAAAACATAACTTTTAATACAATCTTAATCTATTGTATCAAATTTTAAGAAATTAGTCCTATAATCAAGGCTAAATGGGACATTTGGGACATTAAAAAAAGAGTATTTTATTTGATATTTTCTTTTATTTCACCAGTTATTGGATTAACAATCAAAGAATAAACAGGCGCATATGCTCCATGACTAGGTTGTTTGTTGGTAAGTATTATAAGAATTTCTTTTTCTGTTTCTTGTTTTTCAACACTAATCAAACTCCACTGGGCGATACCTTGTTGAAATAGTTTAGGGTATTTGTCCTTTGTTATCAAAATATCCTTAAAAGGATAATTGGAAATATCAAACGGCTGAAAAGAAACAAATTCTTGAGCAATCAAAATATAGATTTTTCCCTTGTTTGTCTCAAAAGTTACTAGAAAATTAAGAGGTTTTAATTGGTTTGATTTATTAACTTCTGTATTTTTGTTTTTTATTTTTATTATTAATAAGGAAGATACAAAACCAAAAGAAAAAACTAAAATAAAAAATATTATATTTTTAAAAAATTTATACATTTATTCTAACATCCAAACTTGTCTACGGTTAACTCCCGCTTTAATTAAATCTAAATTGCCTACCACAAATGTATTAAAAACATATTTTTTCCTTGCATCATCTGAAGGAAGCATACAATGCATACCTTTTTTTATGACGTATTGTCCTTTTTCGTTTGGGCCGGTTGATAAAAGAATTTCGCTGCCTTCTCGAAAACCCGCATCATTATAAGCAAAAGCATAATCTTGATAACCACTGCCATTCCATCCATTATATTTTTCATAATAAAATGACGGGGCAGTGTTACCTAATACTGAAACACAGTCTGTTGGCTGTTCATTTTTTTGGTAATAAACTGTTTTTCCCAACTGGACTTTGATTCCATAAAGAGAAAGAGTCGGCTGAAATCTGATATTGCGTGAGGTGATAGCGTAAGGCAATGATGTTTTCATTATTGTCAGTAATAAGTTCAACATAGTAATCTGGATCGACAAAAATATATGCGGTTGTCTGATTATCTTGGAAATTTTTGAATGCTGGTTCTCCCAAGAACTGTTTTACGTAATTAAGTTGTGCGGAAATGGCAATTTTATTGAGATCATTATATTTTTGTTCTTTTGTTTTTGCCTCATGTTTTATGGTATAAAAAGTATTTTTCTGTTGAGATTTTTTAACAAAAAGTATATAAGCGAGAAAAATAAGTGTGATGACCCAAACGGAAATAAAAACGATATTAAGCTTATTCAATTTGTGTTTCATAAGTGTAGGCATATAATGAATTATAACTTTTTTTATATAATTTAAAAAAGTTCTATACAAGAAATTATCAAATAAAAACAAATAACACAAATAAAAAAATATAACTAGTAAATTATTGTCCCCTCTTTTTAATAAAAGACGTATGCAATGACTTTATTCCTCTTTGAACTCCTATAAGTATTCCAGGTTTAGAATATTTCTTTTCAATCGTTTTCCACGATTTATACATCTCATTAAATAGTTTTGTAGATTCTTCAAAAAATTTAAGAGCCTTACCGCTCATCCCCCATGCCAGCGGAACCTTATCCCAAGCATTCTTTTCACAGTTATAAATATTTTCATTTTTAGGGTGATTAATAGCATGTCTTGTTTGCTCTAGTTCCTGAAACAACATCGAATAACCTGATGAATTTACTAATTCAGGTTTTTTTATTATTTCCGTTAAAATATGTTTAAGTTTTTCTTTTAGCTCTTTTTGTTCAAGTTCAGCGAACTTCTTTTTATCCTTTTCACTCGCACTAACATTTAAATAAATCGATGTTAAAACAAATAAAGAAAAATGTTCATAAGTTAAATAACTATGAATTATTAAATCACAAGTAGCCTTATAAACTTTGTTTATTAACTGAAAATCCTGAACTAATCTTACATTTGCTTCATTAGGTGGTTTTTGTAATATAAGATCAATGTATTTTTTTAGGCGTTTATAACCATTATTGGCATATCTTGCATGCATACCCCAATAATAAGGGTGGCCAACATATATCATCCCTAATTCATGAATAACGGGCTGAACTAATTCTACAATAGCACCTTTAGCATGAGGTTTTGCTAATTTTAAATCAGATTTAATTCTAATTTTTTTACCCATTTAATTAGTTTTTTATTTTATAAGTTTATTTTTTTCTTATTTTATTTTGGTTTGGCATTTTTTATGATCTCAATTTTTTGATTATTTTTCATACTGATTTATTAAAAATCTATATTTACAATAATGACACTCAAGGTTTGATTCTGGTATTTGGTTTGATTCTAAAGTCTCTTTAATTTTATAAATTACACCTTCAACCCACAAATCACTTCCTTCATGAGGAATTATTTCAAGCTTAAACTCAAGTTTACCGTCAAATATCCGCTCTCCCTTTAGGCCGTTAGCAAAAAACAAAATAGGCAGTATTTGAAACTTTAAATCCTTTTTGCCGAAAAATCCACTGATACCACTCAACCTGCTTTTTATAATCTTGCTTATATTCATCTTCAAGAGTTATTTTTTTTTGAAGTACTAATTGCTTTGTAATCAACAATATAAAGTTCACCTTTGGAATTTATCCATAAATCATCAATAATCCCGCAGATTTCTAAATTAGTTTTTTTGTGAATAATTGAGGCGCCGATAAAATGATGATAATCATCACGCCATTCAGGAAGATCCGGATGAGAAAAAGGAACAGCATCAATATGATATTCGTCCATTAATAAATGTTTTTGGTCGTTTTTCCGAAGCAGATCAAACTCATTTTTTAAGAGAGATCAACCGCATCATTTAAGGCAAATCCTGGTC
>JAWBOW010000060.1:0-3986 GCA_038825775.1 Candidatus Woesearchaeota archaeon | reverse complement strand
TATAAAAAGTTTAGGTATAGGAGGAGTAGTTGAAGAGAGTTGTATGAACTATCAATCAGGTTATTGTGGTACTCGCCCTTGTTCAAGTTCTTGCAGTTGTAATAACAGGTGTGCTAAACCTTGCACTTGTGACTTGTGCAGTGATTATAAAAGCAGAATGTATACATTTGAAAGTTATGAAATTATTTCTAATGAATTCTATAGTTATAATGCCGGTCCTTATGTAAAAGCGTATCCTGAAAAAATAAAAAGAGCCCTTGTTTGTAATGGGCCTTTAATCACTGCAAGCTTGCATTTTCCTACAAGTACTGGTTGGAATGGTGCTCATGCAATTGTTCTTGTTGGTTATGATGATGAAAAAAAAGTGTGGATTATAAAGAATAGTTGGGGTCGTAACTTTGGAGAGAATGGTTATGGAAAACTTCCTTACAATAGTCCTGCTGGAGATTTGATATATTATACAATTGCTGTAAAAAATGTTAGAAAGGTGAGTTAAAAATGAACAATAAAGTTTTATTTTTTGGTTTTTTGTTTGCAGTTTTGTTTTTAAAAAATTGTTTTGGAATGCTAAATCCTGCTGCAGTTTATTGTGAAGCATTAGGATATAGATATTTAATAGAAGAAGGACTTTGCGAGTTACCAAATGGACAAAGAGTTATTGATTGGGATTTCTTAAAAGGAAAAGTTGCTCAAGAGTATAGTTATTGTGTAAGAGAAGGTTATCAAATTAAAACAGTAGATGATCCTGAAAAATGTGTAGGTTTTTTAACAGAAGAATGCGGGTTTTGTGTTTTACCTAATGGAACAGAAGTTGAAGTTACTGAATTAATGAGTTTAAAATTAGAGGAAGGTTTGTGTGGTGATGGAAAGTGTGTTTTAGGAGAAACGTATGAAAGCTGTCCTGAAGATTGTCCCGAACCTGAAGAAAAAAGTAATGAAACAGAGGAAAAACTTCCTGAGGAAACTCCTGTTGAAAAGCCAGAAGTTCCTGAGTTGAGAGAGGAAAAGCTTTGTGGAAATAAGATTTGTGATTCTCAAGAATCTTACAAGAATTGTCCTGAGGATTGTCCTTCTGGCAGCAAAGATGGTTATTGTGATAAAGTCAAAGATGGGGTTTGTGATATTGATTGCAAGCAAGGAGAAGATCCTGACTGTCCTAAAAATGAAAATATTGCTCCAAAAGGTGTAGAAAAGCAAGAAAATAATCTAAATATTTGGTTTTTTATATCATTAATTTTTGTTTTGTTAGTTTTGGTTTTGGTTTTAATCGCAATATTCAAGAGAAAGCCAAAGAGTTTTATCCAAGAAAAGGTTGAAAACTTGCAGGAACAAAAATAAAAAATAATTTTTTTGTATTATGAAAAAATATCTTTTGAGAGGTTTATTTAAAAAAGGGGATTCTGAACTCACAATAAAATCAATGTTTGGGATATTTATTGTAATATTGGTTTTTTTAATTCTTTATACTGTTATTCAAGGAAATGTTGGGGTTAAGATTCAGGAAGAACAATTCTCAGCATATTATGATTTGGAAAACACAATGCTGTCTTTGTTAGGAAGTCATTGCATTAGCATCGGAAATTATTCTACAAAATGGCAGCTTCCAATACAATCTGTTCTCGACTATGTAAAACTTGAACAACTGAACAATAATAATCAAGAACTTTATTGTGTTGAGAACTTTAATTACATGTATAGTTTGAAAATAACTGATTTAGAGAATGGAAAGGTGTTTAATTTAGGAATAAAGAATTATCCTGAGTTTTCTGAGAGGACAATAACAACAACTTTGACATCAACAATAAAATACAATACAACTCACCCAATAACTAATGGTAGTTTGCCAGAAATACACCAAGCAAGGGCTTCCTTCACAATCTATACAGGCAATATTCCATCTTTTTATGGAAGGATAAAAAAGGTTTGCCATACAAGAACAAAGGAAACTTATAATTTGATTACTGATTATAGCATAAGTTATGATTCAAAAAAGAACATCTTCAGGGTCGGGGATTTTTACTTTTATCCTTATTTTTCTTGCAATGTTAGGAGTTTTAACATAACAAAGGGAGAATATTTAGTTGTTATTGATTTTAAGGAAAACCAAGTTATTGTTGCAACATAATTAAAAAGAAAATCAATTTTTGTAAATTTCTTGATTTTACAAAGGTGTAAAAACCCTTAAAAGTATTCTAAAATTTTCATTTATTTCTTATTTTTTATTTAAAATTTTTAAATTTTCATTTTTAGTAACTAATTAGTGGTTACAAAACCGAAAGATTTATATAGTGGTAATCATTTAGTAGTAACAATAACCTGAAAAGAGGTGGTTTTATGAGAAAGATAAAAAATGAAAATCTGCTTGAAGAAAAGCTCTCTTTTGTAAAGCAAAACGAGGTAAGAGTGTATAAAAGCTTAAAATCTAACTCTGATTATCTTATGGATTTTTTAATTTAGGGTGATAAGATGAACAAAACTAAAAAAGTATTTTTAACTATGGCAGTAATTGGTGGATTAATATACGGTGTTTATAAAGGAGGAAAAGCTTGTTTCGATCAATTAAAGAAAAACTGGGATGATGCAAAAAGTTTTTATGAACTTCAAATACCTAATCAAAACAATCAAGATAATATTGAGAAATACATAAAAATTGACGAAAAAGATAATAGAATTTTTAGTTTAGAGCAGGTTGTTGCTAAGAAAGGAGATACTATAGAACAACTATTATTGAATAATGGAATAAATGTTTACGAAAAACAAGGTGAAAACAGATCTGAGTGGTATAATCTCTTTAGGTATTTAAATAATTTAGGAAAGAATGAACACATAATTGCAGGAAAAACTTATTGGGTTCCAAAATTAGTTGAATATAAAAATATTGAGGACTTAATTAATGATCAGAATTGGCAAAAAATATACTATCCTGATTATTAAAAACAATTAATTTTATAAACCTTTTTTAATTCTTTTTTTTAATGGTTTGCAAGAAAAATATAAAAAATACAAGATTAGAAAATAGTGATGAAGATTTTGACCTAGAATTGGATAAGGTAATTAAAGAAATAAAAAGAACTAAAGCAAAAAATATTCTTATACAATTACCTGATGGCTTAAAGCCAAAAGCTGAAGAAATACAGGATTTTATTGAAGAAAAAACTAATAAAAGAGTAAAGGTTTTTATTTGGGCTGGTTCTTGTTTTGGGGCTTGTGATATTCCACAAGTTAATGAGATTGATTTGTTAATTCAATGGGGTCATAGCAAATGGAAACTATAAAGAAATACAAAAAACTTTATCTTGTTGATAATAATGATAAAGTAATAAAGGCAGCAAATTGGGAAGAAATATATAATAAAAAAAATAAATTTTTCACAAGAGTAATACATGTTTGGATTTTCTATAAAAATAAAATGCTAATTCAGAAGAGAAGCAACAATTTAAGATTATACCCTGGTTTTTATGAGAGTTCTGCTTCAGGACATGTTGATTTTGGAGAAAGTTATTCAAGAGCAGCTCTTAGAGAACTAAAAGAAGAACTTGGCATAAAAACAAAGATTTATCCAATAATGAAATTAAAGGTGAAAAGATTAAAAAACATGTGTATGTTGTTTATAGGATTTATAGGAGAGAATGATAAAAAGAAAATAAGAATAAACAAAGAGGAAATTCAAAGCATAAAGTTTTGCACAATAAAAGAAATAAAAAAACTTATTAAAAATAAAAGATTCACACCTTCTTTTGAAGAGCTTTTCAAAAGATTTTTTAATAAGAAAAAAAATTTTTGTTTTAAGAAAACCAATAAAAAAGTTTTAGAAGAACTAAACAAAATATTAAATTAAAAAATAATTATGAGAAAGGAGGAGTTAATTATTGGAAAAGAGTATTCTTGCATTGTTAATAAAAAAGAAGTGATCTTAGAAGGAATAAGAGGAAAACTTGAAGACAAAGAATTTGATGGCGATGCTATCTTAAAACTCGTGAAGATTG
>JAWBOW010000059.1:0-4005 GCA_038825775.1 Candidatus Woesearchaeota archaeon | reverse complement strand
TTTTAAAGCGTCTCTCAAATGTTTTTTATTCGTGTCTTTGTCAGGCATTATTAATGCTAAAATCTTTTTGTTATCAATAACTTTGCTGCAAAGTTTTAAAACTACAGAAGAATCCAAGCCACCACTAACTCCTAAAACTATTATTTCTCTGTTTAGAATTTTAAGATAATTATTTATAAAATCCAGTATTCTTTTTTCTTCCCTTTCAGGGTTGATTTTTATTCTTTGCTCTAAATTTCTTAAATTCATTTTTAACTAATAAGAAAATTTAAAATATTAAAATCTTTGCCTACTCTTAGTAATCTTTATTTTTTAATTCAAAATATTTTTAAACATTATTAGACAACTATTATTTAAGGTGGTTAAGATGAATTTTGAAATAAAAAAAATTAATGATTACACTTGGATGATTGAAAAGCGTGGTTCTATGAGGGTTCCTGCAATAATTTATAGTTCTGAAAAACTTTTAAAAAAGATTCAAGAAGACAAAACACTTCAACAATTAGTTAATGTTGCAACCCTTAAAGGTATTGTAAAGAATGCTATTGTAATGCCTGATGCTCACGAGGGTTATGGCTTTCCAATTGGTGGTGTTGGTGCTTTTGATATTAATGAAGGAATAATAAGTCCTGGTGGTGTTGGTTATGACATTAATTGTGGTGTTCGGCTTTTAAGAACAAATCTTGATTATGATGATGTTAAGGATAAAATTCCAAAAATCGTTGATAAGATATTCTCAAAAGTTCCTGCTGGTGTTGGCGAGGGTGGTGGTTTAAAATTAAGTAAGGATGAACTTCGAGAAGTTCTTTTAAAAGGTTCTGAGTGGTGTTTAAACAAAGGTTATGCTTTTAAGGAGGATTTGGAAGCGACAGAAGAGTATGGTCGTATGAAAGAATCTAATCCTGATTTTGTATCAGAAAAAGCACTTTCTAGGGGAAAAAACCAGCTTGGAACTTTGGGAAGTGGAAATCACTTCTTAGAAGTTCAATTGGTAAAAGAAGTTTATGACGAAAAGATTGCTGATGTTTTTGGAATTAAAAAGAATCAAATAACGATAATGATTCATTGTGGCTCTCGTGGTTTAGGACACCAAATAGCATCTGATTATATTGAGTTGTTTGATGAAAAGCTTGGCTCGAAAGGGCTTCCTGATAAAGAGCTTGTTAATGCTCCTTTTAACTCTGATCTTGGCCAAAAATATTTTAAGGCAATGTGTTCTGCTGTTAATTTTGCATTTGCTAACAGGCAAATGATTGCTTTTTATGTTAGGGAAGCTTTTAAAGAATTGTTTGGCAATGTTGAAATAAAACAAGTTTATGATGTTTGTCATAATATTGCAAAGGTTGAAGAACATTCTATTGATGGTGATTTAAAAAAGGTTGTTGTTCATAGAAAAGGAGCAACTCGTAGTTTTGGTCCTGGAAGAAAGGAAATACCAGAAATTTATAGGGATTATGGACAGCCGGTAATAATTCCTGGAAGCATGGGAACTTCATCCTACTTGTTAGTTGGAACTAAAAAAGCAGAGGAGATAAGTTTTGGAAGCACTGCTCATGGTGCTGGGAGAGTCCTCTCAAGAATTCAAGCTTTAAAACAATTTAGAGGAGAACAGGTTGTTAGCAATTTAAGAAACAAAGGAATTTATGTTAAAGGTGTCTCTTGGAAGGGTATTGCAGAAGAAGCTCCTGATGTTTATAAGGACATAGATGAAGTTGTAATGGTTTCTCACAAATTAGGAATTGGTAATTTGGTTGCAAAATTGGTTCCTTTAGGAGTTATGAAGGGCTAAAAAAATTAAACAAAAAAAAATAAAAAATAAATTTGTTACAAAACATTTTTAAAGTGATAAAAACTACCAATATTTTGGGGGTAATATGATTATTTTATCTAAAGAAGAGTTTGAGCTTAATAAGGACGAGTATTTGAGAATGATTAGAAAGGCAGCAATATTTATTTATCCAACAGACACTATTTATGGGCTTGGTTGTATAGCAACAAATCCAAAAGCAGTGAATAAGATAAGGGAGATAAAGCAAAGACCCACAATGCCTTTTACAGTAATAGTGCCTTCAAAAGAATGGATTTACAAGAATTGTGTTGTAAGAGATGAGCATGAAGAGTGGATCAAAAAACTACCTGGACCTTATACGCTAATATTTAATCTTCAAAAAGCAAATGCTGTTCCAAAAGAAGTTAATAACGGCTTAGGAACAATTGGTGTTAGAATTCCTGATCACTGGCTTACAAAGTATTTTCAAGAAGAAGAACTTCTCATAATAACCACTAGTGTGAATGTTAGTGGGGAGGACTATATGACTTCCCTAAACAATCTTGATGAAAGGATAAAGGCAGAGGTTGATTTTATAATTTATGAAGGAGAGATTGTTGGAAAACCCTCAACAATAGTTGACCTTACAGGAAAAGAGCCAAAAATAATAAACAGGTAAATTCTATTTATTTGAAAAATCTTTAAAACAAATATTACCAATATTAATAAGATTTTTAAAGAATAAAAAAAATCCTTTTTAAATATGAAAATACTAGCTTCGGGAGACATCCACGGGGATATTGGACTTGTAAGAAAACTTGCTGAAAAAGCAAAAGAGGAAGATGTAAGTTTAGTAGTTTTATGCGGGGACATAACTTATAGTGAAGAATCAATAAATAACTTAATAGGCCCTTTTAAGGAAGTTGGAAAAGAAGTTCTAATAATTCCTGGCAATCATGAAACAATCTCTACAATTGATTTCTTAGCAAATGTTTATCAAATTAAAAATCTTCATGGTTATCATTTTATTTACAATAATGTTGGTTTTTTTGGTGCTGGTGGTGCAAATATTGGTTTATTTAAAATTGATGATAACGAGATGTTTTACTTGTTAAAAAAAGGTTTTGAGGGTGTAAAAAATGCTGAGAAAAAAGTTATGATCACTCATGTTCACCCCTCAGATTCTAAAATGGAGAATTTTACAAAATTTTTTAAGGGGAGTTCTGCTGTTAGAAGAGCAATTGAAGAGTTCAAACCTGATATTCTGCTTTGCAGCCATGTGCACGAAGCAGAAGGTATTGAAGAAAAGATTGGTAATACGTTAGTAATAAATGTTGGAAAAAACGGCAAAATAATTGATATTTGACACTATACACAAAACACCACTAGACATTCTCGCGTTTAAACTATAAAAACGCTTCCTTCTATAAAAATGATTGGTGATTAAAATGGTTGATTTAAGCAAGGAAACTATTGAAAGGTTGTTTTTTGAAAGGATTAAAGAACTAAGCATAAAAGCAACAAAAAACAACAGGAAGGTTATTCCTTATTATTAGTTTTTTTGTTTTTAAAAAAAACTCTTTCCAAAAATAAAAAAAATTTTTGAAATAATTTAAAAGTCAAAAATAAATATGATAAGAAAATAAGGACTAAACCTTTAAGATGGTTATTATTTAAATCGTGCAAATAAGAGCATGTTAAAAAATTATTAAATAACAAATTTTAGTAGCACATAAAAAATTAACTAACAAGTTTAAAAAATCCTCAAAAAAATAAACAATAGTGTACAGAATAAACATATAAAAAACCTACAAAAAAAATTAAAAAATAAAAGAGTTCTTAAAAACTTAAAATTAATAATTTTAACTAAAATTTTTTAAATCATTAAAAATTATCCTTTTTTATGAAAACATTAAGAATTATAATCAAAGGAAGAGTTCAAGGGGTTGGTTTTAGGTTTTTTGCAAGGCAAAAAGCACAACTTTATGGCATAAAAGGTTTTGCTAGAAATTTAAGTGATGGTTCTTTAGAGATTATTGCTCAAAGTTCTGATGACAAAAAACTTGAATCATTCTTAAAGGAGTGCAAAAGAGGCCCTTTACTTGCTTCTGTTGAGGATTTTAAGTTTGAAGAAATAGTTCCTGATAAAGAATACTCCTTTTTCGATATTAAGTAAAAATATTTTTGATATATTTTTTATTTTTATTCACAGAACTGTTTAAGTGTTGTTCCATCTC
>JAWBOW010000058.1:0-4083 GCA_038825775.1 Candidatus Woesearchaeota archaeon | reverse complement strand
ATCATGATAATACCTTTTTACAGAACCATGACTTCTTATCATTCTTGACACTTCATTTATTTTTTCATCATCTGTTGTTATCATTCCTCCTTCTCCAGTTGTTATGTTTTTTGTAGCATAAAATGAAAACACCCCAATTCCAAAACTTCCAACTTTTTTGTTATTAAATTCTGCACCGTGTGCTTGGCAAGCATCTTCAATAACAATCAAATCTTTTTCTTGAGCAATATCCATTATTGCTTTCATATCAGCTGGTTGTCCATAAAGATGAACTGGAATTATTGCCTTTGTTTTAGGACTAATTTTTTTCTGAATATCATCTGGGCTAATGTTAAAATCTTCTTCATTAATGTCTGCAAAAACAGGTTTTGCTCCACAATAAAGAACACAATTTGCTGTTGCTATGAAAGAAAAGCTTGGAACAATTACTTCGTCTCCTTCTTTTATTCCGGCTGAAATTGCTGCTGTGTGCAATGCTGTTGTTCCACTTGAAGTTGCAATCCCATACTTCGTTCCAATATAACTTGAGAATTCCTTTTCAAACTCTTCAACCTTTGGGCCCTGAACTATTATTCCAGAACTAAAAACCTCTTTAATTAGTTTTAATTCTTTGTTTCCTAAATTTGGTTTTGAAATTTGTATTTTATAATTCATTTTTCTATCAAATCATAATCCTCTTTTTTAATTTTGTATTCTTTGTTGCAAGAAGAACACTTCATTAAAACTTCTTTTTCAATTTTTTCAAGCTCTAATTTTTTTCCACAAACACAAACAAAACCTTTTATTTTAGCAGGATTTCCAAATGCTAAGGCATTTGGAGGAATGTTTTTTGTAACAACACTTCCAGAACCAATCATAGCCCACTCTCCAATTGTTATTCCTGGCAAAATCACAGAGTGAGCTCCTATTGAAGCGCCTTTCTTGACTATTGTTTCTGAAACATTCCAATCATCTGCTGTTTTTAAACTCCCATCAGGATTTACTGCTCTTGGAACTTTATCGTTTGTAAAGCAAACATGCGGTCCTATAAAAACACCATCTTCAATTTTTACTCCGTGATAAACAGAAACCCTGTTTTGTATTTTAACATTGTTTCCTATTTTTACTCCAAAATCGATATAAACATAGCTTGCTATTATACAATTCTCTCCAATCTCAGAATTCTCTCTAATTTGAGCATAATTCCAAATTTTGGTTCCATCTCCTATTTTGGCATCTTTGCTTACAGATGCTGTTGGGTGTATGTAAACTAACATCTTAAAAAATAGTTTTCTAACTTCATATTTAAAACTTTTCATATTTTTATCTTTTGTTTTTTAGAAAAATATTTAAAATAATTATATTTTTGTTTTTTAAACTCACATTTCGTAAAATAGAGGTGATAATTATGCAAAAAAAGAATAAAAAAAAGACTGAAGAATTTTCTTTTGAAGTTAAAGATAACTTTGATTATTTGAACTATTATTATTTTAACAAGGTTTATGATGTAATTTCATTTTTCTTAATATCTTTTAGTTCTTTTTTGATTCCATTTATTATTGGACACCCACAATTTGTTGTAGGGGTTGTTGTAAATATTTTGTTATTTGAGGCTGCTTTGTACTTGGATTTTAAAAAATCAATTCCAACAATAATAATGCCTTCTTTGGGAGCCCTTTCAAGAAATATTCTTTTTGGTCCTTTCACAATATTTTTGGTTTATATGATCCCTTTTATTTGGGTTGGAAATTTCATACTTGTTTTTTTGACAAAGACACTTCATTTTAGAATGAGAATTAATGTTTTGTTATCAGGAATTTTAAGCAGTGTTTTTAAAGCATCTTTTCTTTATATTTCAGCACTATTCTTGTTTAAACTTGGTTTTGTTCCAAAATTGTTTTTGACAACTTTTGGAATAAACCAATTAATAACTGCATTAACAGCACTAATTATTGTTTTTCCAACAACAATTTTAAGAAAGAACTTTAAACTTGCAAAAAGGGTTTAATAATGTTAGAAACAAACAAACAAGCTTTGAATGAAGAGGAAATAGTTAATATTACTTTTAACGTTATTAAAAAATACAAAAAGTTTAAAACACCTCTTCTTATGATTCTTGAAGAAGTTCAAGAAACTTTTGGCTTTGTTCCTGAAAAATCCATGCAGATTATAAGTTCTGAATTAAGGATACCTCTAAGCAAGGTTTATTCTGTAGTTACTTTTTATAATGAGTTAAAAACAAAGAAGCGTGGAAAACACATAATAAAGTTATGCTTAGGAACCGCTTGTTATGTTAAGAAGAATTATGATAATTTAGAATTTATAAAATCATATTTGAATATTGAACCAGGACAAACAACTCCTGATGGTTTAATAACTTTGGAAACAGTTAATTGTTTTGGAGCTTGTAGTTTGGCTCCTGTTATGGAAGTTGATGGTGTTTTGGTTTCAAAAATAAACCAAAATGTTATAAAAGATTTTGTTGAAAAGATAAGGAGTGAAAATAAAAAATGATTATTATAAAAGTTGGGTTAGCATCTTGCGGGATTTCTGCAGGAGCAATGGAAGTTTATAATGAATTTAAGAGTTTAATCAAGAATAAAGAAGGTTTTTTGTTAAAGAAGGTTGGTTGTATTGGTTGTTGTTATCAAGAACCAATTGTTGAAATAAAAAAGGACGATAATGCAACAATAATCTTTTCAAAAGTCAAACCAGAAGATGTTAGTTCTATAATTGATTCTATACTTAATGATAAACTACATGATAAAATGTTTGCTTGCAGAAATGATGGTAAAAATGTTCTTAATTTAAAAGAAATCAATAAAGAAGAGTTTTATGAAAACCAATTAAAAATTGTTTCTGAACTTTGCGGAATAATAGATCCTGAGAATATTCAAGAATACATAAATTTTACGGGTTATTCTGCTCTTAAAAAAGCACTCTCAATGAAACCTGAAGAGATAATTCAAGAAGTGAAAAATTCTGGATTAAGAGGTAGGGGTGGTGCTGGTTTTCTTACAGGGCTTAAATGGGAGTTTTTGTCAAAATCAAAACAAAAAACAAAATACTTGATCTGTAATTTTGATGAAGGAGACCCTGGAGCTTTTATGAATAGGGTTCTAGTAGAAAGTAATCCACATCTTCTTATTGAGGGAATACTGATTGCTGGTTATGCTTTGCAAGTAAAAAAGGCCTTTATTTATACAAGGATTGAATATCCCTTAGCTGTTAAGAGATTAAAGATTGCTTTAAAACAAGCAAGAAAAAACAAGTTCTTGGGAAAGAACATTTTAGGAAGTAATTTTTCATTAGATGTTGAGTTAAGATTAGGTGCTGGTGCTTTTGTTTGTGGAGAAGAAACAGCACTTATAAGGTCAATTCAAGGATTGGCTGGAAGGCCAAGGCCAAGACCACCTTATCCTGCTGAAAAAGGACTTTGGAATAAGCCAACAAACATTAATAATGTTGAGACGCTTGCAACGATTCCAATAATAATTAATAAGGGCTCAAACTGGTATAAGAGTATTGGTTCAAAAAACTCTTCTGGAACAAAAATGTTTTCTTTAAGCGGAGATGCTTTGAGAACAGGTTATATTGAGATTCCTTTTGGCACAAAACTTTCAACAATAATAAGAATAGCTGGTGTTAAAGAGGATGACTTTAAAGCATTACAATTTGGCGGGCCTTCAGGTGGTTTTTTGGGAAAAGAGCATTTTGATTTAGAGATTGATTACGACAGCATAAAATCAGCTGATGCTATTGTTGGTTCTGGAAGCATGGTTTTATTAGACAAGGATAAAGATATAGTTAGACAAGTTTATTATGGGATGAAGTTTATTGTTAGTGAGAGTTGCGGCCAGTGTGTTCCTTGCAGGGAAGGAACTATGAGAATGCTTGAAATTCTTGACAAGATAATTAACAATAAAGCTGATTTTAATGATTTAACAAACCTTAATATTCTTGCAATGACAATAAAACAAACATCCCTTTGTGGTTTAGGACAAACAGCCCCAAATTTGGTAATTTCCTCTTTAAAACACTTTTTCAATGATTATGAACAAAAAATTTCTGATGAGCACAAAAAATTCATTTACGAAATTAATG
>JAWBOW010000057.1:0-4192 GCA_038825775.1 Candidatus Woesearchaeota archaeon | reverse complement strand
AAAGAAATATTAAAAGAAAGATATGGCTTTTCAACAGATAAAAAAACCCCCCTCACAGAACTTGGTAAAAAATATTCTCTCACTTCAGAAGGAATAAGGCAAATAGAAAAAAGAATACTTGCTTATATTAAAATTAACTATCCATTTCTTGCAAATTATTTGTATAGTTAATATAATATAAGTGAAATTTTCTATCTTATTGAAATATAAACATTAGTTTTATAATTAATAAAGAAAATTTAATTAAAATTTCTCAGTTAATAAAAAAAATAAGTATTTTAATGAGAAATGGAGGCAAAAGTGAGAGAAGAAGAATTTAAGGACAAGAAACTTGAGTTGAAAAATGAGGGGTATTTATCTTTATTTTTTGTTGGTGTAGGTAGCGCGTTTACAAAAAAACACTTTCAGACAAATCTTTTAATCATTAAAGGAAACACTCACCTTTTGGTTGATTGTGGAACAAAATGTCCCCAAGCTTTGTATGAACTTGGTCTATCGGTAACAGATATTGAAAATCTTTTAATTACTCATTCTCATGCTGATCATATAGGAGGTCTTGAAGAGGTAGCTCTTGTTAATAGATATATGGCCAAGAAAAAACCTACAATGATAATAAACGAAACATATCAACATTTACTCTGGGATCTTTCTTTAAGGGGTGGTTGTGCGTATAGTGAAGAAAAAGCTGGAGCTGTTCTTACATTTGCGGATTTTTTTAATGTAATAAGGCCTAAATGGTTACCAAATTATCCGCGAGAAACTTTAGAAGTGAATCTTGATAGTCTTAATATCAAGATGTTCAGGACAAAGCATATTCCAGACAATTCTGATAGCTGGGAAACATCTTTCTGGAGTTGTGGAATAATTATTGATGATAAGATTTTGTTCACCAGTGATACAAGGTATGATCCAGAACTCATAATAGGATATGATAAGATTTTTGATTTTGAATTGATAATACATGACTGTCAATTCTATACTGGGGGAGTCCATGCATCAATTGAGGAGATAAAAGAGTTGCCTTCAAAAATAAAATCAAAGATGCTTCTCTCTCATTATGGGGATAACTGGGAAAAGTTTCAGGAAAAAATAAAAGAATATGGTTTTAAAGGCCTTGCAAAACAACAGGTTTTTTATATTTTTGATTAAAAATAATTTTTGACTTAAAAAATAAAAAGGATTAAAATAGTTTGATGATATTTTTTAAATTTTGTATGGTTCTTTTCTTTAAATAAAAAGGAGGAAAAATATGAAAAGAATACTTGTTTGTCTTGTTGCTATTTTTTTGATTTCTGGGTTGGCTTTTTCAGCTACAACAAAGAAAGAAGACGCAAAAACTACAACCAAAACTGAAACAACCAAGAAAACAGAAACTAAAAAAACTGAAACGAAAAAAGAAGAAAAAAAGGAAGTGTCAGGAAATCTTGATAGTTATTTTAAGCCAGGAACTCTTGCTGTTAACCTCGGTATAGGTTTTGCATTTTTCTGGGGAGGTTTTGATATTTATCCTGGAGTAGAATATACTTTTTATCAATTTAAGATTGACAATAAGATTCCTTTTGATTTAGGAGTTGCTGCAAGAGGAATATATTATTCCTGGTCTACAACAGCTTATGGTGGAAATTATGGTTTTATGCTTATAGGAGCTGGAGCTTTTGCAACCCTTCATTTCGGTCCAAAAGCTATAGAAAATCTCCCGGATTTTCTTAAGAAAACAGATTTTTATATCGGTCTTGGAATAAGATTTTTCAGTGCTTCTTATACTGGCGATGCAGCATATTTGAATTCTTTGGGATATAATTATGGGGGAATTGGTTTTGCTTCTCTTGGAGGTGTAAGTTACTTTATTACAGATAACTTTGCTATAAATTTTGAAGGTAGTTATTATGGTTATGGTGGTGGATTAATAGGAGTTTTATATAAGTTTTAACTAACGAATAAAAAATAAAAAGGGAGTTGTTTTGAAACAACTCCCTTTTTAGCACTATTGGAATTTTAACCAAAATCTTCACAAACATAAAAGGAAAAGTTATTTTAAAAAATACCCCTTTTCATTTTTTTAAATGTATTAGAATTTTAATCTGAGTTGGCGAAAACATTTTTATTTGCAAAAATAAAATATCCATTTTCTTATTGTGATTTGAACCCTATTCGTAACAAAAAAAGTGTGTTTTTAAAAACAACATTCCCTTCTTTTTTTAATCCTATCGGGAATTGAACCCAAGTCGCAGTAAGTGAAAGGGGTGTGTTGTTTTTCAAACAACACACCCCTTTTATTCCATTAGCCCTATCGGGATTTGAACCCGAGTCGCCGCCGTGAGAGGGCGGTGTCCTAGACCAGGCTAGACGATAGGGCCATAATACTGCTGGGGCGGAAGGAGTCGAACCCTCACAAACAGATCCAGAGTCTGTCGTGCTACCATTACACAACGCCCCAACTTAATATATATATTTTACATAATTTAGCTAAAAGTGTCAAATAGTCGAATGTTAATTAATATGCTTTGTTAGCTAAAGATATTTTTTATTATTGTTTGGTTTTGAAAAGAAATTAATTTTGACAACTTTTACACAAAAAGTTAAAATGTAATTGTAAGAATTATTTATATAGAGGGAGAAAATCTTATGAATTATGTTGTTATGATTGTTGTAGTGATTATTTATTTAATTATAACTGCTTTTCTTGGTTATCTTGGTTTTAAGCAAACAAAAGATTCGACAGATTTTTTACTTGCAGGGAGAAAGACTCATCCTGTTATAATGGCAATTTCATATGGTTCTACTTTTATCAGTACATCAGCAATTATTGGATTTGGTGCCGCTGCTTCTATATATGGTTTTGGTATACTCTGGCTTGTATTTATGAACATTTTTGTGGGAATTTTTATAGCCTTTGCTTTTTTTGGAATAAGAACGAGAAAAATGGGGCACAACCTTGATGCTCATACTTTTCCAGAATTTATTGGAAAGAGATTTGATTCAAAATTTTTACAGTTGGGTTCAGGACTTCTTATTTTCTTATTTATGCCTCTTTATACTGCTTCTGTTATAATAGGAGGATCACAGTTTTTGAGTCAGGCTTTATCTATACCTTATGGTGCAGCTTTATTGTTCTTTGTCGCAATTGTTTCAATCTATGTAATAATGGGTGGGCTTAAAGGTGTTATGTATACAGATGCTTTTCAGGGGACAATAATGTTTATAGGAATGATAATTTTACTTGTTTTTACCTATAGCAAACTTGGAGGTGTTATTAATGCTCATAAATCCTTAAGTGCTCTTGCACCAGAGGCTATAAAGATTTGGGGACAAGTTGGGCATCAGGGGTGGACAAAAATGCCATCTTTTAATTCAGTCTTTTGGTGGCAGCTTGTTTCAAGTATAATAATGGGTGTTGGTATTGGAGTACTTGCTCAACCACAGCTGGTTGTAAGATTTATGACTGTTAAAAGTGGACATGAAATAAATAGAGCTAATGTTATAGGTGGAATTTTTATACTTGTTATTACTGGAAGTGCTTATCTAGTAGGAAATCTGACAAATGTTTATTTTTATAACACTCTTGGAAAAATTTCTTTTTTAGCAGTGGATAAAAAAACAGACAATATAATTCCTCTTTATATTTCAAGTGCTATGCCAGATTGGTTTACTGCAATATTTATGATAACTCTTCTTGCAGCGGCAATGTCAACATTGAGTTCTCAATTCCATACAATGGGAAGTGCTTTTGGTAGAGATTTTCTTGAAAAAGGGTTTAATATTAAATCAAAAAATTCTCTATTGGTAACAAAGTCAGCAATGGGTTTTGCGATTATACTCAGTGCATTACTTGCATATTATCTCCCTCATTTTTTTGAGAAAGGGTCAACCATTATAGCTATTGGAACATCTTTGTTTTTTGGTCTTTGTGCCTCTGTTTTTTTACCAATATATGTGGGGGCGATATTTTCAAAGAAGATAACGAAGGCTGCGGCTATATCCTGTTTTGTTAGTGGGCTTATTGTAAGTCTTATATGGATGTTATTTTTCCATATTAAAGAATCAAAGGCTATAGGTCTTTGTTATGCTTTGTTTAAAGTGGATAGTCTTGCAAAAAGTCCTATAGTTCAAAATATAGATCCTTTGTTTATTGGGTTACCAATTTCAACTTTATTTACAATAGTTGTAAGTTTGTTTACAAAAAAAGTTCCAC
>JAWBOW010000056.1:0-4333 GCA_038825775.1 Candidatus Woesearchaeota archaeon | reverse complement strand
AAACCCTTCTGGTGAAGTTTATGCTACAAGAAGTAATTCCATAAATTGGGGAACAGGAAATATAATTTGTGCAAATAGTTCTGTAATAACAGCAGAAGAAATTTCCTTAAATATATTCGATGCTGAAGATGTTGACTCAATAAACAAAACATTTAATCTCACATTCACAGGAGATATTTATGTTGGAACAAATCATATAACAGCTGCGAGTAATTGCAGACAGGCCAATCTTTATGTAAATGACGCTTGGGAAGGCACAGGAATTTTCAAGGAAATTCTTCTTTATGATATTGCCAATAACAAAACAATCTACACAGCAATAATAAGAAAAGGGTATGCTGTCGGTTATGATGGAAATACATACAATTTTGAATTAATAGTTCCAGAAGACGGCCATTTTGGAGATACAGCAACAACAACATATTACTTTTATGTTGAGATACAATAAAATTTTGTTTTTAAGTTTTATTTTTATTATTTTTAATTTCACAAAAAATCGCATGCAAAATCTTTTTTGCAAGCAAGTAGGTGATAAAAAATGCCTAAGGATAAGGATTTTGTTAAGGTTGTTTGGCAGGAAACTCCTAATTCTGTTAGGGTTATTCAGGGTTATTACTTTGATGAGGGAGAATTTGTTAGGGTAAAAGGAGACTACAAAGAAGTGCTAATAAGAAAAAGTAAGATAATCAGTATTGAACAAAAACAACCAACAAAGGGTGAGAAGAATGGCAAATAAAAAAATAATAGGGTTTCTTGCCATACTTTTCTTATTAGTATTTTATGCTTATTTTGCTAGTGCTGTGCCTGGAGGACCAACATTAGTTTCAAACACAACAGACGCAGGACCTGATTTAACAGCAGGACTTCAAAGAAGCGATCCTAAGGGAACAATAACAACAATGGTTCTTAATTTTACACAACAAAACCTTCGCTGGAAGGCCTATGTTGGAAACATCTCAGGAAAATATGCTCTGCAAGACTCAAGCAACTATATGATCTATGAATGGAATTTTAGTTCTGATTCTGGAGAGATATACGCAACAAGAGCTTCCACAACACCAACATGGACAAGTGTTGCTTGTGCACAACAAACAGATATTGACGCTGAAGACGCTGCTCTAAATCACGCTTCATCAAACTCTGACACAATAAACAAAACATTCAGTTATCAAATTCACAAGGCATTTTCTGTAGGATCCGTGCCAATAAACCAAAACACTTGCAGATCAACAGCAACATTCATAAACAATGCTCCTCAAACAATGGATCCTGGCACAACAAAATTCCAAGAGGTTCTTTTAAAAGCAGGAAGTGCCTTCTTGTATGTAACATTATTCTCTTACAATACTCCAGGTTATAACAATAAACCTTATGATTTTCAGATTTTAGTAGCAGAAGACGATACTGCTGGTAGCCCAACAACCTATTACTTTTATGTTGAGCTAATATAAAAGGTGATTTTCATGTTTAGCTTGCAAACAAAACAAGCGATGAAGACAAGGATAATTTTGATTATCTTATTTGCGTCTTTGCTCTTCATCAGCCCAAGGACTTTTGCAGTAAATTCAACAACAGTAATTTCAAGAGTTAATGTTACTAATGTTGCTCCAAGCATTGTTTCAATAACAGTAAATAGGGTTGGTTATGCTCCTGGAACAAACATTGATTTAATACCAGGAACAGTAACCCCTGTTGAGTGTAATGGAACAATAAATGATACTAACGGTTATCAAGACATTTCTAGTGTATCTGCTGTTTTTTATGATAACCTTGTTGCGTTACCAACAAGTCCTGATAATAATGAAACACACTATACTAACAGTAGTTGTGCTCTTAGCGCTGGTTCTGGACTAAGCAAGAATTTTCATTGTTATTTTGAAGTATTATACTATGCTAATAATGCGTCTTGGACTTGCAATGTAACAGCATATGATCTTGACGGGGCTTATAATTCCTCAACTAACACAACAAACATAAACATACTAGTTGCACTTAATGTTTCAAACACAACAATCGATTATGGTAATATGGCACCACTTGAAACATCATCAAGTTCAGTAATAGAAAACATTACTAATCACGGAAATGTTCAAATCGATTTAACTCTCAACGGAACAGACATGACCTGTCCAAACCCATTCCCAGCAATACCGGTTGGAAATCAACATTATAATGTAACAGGAACAGATCAAAGTTATGATTTAATGGCAGCCTTAACATTAGCCCCTGTAACAGTCACAGCATTCAACCTTCCAAAAAGAAATGACACAGATGCTTTAAAAGCAATAAGAATGACATATTGGAGAATAAGCATCCCAGCAGGACTAAAAGGTGTTTGTCAAGGAAATATAACATTCGCTGCTTTAGTAGGTTAAAAATTATTTTTATTTTTTGTATAACTTTGGTGATATAAAATGAATATGCTTAAGGATAAGGATTTTGTTAAGGTTGTTTGGCAGGAAACTCCTAATTCTGTTAGGGTTATTCAGGGTTATTACTTTGACGAGGGAGAATTTGTTAGGGTAAAAGGAGACTACAAAGAAGTCCTGATAAAAAAGGATTGGATCATTAGTATTGAAAAGAAGCTGAAAAATAATAAAAAGTAAAAAAAGTAAATTTAAGATAAAATTTTTTGACAAAAAATTATAAAACAAGAATTAAAATTTTTAGAAAATTTAAAAAATTTTTAGGATATTTACAACTCTCAAAAACAAATTTTTATAAAAAAACAATATTTTGTCTTTTGTCTTAAACCAAATTTATTAAAAAATTATAAAAAACACTATAAATCCATTATTGTCTTATTCAATTATAATATTTTTCTTTCCAACTCAACAATAACTTCCATATGCTTTGTTTGTGGGAAGAAATCAAAGAATGCAATAGATTTAGTCTTGTATTCCTTTAATTTTTTAATATCTCTTAAAAGTTCTTTTGGATTGCAAGAAACATAAATAATTTTTCTTGGTTTTAGTTCTTTTAAAGCAATAAGTGTTTTGTTATTAACTCCGGAACGAGGAGGGTCCATAATAATAAAGAAATCTTCATTATTTTTTAATGGGATTTTTTTGATTTTTGAACAATCAAGATTAAAAGCACTTACATTAAAAGCATTATTAAACTTAATATTTTCAAGAGAAGAATTAAAAGAGTTCTTATCAAGCTCAACCAAAAAAACTTTTTTAAACAAATCAGAATTTATTATTCCAAAAGTTCCAACACCAGAATAAAGATCTAAAAGAACCACGTCTTTGGTATTTAAATCACTCTTTCTAATCAAATCGTTAATATAAAAATGCATTTTTTCAGCCATTAAAGTATTATTTTGGAAAAAACCCTGAACTGAAAAAAAGAATTTTTTGTTCATAAGATCAATGCTTAACTTATCAGAGCCCTTAACAACAAAAAAATCATTAGAAACACTAACATCAGTGTCGGGTTTTACAAAAGTAACAACAACATTATTAACATTAGAATTTCTTGAAAATTCCTTAATTTTATTAACAGCAAAACTTATTCTTGAAGATTCAGAATTAAGGACAAAACTAATGCTGGATTCATTAGCAACCCTAATAACAGCATACCTTAAAGTTCCAGAATGATTTTTAACATCAAAATAATCAGGATTCTTAAAAAAATCCCTCACCTCTTTCAACAAATTATTAATTCTCTCATCAGCAATATTACAATAATCAACATCAACTATCTTACTCCAATCCCCTCTTTTTCTCAAACCCAAACCATTAACATGAAAAATAAAATCCATCCTATTACGATAATTATATGGATTATCATAAAAAACACTTATAACTTCTTCACTAACCCCAAGTAATTTTGAAAGAAAAAACCTCTTCCTACTAATTTGTATTTCATAACCTAAATCCTGAAAATCACAACCCCCGCAAACCTTAAAATAAGGACAAACATTCATAAAAAAATAAAATAAAAAAGAATAATAAAAAACTTTTGGAACAGATTTGATAATAAAAACTTTTTTAAACAAAACAAAAATAATACATTTTAAATGTCCTGCAAGCAAAGAACAAATAAGAATAAAAGCAAAAAAATTAAGAACAAAATAAAAAACACTCTAACATTTATTGTGATCCAACTATTTTTTATCATTCTCCTAGAATCAAAAATAGTGTTTGGAGTAACAGTAACCTTCTCAAACAATCAAATAACCTCTCTATCATTAGCAGCACTAACAAGAAACAAATTCGTTCTTGTTTTTTGTGATGATACTAATGATAGGATTGTTTTTAGGGTTTATGATACTAATGGTAGTTTGGTTTTGGGTGATGTTGTTGTTGATTCTAGTTTGGCTGTTAGT
>JAWBOW010000055.1:0-4358 GCA_038825775.1 Candidatus Woesearchaeota archaeon | reverse complement strand
ATAGGTGCTACAAGAGCAGGTGTTATAGAAACAACATTTAAAGAGGAAACGGAGACAGATCTTTTTGGTGAACAGATGGTTCTTTGTGGAGGTGTTAGTGCTTTAATTTATGCTGGTTTTGAGATTTTAGTTGAAGCTGGGTATCAACCTGAAATTGCTTACTTTGAGGTTTTACATGAACTTAAACTTATTACTGATTTGATTCAACAATATGGTATATCTGGTATGAGAAGAAGAGTGTCAAATACTGCTTGTTATGGAGATTTGACAAGGGGGCCAAGAGTTATAAATGAGAAAGTAAGAAAGGTTATGAAGAAAATTTTAAAAGAGATACAAACAGGCAAGTTTGCTAGGGAATGGATAAAAGAAAATAAAACAGGAAGACATAAGTTTAATGAGTTGTTAAAAAAAGGTGATGAACATCCTATTGAAGAAGTGGGTAAAAGATTAAGAGAAATGATGCCTTGGATGAAACAGACATAAAGCTTTAAAGTTTTTTATGGTAAAAGAAGGAAGAAAAATAGTATTTTTGTTTTCTGTTTTCTCTTTCCTTCTATGGATTTTAAGTTTTAAATATAAATTTTTGTTATTGGTGGTTATAATTTTTTCTACTCTTACCTTGTTGTTGATAAATTTTTTTAGGGATCCTAAAAGAGAAATAAGAAAAGACAAAACTGTATTGTATTCTCCTGCTGATGGGAAAATATTTGAGGTTTTAGAGAAAGAGGACGCTTATTGTATAAAAATATTTATGTCTATATTCAATGTACATATTCAAAGGGCACCTATCGACTGTAGTATAAAAAGTATCGTTTATAAACCAGGAAAATTTCTTCCCGCAGCAAAAAAAGATTCTTCTGAGTTAAACGAGAAAAATATTATAGAAGTTGAGACGGAAGATAAAGATAGACTTTTAATAACACAGATCGCAGGGATTTTAGCAAGAAGAATTGTGTGTTGGGTAAAAGAAAATGATTTTGTTCAACAAGGTGAAAAACTTGGTGTGATTCTGTTAGGTTCACAGGTAGATTTTGAGTTTCCCAAGAATAAATATAGGATTTTAGTAGAGAAAGGTCAAAAAGTTTTTGCAGGAAAAAGTGTTGTTGCGATAAAAATTAAATAATTTTAGGAATTTTAATGAATTCATTTTTATACTTGTTTCCAGCAATTTTTACCGTTTCAAATATGTTTTTTGGTTTTTGGTCTATTATTTTAAGTATTAAAGGAGATTTTATAAAAGCTTCTTGGCTTATAATTTTTGGGATTTTGGCAGACGGGTTAGATGGTGTAGTTGCTAGGGCAAAAAAGATTACAAGTTTTTTAGGGATAGAGTTGGACTCTTTAGCTGATATTATAACTTTCTGTATTGCACCTATGGTTTTGATTTGGCAATTGATTATGTATAAATATGGTTTTGGTGGGATAGTTATATGCTTTTTATATATATTTTTTGGTGCTGTAAGATTAGCAAGATTTAATGTTATAGCATATAGTAAAGAAGATAAAACTAAACCCTTTCCTTATATAGAGGGTTTGCCGACACCGGCAGCTGCTGGTGTAATTGTTTCAATTGTTTTTTTAGTGAGCACCTCGAGTTCCGATTATTATTTGACAAAAAGACATATAACATTGCTAGTTTCTTTAATGCCAACAATTCTAAATTTTTTGCCAGCTATAATTTTAGTACTTTCTATTTTAATGGTTACAAAATTTAGATATCTGAAATTTAATAATATAAAACTTAATCAAAGAATTTCATTTAGGTTGTTTTCTTTGATATTAGTGGTTGTGCTTTTACTTTTTGCTTATCCAGAAACTTCTATATTTTTAATTTTTGCTACATATTTGTTGTCTGGGTTAGTTGATTATCTTTTAAGGATGTATAAAATTTCAAAATCTAAGCATACAATTAAATGAGATTTAAAGAGATAAAAATTAAAATAGTAGATATTTGTAGAGAGCTTGCCCAGAAAGATTTTATGTTAGCAACTGATGGAAATGTATCTTGTAGAATTTCTTCAGATAAAATACTTATCACTCCAAAACAAAAAAATAAAATTGAACTAAAAGTAGAAGATTTGGTTTTAATTGATATAAATGGGAAAAAAATCAAGGGTAGAAATGAGCCTTCTGGTGAATACAAACTACATCTTATGATTTATAAAAATAGAAGAGATATAAATGCTGTGGTTCATACACATCCTTTATTTTCAGTAGTTTTATCTTTGGTAGGTTTTGAGATTAATAAAGCAGTTTTACCAGAGATTGTTCTTTTAGTAGGAGAAAAAGTTCCTTTGGTTGAATATGGTACTTTCTATACGGAAGATTTGGTTAAAAAAGTTGAAAAATATGTATTAAACTACAATGCTTTTTTGTTAAAAAATCATGGTTTGTTGACAATAGCTGAAGATTTAGATAAAGCTTTTTTAAGAACTTTAAAGGTTGAGCAGTTAGCAAAAACTATATATTTTTCAAAACTTATAGGTAAGATAAATACTCTTTCTAAAAAAGAGGTTAAAAAGATATTGAAAATGTGTTGATGTTAGGAGGTTTTGTTAATGAATAATAAAAGAGAATCTTGGGGGACAAAGATAGGTGTAATTTTAGCTGTTGCAGGTTCTGCTGTTGGTTTAGGTAATTTTTTGAGGTTTCCTGTGCAGGCGGTTAAAAATGGGGGCGGTGTTTTTATGATACCTTATATAGTTTCTTTTCTTGTTTTAGGGTTACCTTTGATGTGGATAGAGTGGACTGCTGGAAGATTTGGTGGAGGTTTTGGCCATGGAACAGCTCCTGGTATTTTTCATACAATGTGGCAAAAAAATAAATTTATAAAATATTTTGGTGTGATAGGTATTTTTGGACCTTTGGTTATATTTATGTATTATACATATATTGAATCTTGGCTTTTAGGTTATACTTTTTTTAGTTTCACAAAAAAATTTGTTTTACTTAATACAGCAGAAGGGATGAGGGAATTCCTTTGTTGGTATAGAGAGAGTTTATATTCATATATTTTTTTTGTTGTAACTTTTGCTATAAATACAACTATTATATATTTTGGGATTAAAAAAGGAATAGAAAAGTTTTGTAATTGGGCTATGCCTTTGCTTTTGTTTTTAGCAGTGATTCTTTTAATTCGCGTTTTAACTATGGGAAATATAAACCCATTTGAACCACAAAATAATCCTATAAAAGGTTTGGAGTTTTTATGGACTCCAGATTTTGGTAAACTTTTTAATCCAAAAGTTTGGCTTGCTGCTGCTGGACAGATTTTTTTTACTTTATCGGTTGGTATAGGTGTGATTCTTACTTATGCAAGTTATCTTAAAAAAACGGATGATGTTATACTTTCTGGTTTAACATCTGCTGCTACTAATGAGTTTGTAGAGGTTATTTTGGGTGGAAGTATTGTTATACCTGCTGCTTTTGCGTTTTTAGGTCCTCAAAGAGCAGTAGAAATTGCTTCCTCAAGTGCTTTTGATTTAGGTTTTGTAACAATACCTTTAATATTTAAACAACTGCCTTTAGGTACAATTTTTGCTTTCTTTTGGTTTTTACTTTTGTTTTTAGCAGGAGTTACTTCTTCTGTCTCTTTAGCACAGCCTACGATTACTTTTTTAGAGGACGAATTTGATATTCCTAAAAAAGATGCTGTTTTAGCTTATGGAATACTTACTTTTATTTTGTGTCAACCATCTGTATTTTTGTTAAAATATGGTGTAGTAGATGAACTTGATTTTTGGGGTGGAACTTTTTGTTTGGTTTTATTTGGTTGTGTTGAATCGATAATTTTTTCTTGGGTATTTGGTATAGAAAAAGCTTGGGATGAGATGCATGTAGGTGCTGATATAAAACTTCCAAAATTTTATAAGTTTATAATAAAATATATAACTCCATTAGTTTTGATAGTGATACTTGTTTCATACTTACTACAGGAAGGGTTGAATGTGATACTTTTAAAGAATGTTTCTAAGGAATTAATACCTGTTGTTGTGTTTACAAGAATATATTTACTTACAATATTTGTAATCTTAGCTATATTAGTAAGAGAGGCTTGGAGAAGAAAAAAAGATTCTATAAATCCTTAATGTAGATTTTTATTTTTAGGTTATTATTTATCTGTTTATACCATTCTTCTAAAACTGCAATTTGTTTTTCTTGGAGAAGTTCATCATAAAGTTTTTGTTTTTCTTCTTCAGTTTTTGGATTTTTAAGTTGGAAATATTGTTGTATTTCAGGTTCTGAAAGTTTTACCTGAGAAATTATAAAATTTCTTAATTTGAACATAGCAATTCTTTTTCTTCTGTCTTCTTCAAATTCTTTTGGTGTTGTTTTTAGGCGTAAGGTTAAAAATCTAT
>JAWBOW010000054.1:0-4631 GCA_038825775.1 Candidatus Woesearchaeota archaeon | reverse complement strand
TCTGAATTCTGATCTAAAAAAAGATGCTGATTGCTTGGCTTTGTTTAAAACTTCTAATTTTTTTAGACTTTCAATTTTTTTTGCCATCCCATTTTTATGGTAAAGAGGTTTATAAATTTGATGTTTTTTGCGAAAGATTTAAAAATACGCTTTTGTTAAAATTTTTATGGGTTTTCTCTGGTTCGGGAGAAAGAAAAAAGAGCAAGATGATGAAAAAATTGCTCGTTCTTTTGAGTCAGTTAAACAAGATATGAGCAAAATTTCAGCTTGGATTAGACATTTGCATAAAAAAAATAACGATCATGAAAACAAAATTCAAGCAATTTATGATGAAATTATGGAAATTAAGCAAGATATCGACGGAATAAAACAGTTTGTTTCTTTTTTTGACACTAGAGTTGCTTCTCGAGTTTTTAAGCGAAGTTCCACAGCTGTGGATAAACACACAGGTGTGGAAGGTGTCCAAACACCTGTCTACACAGCTGTCCAAACAGCTTTTTTAAGAGGTTTAACACAGCAAGAAAAAATAATTTTATGGATTTTATTAAATTCTGATCAAAAATTAAGCTGTGAAGACATAGCAGTTTTGCTTGCAAAGGACAAATCAACAGTGAGAAGTCAGATCAATAACATTAAACAAAAAAATGAGAGTTGGATAAGTGAGTATATTGAAAAAAATGGTAAAAAGAGATACTACATTGATGAAAAGCTTAAAGAAATTTTACTAAAAAAGATGAAAAGTGAGAGTAGAAAAATGGCTAGCCGAAAACTAGAAAGGGTGAGGGGAGAGGAATGAAAGACAAAAAAAGAGAAAAAGTGAGAGTTAGTTAAAAGCTTTAAAATGATGTAAAAAAGAGGAAAATTAAAAAATTAAAGGGAAAAGTGAGAGAAAAATGTTGTTTTAAAATAGATTTAAATATGGTTTTTAAATTTTAAATTAAAGAATTAGGCTTTAATTCGACATTTTAAAAAATCAAAGAAAAATTAATAAATTCATAATAAAAGTTTAGAATAATTTTTCGTTATAGCGAATAATAGATTAATTGATATGGTAAATTCTATAAATTTTTCAATTTTGAAAGACTGTCTAAAGTAGCTATATCTTTAAGTTCTTTAGGGATTTTTAGAATAACTGTCTTATTATTTAACCGCTCTTTAATAATAGGGATTCCTTTGTGTTCTAGTCTTAAGATGTAATCTCTAATAGAACTTTCAGCAAGACCGGCTCTAGAAGCCATATCTTTATATGTAACAAAACCTTTTTCTTCTTGGAGAGTATAGAGAATTGAAAAAATAACAAATTCTTGTTTTGATAATTTTTGAAATTTTTCTTTAAGTTCTTGTTTTAGACTATTGACGAACGAAGAAATTGAAGCTAAAGAAGAGGTTTCTGTCTTTTCAAAAGTTCGTTTTAATTCATTTAATTGTCTGTTGTTGGTGTGTTGACTGTCTGTTGGAACCCCTTCATTTCCTATGGAAATATGGAAATTTTGTTGTTTTAAGCCGTAATTCTGCATTTTATGTGTTGGAACTTGTGTTGGATGTTGGACGTGTGTTGGATATATGTTGGACTGCAAAATGGATTGTAAAATTTGCCTAATTTCAGCTAATTCCTGTTTCAATATGATTATTTCTTGTTCCAAATAAAGTATATGTTCTTTCATCTTTTGAAAAGAATTTTTTATCATATCTCTATCAATCTTATCTTTATTATTTTTATTAAAAAACATTTTCATTATTGATCTTCCTCTCTCAATGTTGGAATTGGATTGGAATTGAGCCTTTTGTAGGCATCATAAACATGGGGTGAAAGGCGCCATCTTATTCTTCTGCTATAGTCTTTGCCTTGGCTATTTTTTTTAACACTTAACACCATATTTTTTGATTCAAGTTCGAGCATTAACTTCTTTATATATTCTTCATCCCTAGCCAATTCTTGAGCAATATGATAAGTAAATAAAGCTTTGGGTGACTGCTCAAAAAGTAAATGCAATATGGCTTCTTTTATTTTATTCTCTTTTGTTTCTGAAATCTTTGGCATAGTTATTTTCTTAGACTTAAAGTTTATAAAGATTGTTGTTTTTTTCGTTAATACGAAAATTAAGACAAAAAATGAATTTAAAAAAAGAGCTAACAAGAAGAGAATTTTTAAAATATCTAGTTGGAATTGGAGCGGTTACAGCTGAAACAATAATGCTGCCAAAATTGTTTGGACAAACCGGCTCTAATGAAAAGTCGGAACTTGGAAATTTAGAAATTATAATGGAAAAAGCATTAAAACCAAAAGGTTCTAGAATAGCTAGTCATTCTTTTTATGTAGATTTTAAAGTTCCAAAAAAACCATTAAAAGTCAATATCTATGTAGAAAGACCTGATGAAGAATCTTTAAGATTTGTTGTTTTTCCGGAATTATGGAGAAAAAACATAAATTTGAAGAAAGTTGATGTGTATTTAGTTACTCCTTCCAAGAGCCGTTTTGAGTATGAAGATTTTTTTGTTTTTTTAAGTAAACCTGATAACAAAGTAAACTATGTTCCATGTTCTATGGACTATGAAGACAGGGCAGAAACAATAATAAAAAGAAATGCCAAAATAGTTTTTGATGTGTTAGGCAAGTTAGGAATCAACAGAATGGATCTTGTTAATATTTTAAATGCCTTAGATCCTGAGATTTTTCCTGATCCTACAGCTGACAGCAGAACTAAAAAAGAAGCCTTAGAAGCAGGGAATCTTAATATTGATGGGCCTGTTTATTGTAAAAAAATTAGTTTTCAAAAAGAATACACTGATTTAGGAAGCTTATGTGACGTTAAACTTTATGATTTAAGACTAAATGAAGGAGAAAAATCAGTAATTGTTGTTATGGTTGCTACTAAATTATTTGATTATCAAGATTGGAAAATAGCAGAACCTGGTTTTGAAAGCAATCTTGGAAAATACACTTTTGTTATAAACTCTGAATTATATAAAAGAAAAATTAAAAATAAAAAATATTAAAAGAGTATAAAGGTTTATTGAGGAAATTCTATTATTTTGCTTTTAATTAAAAAGTTCTTAACTATTTTGTAAATTAAATCGTGACCTCTATCATTAGGGTGAATTCCATCTTCAAGAATATTTTTTGTTGATTCTAACATTGGTTCAAAAACATCTACAAAATAGACTTTATTTTTTTCACATTCTTCTTTAATTATTTGATTATATTGTTGAATATATTTGTTTCTAAAGGAAATTTCTGGCAACCATGGTACAACTATGGCTCTTTTTTCATCTATAGGCGTTATGCTTAAAAATATTATTTTTGATGAAAATTTCTTAGCTTCTTTTATTAATTTTTTTATATTTCTTCTAAACTCTTCTGGTTTTGTTGCATTTGTTTTTTTCTTTAAATTAAATTGCGCATCATTAATTCCTATTTCGAAAATAATTGTTGTTTCTTCGTTTTCCTTTACTCTTTGTTCAATTTCGAATTTAAACCTTTTGAGAAGATCTTTAGTTGTATTTCCTGAAATGCTGCAATTATAAATAACACAGTAAAAATCTGGATCATTAATTGTTATCTTGTCAAAAAATTTTCTTAGCCTAGATACCCAACCCCCTTCCTTGTCCCACGCGCCATAAGCTATGCTATCTCCAAAAACAATTATTCTCATAAAAATTGTTATCTTCTTAGATTTAATAAATTTACGGAAACTTGTAATTAAAAGAAAACAAAAGATTTATATTATTTATGCTTTTATTTTGCTGTTTTATTGGCTAAGGAGTTAAAAATGATAAAATATATTGAAAAACCTAATAACGATTTAGAAATATTTGCTTCATTAAATCCGGTTGTAGCGGATTGGTTTAGAAAGAAATTTGGCTCTTTTTGTGAAAGTCAAAAATATGCTATCATTCCAATTCATGAAAGAAAAAACATCCTTGTAAGTGCGCCGACTGGTTCTGGTAAAACATTGTGTGCATTTACTTCCATTTTAAGCTATTTAATAACATTGGCTGAAAAATACGAGCTTGAAAATAAAGTTTATTGTGTTTATGTTTCGCCTTTAAAGGCCTTATCCCGCGACATTGAAGTCAATCTTAAAAAACCTCTTGAGGAAATGGAAAAACTGGCTGGAAAGGAGTTTGGAATAAGGATTGCTGTTAGAACTGGAGACACGACAACAGAGGAAAAACAAAAAATGTTGAAAAAGGCTCCTCACATTTTAATTACAACTCCAGAAAGTCTTGCAATAGTTTTAAGTTCTAAAAAATTCATAGATGCTTTCAAAGCAGTAGAGTTTATAATAGTGGATGAAATTCATGCTTTAGCCAATAAAAGAGGGGTTCATCTTTCAGTTTCGTTAGAGAGATTAGAGGCTTTAAGCAAAATAGTTCCTGTGAGAATAGGCTTAAGTGCAACAATTGCTCCTTTAGAAGAAGTTGCAAAGTTTCTTGTTGGTTATGAGAAAGATAAGCCAAGAGATTGTCTTGTGGCTGATGTGCAGTTCACCAAAAAGTTTGACTTGAAGGTTTTGTCTCCTGTAAATGATTTGATTGATACTAATGCAACTGAGATGCAAAAAAGCCTTTATAGCTTATTAGATGAGTTGATTCAAGATCATAAAACAACTTTAATTTTTACAAATACT
>JAWBOW010000053.1:0-4717 GCA_038825775.1 Candidatus Woesearchaeota archaeon | reverse complement strand
TCCATATTTTTCACTCTTTGATAACGACTCTCCACGTCTTTTAACAGCGCTTTCAAGAGCTATCTTCATAACTTCACAATTATCGTTTTCTCCTAAAATTTTATTTAAATAATCGTATTGAAGTTGTAAGTCAATTAGGTCTATTTCTTGTAATTCTGTTTTTGTCCTTATGCTCTCAATTCTTTTATTATCAACAATTATTCCTAAGAAAAACCCAACTAAAAATATGAGTATTGTGAATATTCCTGTTATTAAGTATTTTCTTTTATAAAGCTCCTTTCTTCTAAGCATTCTTTGTTTCATTTTATATAAATATAAGAAATACTACCAAACATATTTTAAATTTTTTGTATTTTTTTACCATTTATTTTTTCTAATGATAAAAAATTCAAGAATAGATATTACACAAACAAAGCTTAAGATAGCATAATAAACAAAAAAGTATGGGATTAAAACAAGTATTGTGCTCTTATTTTTTAAACTCTCATTTGCATTTTTGAATGCAAAAAATAGTATAATTAAACTTATCACAAGCAGAACAAACAATATAACAATTCTTAAAGCATTTAAATCTATTAAGGTTATTGAAAATTTAAGATTGCTTAAAAATTTTAAGAATGTCTTAATAAAAGGATAAACATCAAATTTTATTATATACAAATTCCTTAAAAATCTTAATATTGGAATAATAATGTAATATATTATTAGAAAAACCCCTAAAAAAGCCATTATGAAATTTAGTAAGTTAAAGGGCATTTGGACAATTCCAAAATGTCCATACTTCGGATTTAAGAACATTTTCCTATATTTGATTATGTTACTAAAGCCGCCAATATACCACCTCCTCCTTTGTTTGTAGAGTGCTTTAAAATTATCAGGGGGTTTTGTATAAACAAAAGCTTTTGGGCTTTGCTTTATGTCATAAAAATTTTTTTGCATCCTATAAGCAATCTCTTGATCCTCTGCTAATGTTGAACCATCAAAACCTCCAAGTTTTTTTACAATCTTTGTTTTGTAAACACTAAACGGCCCAGGAGCAACATATATTGAGTTTAAATTTGACATTAACCTATGAAGTAGCATAGAAATGTTATATTCAATATACTGTAGTTTTTGTATTAGATTTTTTGGGGATTTAATCTTCATAGCAGGGGTTACTATTGCAAGATTATTGTCATACTCATAAAATGTTTTTATTATTCTCTTTAGGGCACTCTTAGTTACAAAAGAATCAGCGTCCAAGCAAGCAAAGAATTCTGTTTTAACAATCTTCAATGCGTTATTTAAAGCACTTGCCTTTCCAGAATTCTTTTGGTTTATTAAAATTATATTTCTATCTTTTCTTTTCTTAATTATTTGTTCAACAACCTCTCTTGTTTTATCTGTTGAACCATCATTCACTACTATGATTTTAACCTTTTTTTTATCATAATCGAGATTTAGAACAGATTCTATGCAATTTGCTATGCTATCTTCCTCATTATATGCAGGAATTATTATTGAAACTTCAGGCCATTCTTTTATTTTAACATTCTTCCTTTCCTTTTTTATTTCAAGAGCATTCAAAAACCAAAATATTGCTATATATAAGGAAATAAAATACGCAATCCAAACAAGCAAATCAATCCTATTCATTTAATACCTCCCAAATTTCATAATTGTTTTTATTGTAAACATTTTTGAATCTTACATTATTCTTAATTATGAACAACAAACCTTCATCATCCTTATTCCACACCAATCCTGATTTCATATCAGGTGTTATAAACACATACCTAATTTTGTTTTTATCGATCATTTCAAGAGAAAATGATAAGTTAGTGCTTTGGAATAATTTTTTTAGTTGATCCTCAACATAAATCTCGTTTAAGTTATTAACAAATGAGTCTTTCTTAGAGATTTGTTCAAGCCAAAAACCGTAATCTTGATGAGATAAAACAACTCCCCTATCAAAATCTTTTAGAAAATTAAGTGCTTCAATATCGTCAAGATTTGGTCTCTGGTTTGCTATTCTTAAATCAACACTAATTGCTATAAAAAATATCCCACAAATAATCAACATAATGCTCCACAATTCTAAATTCTTTAATTCCCAATTTCTGTTAGTAATCCACAAGAAGCCGTATGAAGCAGCAATACAAATTATTACATTTGCATAAACTATGAAGTTCGAGCCAAAAATTATTAACAAAATTATCGAAGCCATAAAACTATTCTTTAATAATTTCTTTTCACTTCCCAAATTAAAAAGTCCTATTAATGACAGAATAATTAATATTATGCTGAACCCATCAGACATTTTCACTTCGGAAAAATATAATAAAATTTGACCATAACCATTAAAGAAATTATTTTTACTAGAATAAAAATTAATTATAGAAATCATTAAGAATAGTATAGTTATTATAAAAAAAGCTCTTTTTCTCTTTTCACTTTTATAAGCGAATATTAAAGACCTTTGTGTTATAAGCATTATTAATAAAATATAAGTCACGATGGAAGAAATTAAATTACCAACTGATATTATTATTAGGATTAAAAGTCCAAAAACAGAAATTATCTTGTTATCTGACACGAATAAGAGTAAGCCCAAAGCAATAAAGACCATAATAAAAATATTTTCGTTTAGTGTTGTAAAATTGTATATGAATGATGAAGACAAAATTAAAATTAATGTTGCAAAAAACAAAACTTCCTTTTCAACCCTAATCCTTTTTAAAAGAAAATAAAACAGTAAAATAAATAACACTCCAAAAACAGGAGGTAAAAAATTCATTAGAATATTTTGGTTTATGAATTTTAAACTGAAATTTAAAAACAAATAATAAGGACTTATTGTTTTTGTTTTTTCTGTTTCCAAAAATTCATTATTGAATTTTAACTTTGAAGCTACAATTATGTCACCATAATTTGTTGTTCCTGCAGGAAAACCCTTATAAAAGAGTATTCTTATTAGTGGTGGAAAAAATAAAAATAGGAAAGCTATGCTTAACAAAATTAAAAATCCCAAATTCCTTTTTAAGTTCTTTTTGATTTTCATAAAGCAAATCATATCTTACAATACAGTTTGTATAGCATTATTGTATTATTATAAATTAATCTAAAACACTCATTATCTTTAAGGTATTTTGGGATTTCTTTATTATTATCAACCAAAAGATATCCTGCATTATACTTGTTCATTATTTTTATAGCCTCAACACTATAGATTGTTTTATAAACAGTTTCAATGTCATAGTATCTTGTCTGCACATCTTTAGCCAATAAAAAATTATTATCAATCACATTCTTTCTTTGAGCATAGTATGTTATTAAATTGCCATAATCAATTTTTGACATAATAACAGCTTCCTCCTCACTGTTTTCTTTTAAATAATTCATTGCTTTCACTTTTTCTTCGCTTACAAAATTTTTAATGTTTTCTTTTGTATAAATTAAACTTAATGACAAATTATTAATTATTAACAAGCTGAAAATTAAGATTAAAAATAAACTTTTCATCTTTCCAAAATTAGTTTTTTCAATAAATTTTGAAAATTCTAGAATGAAAAAACCAGAGAGAATACTTATGTTTATACCCATTATTATAAGCCCATTTTTTAATGAAATTAGTTTTAAGAACAACAAAATAACTGTAGCCAAAATAATACTAAAAACCATATAAAAGAAATCATTTTTCTTTCTAAACAAATATTTGCTTATTATGTAAAGGCCTGCTAAGAAAGAAATAGAACCTGTTGAATAAGCAACTATTTTTATGTTAAATCCGAACAGGTAGTCCTTTAATAAGATTAAAGGCGTTCCCTGCCAAAATATTGTGGAGCCATGAGCGATTATTGCATCTTTAAAAATTATTAAATAAGCCCAAATTACTAGTGCTGTTGAAAAAATTCCAAGTTCAAAGTATCTGTTTTTGTTTTCAAAATTTTCTGTATAAGAAAATATTAGAAATATCCACATGCTCAATATAAAAACAAGAACTAAAGAAGAAGTTAGTATAGATGCTATTAAAGTTATTATGTATAAAAATAGTTTTTCTTTGGTTTCGATTTTTACAAAAAGATAAATCAATAAAAGGTTTATTATTATGGAAAATGAAAGAGGGGTTACAGAATGAATTGTTTCTCCAAACAATAATGGGAGAAAAGCAACTCCACAAGCAGAGAATAATGCAGCAACATCATTTTTTAAAAAACTTCTTACAATAAAAAAAACAAATATTGCTATTAATGAAGAGATTATTTTTGTTGTGTAAAAATAGTTTATATTTTCAGGAATTATCTTATTTAAAAATGCCATAAAGTAATCAAATAAAGGCAACAGAACAACCTTTCTTCCAGAATAGCTTAATTCGTCATAAAAAAATGGAACGAGTTTTTTGCTAATGTGCGATATTTGTCTCATATGAAAGTAAGAACCGTTATCTGGAAAATATTTTTCATTCGCAAAGTAAATCTTTAAAAATAAAGGAATAAGGAAGAGTAAAGCTAAGAACAGAACATTAAATAGTTTATTTATGATATCCTTACTTTTATTCTTGTTATTAAATTTTTTTATGTTTATCTTGAACATAGGAAGTATTAACATATTTTGCTTTTTAAATTTTAATAAAATTTTATAGGTTTTGCTTTATAAGAGTAGGTTATTTATAAAAATACTAATATTATACAAAAACTATTTTATAAAAAAATATTTTTTTTAGTCCTTGGAATAGAAT
>JAWBOW010000052.1:0-4973 GCA_038825775.1 Candidatus Woesearchaeota archaeon | reverse complement strand
TTGAAGCAGGATTCTGTTGATTATAAATACTTTGACTTGTGCGATAAGAGTCTTTCAAATATAATGTTAAAAAAGCCTAAAGATGATACAATAACAATTTGTTGGGATTTGGGTTCTAATAAAAAACAACCTTATACTATCGTTTGGAAGAGCAGGAATAAAGCTTATGCTGCAGAGAATTGTTTTATGAGTTCAGGAATCTTTGGTAGTGATGAGTATATAAACTTTGAAATAATTAATCCTTATGAGAAAAAAACGATTGGTTATTGTTCAATAAAAGCAAATAATGATGTAAAAACTTGCACTTACAATTTTCCTTTTGCTTTTCACATATTAACAGGTAAAAAGTGCGAATATGTTGAGTTTAATATTGTTAAAGGAACAAGTAATTTGGGTAAAGAGTGTAATAAAGAAGACCTAAATTGTTAAAAAGGTGTTTTTATGAGTGATGAGGGTTCTGGTGGAACAGAAGAAAGCTTAAAAAATTTAGGAGGTAGTATGATAGGAGTTATAATTATAGTAGCCCTAGTTAGTATTTTATCATTGCTAATATATCCTCTTTTGCCAGGAAACAAAACTAAATTTACAGTTAGTCAATCATTTCAAAGGTTGTTTAACACATTAGACAATAATCTTTTGAACGATGGGGATAATGCAACAGAATTTTTTAGTTTAATTGATAATTTTATTCTTGTTGGTTTTGGAAAAAAGGGATTTAATGATTTTGTAAGATTTGATTGTGGTGGCAAAAAAAGAATTGATAAACCAAATATTTGCGGTGATAATGCTTGTATTTGTGTTTGCAAGAAAAAGAATGATTGTGAGGACTTTCACGATTGCAAAATTTTAAAAGATGATATTGAAAACATTATAGTAACTAAAAAGATAGATTATAACAGAGGAACACAAATAGATGTTAACGATGAGAGTAAAGGTTATTTTATGTTTTTCTTGAACAATTGTAATCTTTATTTTAGTGCTGATAAAGACAGCAGGGTATTTCTATCATTAAAAAGGGTTGGAAATAATATTTTAATATCAGAATACAAACCTTAATTAAAAAATGATAATAAGAAAATCAAAGAGAGCATCTACTGATTGGAGTTTGATAGAGCTTGGAAGTTTATTAGTTATAGCAATAGTTTTGATTGCTTTGATTATGTATGTGAGCAGATTTGCTAAGAACAAAGCATATGAAGAATTATTTTTGTCAAGAGATATTTCATTATTGATTGAGGCCTCACAATCCTCTTTTGGAGATTTTAGGTATGATTATCCAATAAACACCACAAAACTTGGTGTTAGAATAAACATAATTAACAATTCTGTTTTTGTCAGTTTTTTTGAAAAGGAAACTCCTGTTGAGTATTGGTTTTCAAAAAATTCGAATCAAAAAATAAGGTTTGAGGTTTTAAATCAAAGTTTAAGCATTGAAAAGCAAGGAAACATTATATATGTTGTAAGTTAAAATGAAGTTTAAGCGCAATAAGAATTTTAGGATTGGAAAATCAGGAATCACTGTTTTGGCAGCCATAAATTTAATTCCAAAAATGGTTTTGTTAACAATAATTTTAATATCTGCTTGGATTTTTGTTTATACTTTCTTATCAAAAGAAAAAGAGATTAGTTATTTAAAATCTTTTGTTCAAACACAAAAATTAATTTATAGCAAAGAAATTATTTATTATGACGGAACTAAGTATTATCCTGGAATTATAGATCTTGAAAAATTCAATTATGATAATTTAAATCAAGTGTTTTATTTTGATTATAACAAGTATATGTCAATGAAAATAACTCTTAAAACAAAAGATAACAGTGTCATAAAGGAATTAATAGTAAATAATGAAAGATACCAAGATATGCTTACAAGAAGTTGGTTTAGTGGTAAGGGTTCTACAAGCAGGAACATTTTAAGAGAGGTTGTTTTGGTAAAAGACAATAATAAATTTTACAATGCTGTTTTAGAATTGGAAGTTTTAATGGAAAAATTGTAAAATGAGATTCAAGATTAAAAAACAAGGCAAGAAAGCTCAATTGGTGATGGAAGGTCTTGTTGATGTTATTGCAATACTATTTACTTTTTTAACAGCAGTAATATTCTTTCTTGTGTTTAAAATTGAGGGTTGTGGTGGTGACGAAAATAAAATAATAACAAACAGCACTGGAATTTTGAGAGCAAATAATGCTTTGTTAAACTATCTGAGAACTCCTGTTGTTATGAACGGTAACAACTTAAATATGAGCGATTTAATAATGATGTTTGCAAGAGATACAAATAATAAAGAGTATAAGGAAAGTTTGTTGAGAGAGACAAATAATTTTTTAGAATTTTATATTGATTGTGCATATATTAATATAAATGGCATTAAGAAAAACTTACTTTCTGTCAGAAACTCTGCTTGTCAAAATTTATACGAGTATGAATACTCTTGCTCTTCAATAACTCTTCCTTCAAAGAAAGATGATGAAAAGGTTAAAGTTGAAAGTTGTATTTCAATATCTGCTAAACCATTAGACGTTAGTGGTGGTCCTTAAAAGCCCCTATAGCTTAGTGGTTAGAGCAGCTGCCTCGTAAGCAGCAGATCCTGGGTTCGAATCCCAGTAGGGGCTTAACGAGAAAGAATAAAAAATGAGAGGGGTTAAAAATGAGAAGTGTAAGTTTTTATTCAAACAGCGATGATGTTTTAAAATATAGGAGGAGTGCTTTTTTGTTTATACTATTATTAATAATCTTTACGAATTTTATATTTTTATTTTTGGAAATATTAAGTTTTTATCTTTTTTTGTTGATAAACATCTTTTTAATTATAATGTTTTATGATACTTATTTTAGGCACCCTATAAGTTGGAAATTACACTTCTATATTGACGATAATTTGATAAAAGCAGGATTTTTTAGTTATAAGTGGAAATACTTTAAGTGTTATGAGGTGATTCGTGAAAGAGAAAAATGCATAATCCTTTTGAAGGGATTTTTATTTGACTATGTATTCCCAATAGTTGTTCCTGTAAGAAAAAACTTGTGTAAAAAGGTTTTGTCAATAATAAGTTCAAAGCTTCCTGAGGAAAAGAAAGTTAATAAAAGTTAAGGAAAGAAAACAATGGCGCTTTTTACTTCAAACTTATTCTTAAACCTATAATTTTTAAGATTACTAGGAATAAAAGCAGGTTAAGTATTGTTAAGATCATGTTTATGATTACGCTGTAAGTGTTAAAAAAGTGCAGTATTTTGTTTTTTAGAATATTTTGTTCTAAAAATATTAAACCTTCTCCCTTAAGCACAAAACCGTTGTGTTTTTTCTCTACAAAACCTCTTCTTAAGGAATAGTTTGATACGTGATGAAAATCTTCATCATTAAGGTGAAGTTTTGCACAAATTTCTTCTTCATGAACTGGTTTTGGGAATTGCTCTTCTAAATACCTCAAAAATCTTAATAAATCCTTTCTATGCTTTATTTTCTTAAGCATATTTTGATTTAAATTCTTTTTGTATTTAAATCTTTTTTAGTTTTTGAGAGTAATACTAACTAAAATATAAATTCTATAAACTTAATCTATAAACTTAATTATATTATTCCATCTTTTTTTAACTTTTCTAAGAATTCAAAACCTGATTTTTCTCCTGGAGTTATTGCAAGCTTTGTTTTATGGAATGACAAATTACTTATTCTTATTTTAGGGGTTATATAATAATCACACTTTGATTTTGCAGCATTAACATCAGATATATTAAAATTATCTAGTGAGGAAATTATTATCCTAAATAAAGTGTATCTTTCTTTATTTAAATTTGTATTAAAAGTTTTATTCTTATTCATTATTTTAAGTTCTCTTACTATTTTTCTTACTAAAATACTTTTTTCTAATCTTCTTAATTTTTTATGTTCTTTTATTTTTTTCTCATAATTTTCTAAAAGTTTTTTTATTCTTCTATAATTTAATGTTAAATGTTTAAGAACATCTGCAATTCCACCATGAATACCAGCATCTACTAAAACTTTAAAATCAATATTCTTGCTTAGAACATCAGCAGGGGTATTATTAAAGAGTCCTCCATCAACAAAATAACTATTTCCTATTTTAATGGGAGAGAATAATCCTGGAATTGCACAGCTTGCTGCTACAATTTTAGCAGCGTCTCCTTTTCTAAAATAAACTGGTCTGTTGTGCGTTATATCAGAAGCAACTATTGTTACTGGAATTTCAAGTTCTTCAAGTTTCAAATCTCCTGTAAAGCTCCTTATAAAATTAATTATTCTTGAAGAATCAAAAAGCCCATCTTTCAAGTTTGACGGCTTAAAAAAATTTGTTATTTCTTTGTTCGTTATTTTCATTAGAAAATCTTCAAGCTCTTGGAGTTTTCCCATAGAATATAAAGTTGCAACTATTGCACCACCACTCGCACCCGCTAACTCCTTTATTCTTATTTTTTTATCAACTGCTTTAAGAAAACCAATATGAGCAGCACACCTCGCTCCACCACCACTTAGAGCAATTCCAAAACTTGGAGCTTTTAAATTATTCATTTTTTGTGCTTTTAATTTTGTTAAAATTTTTGTTTTTTCCATTATTTGATATTATTTGGGATATAAAATTTATTTTTCTAAAGTATAAGTAAACAACTCCTAACAAAGTTATAATTCCATCCCTTCCCCTAATTATAAAACTCAAAACAAAACCAACTTGTGAGCCGAAACCTCCTATCGAACTCGTTATTGATTGTGAGAATTCTAAAACTCCAAGTGCGGCAGGTATTGGAATTATGTATGATACACCTGTTGCTGCGTATGCAGCAAAAGCTGAGAGTATATTGACATTTAGCCCTAACATTTTTAGGATTATTTGATATTCAAAAACAGAGAGTATCCAAGCACTCATATGCAATAAAAAAGCAACCCCAAAATAATATCTGCTCTTGTAAAACAATTTTGATACTTCCTTGTCCAAGCTCTTTACATAAGAGGTGTATT
>JAWBOW010000051.1:0-5197 GCA_038825775.1 Candidatus Woesearchaeota archaeon | reverse complement strand
TGTGTTTTCCCAAAAGTTCTTCTTCTTTGTAGTGTGCTCTTAGTCCAGCAACCAATTGTCTTTTAGAGTTTCCCAAATTTATTTTTAAAACATAAAGTTTTTCAGCGTCAGGGTGTTTTTGAACTTCTTCAACAACTGCTACTCTCAAATCAAGTTTTGAAAAATCATCTTCAGAATTATTTTCTTTTATTTTTTCTTCTTTTTGTTCCTGTTTTATCATGCTCTGAACTTGTTTTAATTCTATTTTTTTAAAAATGATTTCTGCTTTTCCAATTTCATGATTCTTTAATTCAAAATTTATTTCTTTAAATGTTAGATTTTCTTCAAGATTCATTTGTTCTAGTATCTTTGAAGAGAATTCAGGCAGTATTGGTTTTAGTATTATTGCTAAATTCTTCACCAAGTTTGCACTAAAACTCAAAAGTTCTTTTGTCTTTTCATAATCTGTCTTTATTAAATTCCAAGGCTCTTTTTCTTGGAAGAACTTGTTTCCAAGATCACTAAGAGATATTATTTCCTTTACAGCATTTCTAAAATTGAAATCCTCATAATTTTTTATTATTGTATTTTTATGATTGTTGAATTCTTTGATTAATTCTTCGTATTCTTTTTTATTAAATTCTCCTATTTTTGAGTTTAGATTGTTATTTATGAAGCTTAAAACTCTGTAAGAAAAGTTTGCTATTTTTGCAACTAATTCTGTGTTTATCTTTTCTACAAAATCATTAAAGTCCAGATTAACATCTGCTAATTTGTTAGAAATGTTTGCAGCAAAGTAAAATCTTAAAAATTCAGGATTTAGTCCCGTATCTAAGTATTGTCTTGCTGTAATAAAAGTTCCCCTTGATTTTGACATTTTCTCATTATTAATATTAACATAACCATGAACTATTTCTTTGTATGGAAGGTTAAAATCAGCAGTCATTAGTAGTGCAGGCCAGAATAAAAAGTGAAAGTAAATAATATCCTTTCCAATAATATGAATTATCTTTGAATTTTTATCCTTCCAAAAATCCTCATAATTAAGATTGTGTTTTTTGCAATAATTCCAAGTGCTTGCAATATAACCGATTGGAGCGTCTAACCAAACATAAAAGTATTTTTTTGGATTATTTGGAATTTCAAAACCAAAATACGGTTCGTCCCTACTAATACACCAGTCCTCTAAACCATTTTCTATCCAATTCATTATTGAATTAACAATCTCCTTTTGTAATTCCTTATTGTTTAACAACCATTCTTTGAGTTCGTTGCTTAAAGCACTTAGTTTAAAGAAAAAGTGTTCTGTTTCTTTTAGTATTGGTTTGTTTTTACAAACAGCACAATAAGGCTCTATTAAATCGATTGGTTTGTAAACAGCACCGCACTTTTCACAAACATCTCCATATTGATCTTCAGCATTGCATTTTGGACATTTTCCCTTTACAAATCTGTCTGGCAAGAATATCTTACAATTTTCACAATACAATTGTGTTAATGGTTTTTTGTAAATAAATCCCTTTTCCAAAGCTTTTTTAAAGAATAATTCAACTAGTTCTTTGTTTTCAGGACTGTGAGTTGTATAGTAATTATCAAATTTTATTAAGAAATCAGAGAAATCCTTTACATGTTCATCATAAAATTTTGCTATTAGCTCTTCAGGTTTTATTCCGAGCTTTATTGCATTAATTTGTATTGGAGTTCCATGCGTGTCATCAGCGCAAATATAAATTGCGTTTTTATTGTTTAATTTTAAAGCCCTAACAAAGATATCTGTGCTTATATACTCTAACAAGTGCCCAACGTGTATTGAGCCATTAGCATATGGAAGTGCAGCAGTTACCAAAATCCTCTCTTCTGAATTTGTCTTTTTTCTTGGCATTTTTATGTTCATTTAAACAACTATTTTTATAATAGTGGTGCGTATATATTATTTAAAACTTTTCAGAAAACATTAACTACTTTATAATAAACACAAATTTTATATATTTGTTATTTTAAGCAAAAAATATGCAAGAAAATGATAAAAAACTTGTTAAAAGAGAAGATTATTTAGAAAGTTTAACAAACAATGTAAAAAATTATCTTTCTGAGAATTTTTGTAGAGAGTTCAACAGAGTAATTACTAAAACAACGATAAATTTTCCAGAATTTATTGTAAATCTTTATGATAATTTTGATACTCAAACATTTACACATAATAAAGAAGTAATAGAACTAAAGATACCTAAGCTTATTCTAAACTCAACTTGTTTAATAAATGGAGTTACTTACAGTCCATTTTATGAAAATCCTGAACTTAAAAAGGAATTTGTGAGTGATTATGATTATGTTATTGACTTTGGGACAAAAATGTTAAGAAAAAATTCATATTTCATAAGTTTGGTTCATGAGGTTTCAGAAATATTCTTTTACAAAAAATTCTACGAGATTTTAAACAATAATAACAAAATAAATTCTTTAAAAGAAAATCTTGCACACGGTTATGCACTTTTCTTCGAAATCATGTTTATAGAGAACTTAATAAAAAATAATGGTTCTAATATTTTTGATGATTATGATAAATGCGAATTAAAAAACCATTCTTTAAAAAGGAGAAATTGTTTAAACAAAAGAATAGTGGAGAAAGAATATTATTTGTTGTTTAATGCTGTTTATGAGTTCTCTGAAAAGAACATACACAATTTTCATAAAAATTTAAAAGATTTCTTACCAAAATTTATTGATCTCTTAAAAAAATCTGATTTCAAAAACACCAATAAAGGAAATCTTGAGAAGAGAATTAATAAAATATTAAAAGAATTTTAAAATTTTAAATAGATTATTTTTATTTTATATCTTTCATCTTTTGAGTCACATAAATTTCTTTTCCACACTTTTCACATTTAAAAACCAATGCTAAAACTTTATTCTTTTTTTCTTTACCTCTAAGTTCATCAAACTCTTTAAAATAAACATTCTTTCTCACAAAAGGTATTTGCTTTTCGCCATTAAAATCACAATAAGGACATTTATATTGTATGTTAGCTATTAATTTGCTTTCGTATTCTTTTGAATCCATCCTAAAACCACATTTTATGCACTCATAATAATCTGCTTTTTTCATTGGTTTTCCTTTTTTATCTCGTGGTTTTTGAACATAATTATTGCATTTTGGGCATTTAAGCTTAAAAACCCAAACCCTCACAGAACCAGAATCAATATCTCTATCAGTATAATAGTAAAGTTCCTCAGCACTTTTTGGCTCAACAAGCATTATTCTCACCTCAAAAAATAAAAAATAGATTTTTATTTAAAAAACTAACGATTATATTTTAATCAAAATAACTCTCACTTTAACTCTCACTTTTTTCAAAACTAAAAAACTAATGGTGCCTAATTTTGATTTGTTCTTAATAGTATTCTTAAACTATATTTAAACCGAATTAATTATCCTCATTTTTTGTATTTAATCTTTTTCTAATGCCTAATTTTTCTTTATTTTTTCAGAAACTTTAACTAAGAAGAATTATAACAAAAAAACAGAATTATTATAAAGTATATTTTATTTTATCTTTATTATAAAAAATCTATTAAATTTGTATGTTTAAATTATAATCTTTAATTAACAACTAATAAATGATATAAATTTTAGAATATATTATATTTTAAAATTTTATGACAAAAAATTTTAAGCAATAATGAAAATATTTGATAAATTAAATAATCAAAAGTTTTAAGCAAAGATAATAATTTTATGTATTTTAAAGCGTAAGTGGTATTCTTTTTAACGCCTTTTATTTTCTCAAAAGTAAATAAAATAAAAAAATATATAAACAAGGATATTATTAGCTCTTCTATGAGTAGTATACTAAATTTAATAAGTGATTTTTATAAACAGATAAAGGATTATGCAAGAGCAGTTGATATAAAAAACCGATTTGAATTGTTTTCTAAAACTTTGGATCTTTGTTCATATAATTTAGATGATGATTCAAGAAAGGATTTAATAAACTCTAAGTATGTTATACTAACAAAAGACATAGAGGAACTTAATAAAATATTAAAAAGCTATAAAAATAAGGGTTCTTTATTAGAAGAAAAGATTAAAAACATAAGAGATGAACTTGTAGAGGAAAGTATTAGAATTTTCTTACTTCGCTGATTTTTTTATTTTTTAGGATCAAACAAGGTATTTATAATAATTCATTAAATTTTTATAATAAAAATGTATATTAATATAGAAAAATTTATATACTTGTTCTGTTTTTGTTTACTAAGGTACAGGTTAGTTAACAGGTTTTTATTGATTTTTAACCTTTGTTAACATTTATTTTTATAAAAAAATCATTAAAAAATCAAAAAAATAAAGGATTTAACCTTAATTAACAGGATTTTTTATGAGAAGAGCAGCATTATATGTTAGGGTTTCTACAGAAGAACAAGCAAAAGAAGGTTTTAGCATAAACTCCCAAGTAATGGATCTAACAGAGTATGCTACAAAAAACAATATGGCTGTTGTAAAAATATTCAAAGATGAAGGTATATCTGGAAGTAAGTTTGAATCAAGACCTGGACTGCAGGAAATGCTTGAAGAAGCAGATAAGAAAACATTTGATGTTCTTTTAATATATTCCTATAGCAGATTAGGCAGGGATAACTATGAAACAGAAGGGATTGTAAGAAGACTAATGAAGATTGGTATTGAAGTGATAAGTTTAAAAGAACAGTATGGACAAGATCCTGTTGGAGTTCTTATAAGACAGATAATTGGGGCTGTAAATGAGTTTGAAAGAAAGCAAATTATTGAAAGGTTAAAGGATGTTATGAGTAATAAAGCAAAATTAGGATACACCCAAAACAGACCTCCATTAGGATATAAGATTGTAAATAAGGAAACTGTTGTTGATGAGGAAAAAAAGGAAATTGTTGTCAAGATATTTAAAATGCGTAATGAAGGAAAATCATTGAGAGAAATTTCTAAAGAAACGGGTATAAGCCATGTTGGGATAAAAAAGATATTAAGAAACAGATTTTATTTAGGTTATGTAAAGTTCAATAATGCTTATTATAAAGGAAAACACCCTGCAATAATAGACGAAGAACTATTTAATTCAGTAAATTCTATAAAAAAGTGAAAAATAAAATCTTGAGTTTTTTGTTGGATTCTTTGTATTTTTCATATTTATAAATTTGCTTAAAACTTATAATTTTTAATTAAAAATATTTATTTTATATT
>JAWBOW010000050.1:0-5243 GCA_038825775.1 Candidatus Woesearchaeota archaeon | reverse complement strand
GATAAAGAATACTCCTTTTTCGATATTAAGTAAAAATATTTTTGATATATTTTTTATTTTTATTCACAAAACTGTTTAAGTGTTGTTCCTTCTCCTTTATAATACAGAATTATTTTTGGTTTGTTCTCTGATTCTAAAGAATAAAGAATTATGTCCTGATCGATTGATTCGTCATAAGCCCTTATTTGAAATCCAAAACCCTTGCCTCTTTTTACATATTCTGTTATGTCAAAATTATTTTTTCCATAACTTATGTTTTTAACATCTATTAAGTATCCGATCTTTGGTTGCAATGAAAAAGTAACCTTGCCATAAGTCCAATCAGAATTTATAGAGTATAAACTCACTTTTCCAAGTGTTGTGTTTGCAAAAGCATTTAGTTGCAAATAAGCCCTAACTAAATCATTTTTGTTTATTTCAGAAACATCATAGTGTATAAAACTTCTTAGAATTCCATTTTTGTTTCCCAAGTGCAAATCAATCCTCTTATCAAAGTATTTTTTTGGATCTCCTGAATAAACATAAAAATCATAATCAGGATAAAATATCTTCTTTTCAAGATTAATGATTGTGTTTTTATTAATTATTATTGGCTCTTCAACCTCTTCACTTATTGTATAATTACAAACAAAATTTTCTGCTTCATACTTTATTACCAAAATTAATTCTTCTGATGCTAAAACACAAGAATCCTCTTTTAAAAGTATGATTATATCTTTGTTTTCGTTTGGAAAAAGAGTATCATAAAAGTTATTTGCTAAATCATACAATTCATAATTTTTTCCTCTTGAATTTTTTACAAACACCTCTTTTATTTTAAGAGGAAGCTCTCCATCATTAAATAAATTAGCAGAGATTACCAAAGAATCAAATGTTATTGAAGTATTAACTTTATTTATTCTTAAACTTGAATTAAATTTAGAAGCGTCTATGAGGTTATAATTACTAACAAAATCCTCAAAACTTTTTATGTTGCTTCCTTTAAGAAACTCTACTTTTTCAAGCTCTTCATTTTTTATTACGATCAAATCTTTAGGACTTTCTTTTGGCCATAAAACCCTCAAATCATTATGAACTCCTGTTATCAAAGCCAAGCATTTTATTCCTTCAAGATCGCTCTTGCAGATTACTGCAAATGGTCTTATGCCCTCATCATTGTTCCATCCTGACTCAATCTTTACCTTGCTAAATTTTACCCTGTTGTCAAAGAAGGAACTCCAATCAGAGTAGAGTCCTTCAGGACAATAAGCTGTTCCTCCTAAAAACACTCCATCTCTTTTAGAACACTCAACATAACAACTTGTTCTCTTCCCATTAAAAACAAGATTTCCAGTGCCAGAAATATGACAATTCTCATGAGTTACACCTTGAAAGGTATAGTTGTTGCAGCTTTCTATTCCGTCCTTGCATTGAACTAAGTCCTTTAAAATTTGAAATATTTCATCATCAAAAGTTACCTCTGGACTTCCAACAGTTCCTCCATTAAAATACCACTCACCATCACTATCTCCTTCATAATAATCATAAAAATCATCCTTTAATAATTTTAGAAAAGAATTCACATTACACACATAAGAGTTATTTTTTACAAAATTTTCAAAATTATCCTTTAAATAATAACCTGTTGTTGAGAATTTTAAGTCAACAAAAACACTTCCTCCTCCAACAAATTCAACATTACTCTTTTCAGCTGTGTATGCCCCAATTTCCTTAATAGAAAACAATAAAAGAATGATAAGTATAATTAAAAATAAAAAATTTTGGCTTATCAAAATATTATCTTTTTTCATAATTGACCTCTTTCAAAGCTAAACTTTAAGGCATTAATTAAAAATACATTGATTCTCTGATTGTTTAAATATTTTTGCATAATGTATAAAAAATAAAGATCTTTATTTTAATAAATCTTTTTATAAAATCTTTTTATAAAATAAAGGAAGCAGGGGAGATAGCTTTTTTTGCTGTGGAATTCTAACCCCTGCTCTTTTATGATAAAGTTAAAATTATTTTTCCATTCTTGAAAACCCTTACAACACCTCCTGATTCTGAAACAACAACTGCTATTGACTTTGTTAGTTTTGTTATTGCCGCTGCACAAATATGCCTTGTTCCAAATCCTTTTAACTCTTTAAGCTCTTCTATGTTTGTGTTTGTTTCTATGTATGTTCCTGCTGAGATTATTGTGCCATCACTGTTTATTATAAAAACACCGTCAAGTTGTGCAAAATTTTTTATTGTTTCTTTTAACTCTTCATCAACTATTTTTCTCATGCTTTCAGGATAGCCGTTAAATGGGTTTAGAATAATCTGTTTTGTGTATTTTGAAAGTTCTTCTTGTTGTCCTATAATAAATGCTGTTCCTATGTGTTTTCCTTCCCTTCCTTCTTTTCCTATTTCTAATGCTAAATTAATAACTGCTTTTATTACTTCTGGTTCTATGTTCTCTGTGAGTTTGTAAGAACTTATGTTAAAGAATAATTTATCAACGTCGAATACAAATATTAATCCGTGAAAACCAACTCCTAAACTTTGGTCTTGCACACAAACAACCCTGTCACCGTTTTTTATGAACTTCTTGTTGACAGCTTCTACCAACAATTCTTTTGTTGGGTTTATTGAACCAAGAATTTCTTTCTTAACTTTTGTTTCATACTCTAGTTTTTTAAAATCAAAATCTTTTTTGAAAATACTTACCCTTACAGGTATTTTGTCTTCGCTTATGCTATAATTATTGATTTTTTTGAATGATACAACACAATCTGCTCCGATTTCAATTGCAAGTTGAGCTGCTATTCTTCCAAGTATTTCGTCAATATTATTCTTTTTTGAAACATAATAGTCTAATGTTCTAAAACTCTGTGTTTTTGATTCAGAATTCTCAATCTTATCGTTTTTGTTTTGATTTTCTTGTGGAATGACTTCTTTTAGAGCAATTGCAAATATTGAATTATTATTTATTATCTTTTCAATTCTTTCTTGTGAATTAGTGCTCTTGATCATTTTAACTTTACCCTACTAATTGACTTTAAAATTTCTTATGCTGATTTTTTTATTTCAATATCTTTTTTTAGTCTACTAACTATTTGAAAATATTTTTTGAATTGCTAAACTTGTTTTTATTCCTTAAAATATGGTGTGTTTGTTTAAAAAATATAAATTGCTAACCTGCTAAATTTTTTATTTTTAAAAGCTTGCATAATTATTTTAGAAAGCTTGTTTTTGGGTGTTGAGCTTGTTTTTTTATGCTCTTAAAAATTATAAAGCATAACTTATATTTAAATGTTACTAATTTGTATACTGAAATACTTTTTAATATATTATTATAGATTATATTTCTAATTAATTATATTTTGCTAAATATATTTTAAAGTAAGCAACAACTACTTAATTTTTTAATTTTCAAAGAAATTTTTAAGTTCTCTTTCAAAATCAACCCCTATTTTAAGCTCCCAATCCTTAGGAAAGAATGAATTGTAGAATTTTGAAATATATCTTTTATCTAAAAATATTAAAGCACCTTTATCCTTTTCTGTTCTAATACACCTTCCCACAGCTTGTATTGTCTTGTTAATGGTAGGAATGATATATCCATATTCTAATCCATTCCCAAACCTCTTTTCGTAATAATTTATTACTTTCTTTATTTCCGAACTAGGCGGCTCTAAAGGAATTCCAACAATCACAACAGCTTTTATTTTACTTGGAAGATCAATTCCCTCTGAAAAAGAAGCCCTTATAACTCCAAACAATGCAGAGTTTTCGTAATACAAAAACTTATCAATAAGTTTTCTTTTTTCTTCTTTTCCAATATTTTGTTGTTCAAAAAGAATAATTTTATCATTTGTTTTAACATAATAAGAAATTTTTTTCATAATGTAATAACTAGGAAAGAAAACCAAAATCCTTCCAGGAACACTCTTCATTATCCTCGAAATTATCTCTGCGTTTTTAATAAACTCTTGTTCATTCCTTGATTCATACTTTGTTGTTGCTTTTGGTATAACAAGTGTTAATCTATTCTTTTTTGGAAAAGGGTTTTTGTAGGATTTAACAAAAGCATCCTTAAATCCCAATATTTTCTTAAACATCTCAGGAGGATTAAGTGTTGCGCTCATTGCAACTACAAAAAGAGCATTATCAATTATTTTTTCACTCAAGATTGTTGGATCCAAGCATAAGTAATTTAAAATTAATTTGTTTTCCTTCTTTTTTAAAATTGTTATAAAAGCATCTGAATTGTGAGTTTGCCTAAATAAAAACAAAAAATCAGCTATCCTTCCAATAAAACTTCTATTTTCTAATTCTCTAACACGCTCCCCACAAACATAGAATAAATTAGCAACTTCGTCAAAACTTGAGTGTTTTTCAAATATTTCTATAAGTTTATGATTATCAATTACTCTTTCATTAAAATCATTTTCCTTTATTAATGACGCTTCTTTGTTCAAGTAATCTTCTAAAATATCAATTTCTTGCTCTAATTCAAAATTAAACCTTTTTGCTTCTTTTTTAGCCATCTTTATTGTTTTGGTGCTTATTCTTTGACTTAAAATTTCCTTTAACCTTTCTGGCAGGTTATGTGCTTCATCAATTATTAATATTGAATTTTCAAGAGAAGCGTTAATCTTTTTGAAAAAACCCTCCCTTATCGCTTCATTAAAAACATAATTATAATCAATAACAACAACATCAGAATTCCTTGCAAGAGAACATGCAATCTCATAAGGGCATAAGTTTCTTGCAATACAAAAATTCTTTAGGTCTTCTATTGATTCTTTACTTGCAGTTAGATGATTTATTGCTGACTTTGCATCCTCTGATAAATTTTTGTTTTTGTTATAAACATTTGAATAAAAATAACACTTTTTTGATTCTCTAAGTTTTTTGCAATAATCTAAAAATTCTGAGTTAGTATAGTTTATTGTCTCAAAAGAACACAAGTTTTTCTTTCCAAAAACACTCGCGACCTTAAAATTTTTTTTAAGAGTTTTGTTTATGTTGAATATTGTGTCAATTACAATTTTATGCTGTGTGTGTCTTGAAGTCAAGAAAAATATTTTTATTCCTTGTTTTTTTGAAATAAAGCTTAAACAAGGTGCTATTGCTGCTATTGTCTTGCCAATACCTGTTGGAGCGTTTAATAAAATATTCTTTTTGCTTTTTAATGCTTGCTCAATATCAAGAATCATTCTTTCTTGTTCTGGCCTTAATTTTTCAAACGGAAAAAATTCAAGACCATTAAT
>JAWBOW010000049.1:0-5358 GCA_038825775.1 Candidatus Woesearchaeota archaeon | reverse complement strand
TAGGATAAATTGCTAATCTTGGTCCCATAGACCTTGTTAGTTCTTTGTCTTCGCTTTCGTCAGCAAAATAGATTGCATTTAAAGCCCTTTCTGCTTCATCATGAACGTCCTTAAGGTTTAACGGAATTGTTATTTGGAATTCTTCAAGATTAACTATTTTTTCGTCCTTTTCAATCTTTAACGGATAATAAAGTTTTACTAAAACATCTGTTTCCCTGATAAAAACTTGGGGTTTTGGGGTTTTAAAATCAATATAGTAGCCCATTTCTTTTAACGGCTCAAAAGCATTAATGCATTTTGGAAACTCTTCAGAAAGATACCTCTCAATGTCTCTTTCCCAAGAAGATAAACTTGCTAACCTGTAAAAACCTGATTCTGTTGGGGAGATATAAGCAGGGTATTGTCCATAATAGTATAAGTAAACTATTGGTTTTAAACCTTCAAACTCTATTATGCCTTGCGGCAAATAAATATATCCTCCTCTTAAGCCCAAATTAGTGAGTGCTCTTCTTGTCGTAACATCTAAGCAGCTCTCAACATAAGTCCTTACAGGATTCTCACTTATTTTTTCAAAGCTTATTTGTTCTGGTTTTATAGAGTTCAAATACCACAAGAACAAAACAACAATTATTATTACTAATCCAAGAATTACAAAGATTGATAGCTGTGCTCTTTTGCTTGTTTGTTTCATTATTTTTATTCAAAAGTAAATAATAATATTTAAATTTTTCTATAAAACAACCATAAAACAAAATATTTATATTGTTAGAATTTTTATCAACAATAAAAGGGTGTTTTTATGAGTGTTATTTGGACTGAAAAGTATAGGCCAAAAGATTTTTCAGAGATTATTGGCCAGGAAAGCATTGTTGCTAGGGTTAAAGCACTTGTAGAATCAAAAAATATGCCTCACTTGTTATTCGTAGGTCCTGCAGGAACTGGAAAAACTTCTTTGGCAATAGTTATTGCTAAAAAACTTTTTGGTGATTCTTGGAAGGATAATCTTTTAGAACTTAACGCTTCTGACGAAAGAGGTATTGATGTTATTAGGATTAAGGTTAAGGATTTTGCAAGGACAAAGGCAATAGGTGATGTTCCTTTTAAAATAATTTATTTAGATGAAAGTGATGCTTTGACAAGAGAAGCCCAACAAGCATTAAGGAGAACGATGGAGAATTATACTAAAACATGCAGGTTTATTCTTAGTGCTAATTATAGTAGCAAAATAATTGAGCCGATACAATCAAGGTGTGCTATTTTTAGGTTTAAAAAATTAGGTAAAGAAGATATTTTTAAGCTCATAGATAGGATTGCAAAGAATGAAAAGCTTGAAATTAACGATGCTGCAAAGAACGCTTTGTATGAAATTAGTGGTGGGGATTGTAGGAAATTACAAAATTTAATGCAGAGTTGTGCTGCTTTATCCAACAAAATAACTGAAAAATTGGTTTTTGAGGTTGCTTCTTATGCAAGGCCAAAAGAATTAAGGGAAATAATAGATTTGGCAAAAAATAATAATTTCATAAAGGCAAGGGAAAAATTATTAGAGGTTATGTTTGCTCATGGAATTTCAGGAGTTGATTTGATAAAGCAGTTTGAAAACATTATTTTAAGCTTAGAAGTTGATGCTAAGAAAAAGATGAAAATAATTGACAGGGCAGCAGAAATAGAATTTAGAATTAGTGAGGGCTCTGATGAGTTTTTACAATTAGAAGCATTATTAAGTTATATTGCTTTAATACTTAACGAATAAAAAAAGAGGTGTTTATGCAAGAGGATTTTTTGCAAGAGGATGAAATAATATTCACATCTCAAATAATAAACAAAACTTTAAACAAACTAAGAGAAGAACTCAAGAAAAAGGAAGAAATAATAGAAAACTTAAAACAAGAAAATGATTTCTTAACAAAAGAATTACTAAATGAAAAATCAAAAACAAGCATTCTTAGCAATAATTTAAACGAACTTGCCGAAAAATTATACAATAGGGAAGAAGAGCTGAAAAGCTTAAAAGAAAAGTTAAGTTTGAATGAAGAAAGAATTTCTGAACTAAAAAATAAATTAGAGATTTATGAAAAAAGTTTAGAGCAAAAGAATTTAGAAATTGAAAAATTGAGAAAGGATTTTGAGAATTTCAAATCAGAAAACATTAAGTTAAGAGATGAAAAGATTGGAAATTTGAAGGATGAATTTTTAAGGATAAAAGCAGAACTTTTGGAAAAAGAAAAACTCTTAAAGAATTTTTTTGAAGAGAAAGAAAAAAAGGATTCAACTATTAAAACACTTCAAGAACAAAACAATGATTTGAAAAAAGAGTTGGAAGAAAGAGAATCTGAAATTCAAGCTTTGAAATCAAAGGTTTATGAACTCTTAGAACAAAATTCTAAAATCAGAGAGGAAAGTTTAAATAAAGAAAGTTTTGATTTTGAAAAATTAGAAAAGGAAAATTCCCTTTTAAAAAGCACTATCGATGATTTAGAAGAAGAAATAAGGATTCTAAAAGAAAATTCTTATTTAAAAGAACAAGAAATTGAAAGTTTAAAAACAAAAAATCAACTTATTTTAAAAGAATTTGAAGATTTGAGAAGAATTAATGATATTTTAAACCAAAAAATAAATGAGTTAAATAAACAATTGAGTTCTGCAAATGAAGAACTTTTTAGAAAACAAAGCTTACTTATTGAATTACATAAGAATTTTGGAAATTTTGAATCAGAGTTGTTAAAAAAACAAGAGACAGTTCAAATTTTGAGCGAAGAAGTTAAAAAACTTAATAGTTTGTTAAGGATTGATGAGGAAACAATAAAAAAACTAAGTTCTGAGATTGAAAGTTTAAAATTAAAGAATAATGAATTGTTTGAAAAGATAAAGGAAAGGGAAAGAATAATATTTGATTATCAAGCAGAAATTTCAAGATTAAAAGCAACTCATCTTCAAGAAATAGAAACTCTAAGAGAAAAATTACAAAAAGACTATTTAGAAAAGGAACTGTTATTTAATGCAAAGATAAAGGAATTACAAGATAAAAACAACAAATTAGAAAGTGAACTTGCTGAAAAGAACAAATTGTTAAGCCAAACGAATTCTATCATAAAAGAACTAAAAGATTTTGCAAGCAAGAAATTAGGAATTACAAATGTTCAAGCAAAAGAACAATTTATAGAAAGAGAAAAAATAGAATTTCCAACAATTGCTGAAGAAATTAAAAAACCAAAAGAAGAAATTAAAACAAAAAAAACAATAAAGCCAAACAAAATAGAAAGTTATGATCAAAATCTTTTTGAAGATAAAAAAGAACAAGAAACAGAAATAAAAGAAAACAATATTTTGCAAGAAAGAATTATTCAAGAAGATAAAAGCACAGATTATTTATCCTATGCAGGAGAATTCTCTGCTGAAAAAATAAGTATTTCAAAAGAAGAATTGAAAAGTATGGTCGATATTGCATTACAGCACGGAGATTCATTACAAAGTATTTATGAATCACTAATAAATTCTGGTTATCCAAAAGAAGTTGTTGAGGAAGTTATAAAAGAATTTCAAAAATAAAAAATAAAAACAAGATTACCAGTAAGAATAAAAAATAAAATATAAAAAATACTAAAAAAGTAAAGTAATAGTTTGTTAAAAAAATAAAAACTTAACCTTAAACTCTAAAAAAACTAAAATATGAATAAATCAAAAAATTTAGAATAAAAATTATTCTTGCTTCCACTCTAACAAGTTATGATAAATCTAAATGTTAAGATTTTTCAAGTCCTGCATTCTTAAGTATTCTTTATTTATTAAATAATGTCTTCTTCAGAAATCACCAAAAAGTCACCTGAAGCCATAACAGCACTAAAAGGAACTAAGAATCTTCCCTGCTTATCCTTTTCAAGCTCTAATCTTTCAGCATGAGGTGTTGGGTTTTTAAGAACAATATGTATTAGTTCTCCTGATTTTGTCTCAAAAACAATATCACCAACCTCTCCAAACTTTTTTCCTGTCTTGCTAACAACTGTTTTTCCAAACAATTCTCTTGCAATTCTTTTATCATCAGCCATTTTTTCCACCTTCAAATTTTTTTATTGAATTTTAACTTAATTATTTTGTTTTTATTAATTTTTTAATTTTATAATGATAAGTTATTATCCTAAATATTTAAAATTTGTGTTTTCAAATTTAAATCTGTTTTCTAACAGTCAAAGTTGTCTCTTTAATGTTTCTAAAATCATATGTAAGGACAATTTCAACATTTGCATTATAATCTGTTTCTGTCATTACTTCTTGGACGCACTCAATTGTTCTCTTTCCCCCTGATAAAACAACAAAGCCCTCTGTATCTCCTCCAACTAATCCTGTGCATTTTAGTCCTGGAAGTTTAGTATCTACTTTTACATAAACCTTGTTTGCAATGGTATAAGGAGAAACGCTTGAATAACACTTTGAATCCTTTTCAAAAACATCACCATTTCCCTTTTGTTCTATCGTAAATGTAAATCTTGTCTTATTATTTCCTGCTTGGTCTTGTTCAAAACTAGTTACTTGAATAGGAGCTCCTGAGCTTGAAACTTGCTTTTTCTCTCTAACTTTACAAACAGAAGATGTTGTATCAGATAAGTCCTTTTTAATGCAAATTTTTGAAATGGCTTTTGTGCTGTAAGTATAACAAACCTCTGCTCTTATTGGAAGCTGAACATCTGCAAGAACTTGTCCTCTATAACTCATTGTTGGAAACTGAATTTGTGTTGTTGTTCCTGGAACTTTATTATTTCCAATGAGTTTTACACCTTCTAAGTCCTCTGAAGGATTCCTTACCAAATCTGATGGTGAAATCCCAAATTCATTCGGGTTTATTCCTGAGATTCTAACTTCGACTTGAGATTTTGGTATGGTGTGTTCTCCATCGTTCTTTAATTCTACAATTATGTTAAAATTAGTGCTTCCAGAATCATAAACATAACTTGGAGGGTTTCCTTCAACAAAATTAATTAATAAACCATTTGTTCCTCCAACGAATGAAGCTCCTGGTTTTTGTTGATTTTGACAACCAGAAAGCATTAAAAAACCAATTATAAAAATCGTTGTCAAAAAAATAGTGCTTTTGTTTTTCATCTTTCACCACCTTTTTATATTTACTTTTTATATTTATATTGTTTTTATTATCTTTCTCTAAAGCAAGGCGTTTCTTTATTTGATGTTAAATATAAAATTAAAAATTGTCTTTTTAATTAGTTTTTATATTGTTTTTAATACTTTTTATTTTTTTCTTTAATTTGTTTTTTATTTTGTTTTAAGTTTTTTATTTTCTTATGGTTAATGTTTTTGTATCAGCATCCTTTTTATAGCCGTAAGGCCCAATCTTTATGTTAAGTT
>JAWBOW010000048.1:0-5672 GCA_038825775.1 Candidatus Woesearchaeota archaeon | reverse complement strand
ACCAACAACTTATGATAATGTTCCAGAGCCAGTTTATTGGTTCGTTAATGAGAACGCTAATATAACATTAACTTGTGTTGATGATAATGAATGTAATAGAACTTATTATTGCGTGTTTGATATTGGAGCAGAAGAATGTAATGATTTTAATGTTAGTTATTCAAACATTACAAATGTTTTAGTTACTTGTGCTAATAACTCTGCTTGTCAGAAAAAGATAAAGTATTACAGTGTTGATTCTGCAGAAAATATTGAATCATTAAAATATAGCAATCCAATTTATATTGTTCATAATTCAAGTGTTAACGGGACAGAAGCACAACTTTGCAATATAACTTCCTCTTCATATGTTTTGAATGGTTATTGCAATAATTGTTATGTTGAAAATTCTACAGTAATTAATTCTTCAATAGTTGGTTTAGTCGGGGTTTACAGGTATCATTGCAGGATTATTAATTCAACTGTCATAAATGTTAATCTCACAAATGCAGAAATTTATAACACTTTTGTAGACCCAAGTGTTTTAATTGACTCACTAATAGAAAACTCAACAATAATTGATTCTACTGTTAGAAGTTCAGTTGTTATTAATTCCTCATTTTCAAATTGTGGTCATTTTGAAGTTATTACTTCTGGAATTTATAATAATATTTTAACAGCAGGATTAATAATTTACAATTATACTTCTTATTATGCTCCAAGAAACCTCACAGATATTTGTTTGGGAGTAAGTCCTGTTCCTAAAGGTTATTTAGAAGCAACACCAATTATTGTAAAGAATGGAAGCACTATCCTGTTTAAATATCACGGTGCAAATACTGGTTATGAGGTTATTTTATTAAAAGATTCTTTTGATACAGAAGGAGGATATATAAGTTTATTAGACAACGGAGTAGGTCCTGATGAGGTTGCTGATGATGGGATTTATACCGGAACTGCACAAGTTAATTCTTTAGAGACAGGTTATAAAACAGTTATAGCTACTATTAATGATAGAGTTGGAAATGTATTTAATGTTTCGACCACAATATTATTAGATAATATTCCTCCAAACGCAACATTATTAATAAATGATGGAGATTCAGTTACAATAACAAGGCATGTTGTTTTGAAAATAAATTATTCTGATAATGTTAATGTTTCTAAGTGCAGGTTTGCAAATGAGGACTTAAACTTTAGTGATTGGTATTTATGCCAACAAACTATTCCTTGGGTTTTAAGTTTTGGTAATGGAACAAAAACAGTTTATTTAGAAATAACAGATGTTGCTGGAAACTCCTACATAACAAATGACACAATAATATTGCAAGAAGGAGTTTATGATTTAACACCTCCTGAAAACTTAACAGTTTATGATGCAGGAGATTGGAGTAATGATAACACTTCAATCTATTGTTCTTGGAACGCATTTGATAGAGAATCCAAAGTTTTCTATTATTACAGAATAGTTGGTGTTACTGAATGGACTTATGCTGGAGAGCAAAAAAGTGCGTTAATAACAAATTTAAGTTTAAGTGAAGGAACAACATATTATTGTGAGGTTTATGCTCAAAATTCCTATTTTATTAATTCTTCAACACAAACAAGCGATGGAATAACAATTGACATAACCCCGCCAATTCTTTATGAAATTAACTCTTCTGTTGCCAATAACACTTGGACAAACCAAAATTCAATAACATTTAATTGGAGTGCTTATGATCCCATAAGTAATGGAGTTAGCAGTGGAATTAATGCTTATAGTTTTGTTTTAGACGATAACGAATTTGGAGAACCAGACAATATTCCAGAAGGGGATCTTAATAATTTAAGCAATAAGACATCTCACACATACAATTATATTAGAGATGGAGTTTATTATTTCCATGTTAAAGCACAAGACAAAGCAGGAAATTGGGGAAATACTTTAAGTTATGTCTTGCTTATAGACACAATACCACCAACTGCTCCTTACATGCAAAACCCAACACAAACAGCTTCTTCCTCTATAATAACTTTCTCATGGAATGCCAGCACAGATCCAAGTCCTTATGCAAACTCAAGTGGAGTTTATAGATATCTAATAAATATAACTTATGATAATGGAACAGAAGTTTTAACAGATTGGGTTTATCAAACAGAATATAATTTTACATCAGCTGAAAATGGAATAACCTATCATGCTTCTGTAAGAGCACAGGATTATGCTGGTAACTTAGGAGAAAGCTCTGATTCAGCAATAACATTTGACTCACAACCTCCTAACATAATCTTCAAAAAACCTTCCTCATCTGGAATAGTTATTTCTTCTTCTCCAATACTTGTTTTGGAAACAGATGAAAATGCAATTTGTTATTACAACAATACTTTGTTCTTATTCACAAATTCGACTCATCATGAAACAAAAGTTTATGTGACTAATGGAAATCAAGAGTTTGATATAAAGTGTTATGATGCAGTTGGAAATTTAAGAACAGACATAATAAGTTTTTATGTAGATACAACAGCAGATGTAAATAGTTTGGAATTGCAAACTCAAGAAAGTTACTTTATAAGCAATCCTGTTCAATTTAATGTTATTGTAAAATCTTCAGGTAACGGAATAGGAGAAATTCAAAAAACAGATTTTGAAATAATGCTTAACCAAACAAAAATAAGTGATTTTACAATGAGAGATTTGGGAGGAGGAAATTATAGTTTAGCTTTTATAGCTCCAAACATACCATCAAATTACGAACTAAAAGTCATTTTAAATGGTATAGAAGCAACAGATGAGATAATTGTTGAGAACACAGGTTTAAACATAGAAATATCTTCCTCATTTGTAGAGACAAGAGGAACAACAAGAATAATTTCTGGCATTTTAGATAATGCTTCTGTTGGATTGGCTTCTGATAGTTTAAACTTAGAGAAAACAATTGAGAGTTCATTATTGAAATTAAAATCAGATATGTCTGGAAACGCATATATCTTTATAACAAAGCAAAACTTTAACCCAAAATCAAGAGAAGATTACTTAAGAAAGAAACTATTCCTTGAACTCACAAACCCATCATTTGGCTATGCAATACAAAAGAAGAATTATTTGGTAAATACAGAATTAAATTATCCTGGAATAATTATAATAAGCAATGACACTATCAGAGAAGGATTTAATAATATTATAATAAGAAATGCTGGTTATGATGCAAACGGTAATTTAATAATCGTAATAAGCACTATTTAAAAAATCAAAACTAAAATAAAAAATAAAAAATAAATAATGGTTGTTAAAAATTTTTAATATGAAAGTAAATTTTAAGATTTTTAGAACTAATCTAAAAAAGAAAGCACAATTTTTTATTTTTGCAGCAGTTATCATATGTTTGTTGATTTATTCATTGTTTGCAATGAGAGCAGAATCATATTATGCTGAAAGTTCAAAATTTGAAACTTTGCATAAAAATTTTATATTAGAAGCAGAAAAAGTTTTAAACAAGGCAGTTTATGAAGAAGAAAATCTAACATACGAGTTTGATTATTTTGTTCAAAATTATTTAGATTATGCAACAAAGGAAGCAAACATAAGCTTGTTTTATGCTTTAATAAAAGATGATATTTACTTAAAAAATTATCTTCCCAATAATATAACAATTAAAACATATTTTTATAACAAAACTCAACAAATTTTTATTTTATCAGACAATCTTACAATAATGAAGAACATAACCTCTTTTTCACTTGATATGAACAACGATGGACAACACGATTATTGGTTTTCAATAAAAAACAAAACTATAGAACTAAAAGTTTTATTTTATTCCTCGGAAAAAAACAAAATACAAGTTTATTCGTATGACAGATAAAAACTAAAAATAAATAAAAAATAAAAAATCAAATTAGTAAATAAAAAATCAAATTAGTAAAATAAATAAATTAAGAAAATCAATAAATAAAAAATAAAACAAAAATAAAAAAGTAAAAATATTAAGATGGAACAAACAATAAAAAATTTTATCTTTTCAAAAAACAAGAAAGGAATTGATATAATGATTTCTTGGGTCCTCTTGATAGCAATATCATTAAGTTTAGGGGTTTTGGTTTATACTTGGGTTAAAGATTATTCAAAATCAACAGCTTCTGATCTAGAGAACAGAAGTATTAAATCATTATGCGAACTTGTTTATGTTGAATTAAATAATGCTTGCCAAACATCAGAAGAAATTTACTTTGACATTTCAAATAAGAAAGATTTAAAAATAAAAGGATTTTTATTTGGTATTATAGATATTTTTGACAATGTTGAAAATAGGGAAATAAATGAGACATTGCTTGTAGGAGAAACAAAGAGAATAAAAATAATAAAACAGGGAACAGTTGCAAAGATTGAAGTAACACCAATAATAAGAAACAACGAAGAGGATATTTATTGTACTGCCTCAAGAAGTTATTTAGAAAACATAAAATATTGTTGATTTTAGATAAAAAATAAAATAAAAAAAGCAAGCAAAAAAGCAAAAAAAAGAGGTGATCTGCTTGAAAGAAAACAAAGATATAGATTCAAAACTTCTAGAACTTAAAATGGAATCTTTAAGATTAAAAAGAGAGCACACACTTACTGTTTTTTATCAATCATTGTTTATATACTCTTCCTTTCTCTTCGTAGCAGTAATTGGCTTTATAAACAGGTATATTAATTCTAGAGCATTAACTGCTTTGTTAATCATAGCAATTCTTTCATTAATTGTAGGAGTAATACCCTACACAATAATGATTTTAAAAGAGGAGAAAGAAATTATGAAATTATATAATGAACTTGCAAAAAAGATTTCAAAATAAAGAGGTGTTTTTATGAACAATAAAAAAACAAAAAATATTTGTTTTTTGAAGAAAAAGAAAGGAGTATCACCGCTGATAGCAACTGTTTTGTTAATAGCATTTGCAGTTGCACTTGGAGCAGTAGTTATGAATTGGGGCAGAAGTTATGTTGAAGAAACAGCAACTTATGCAAAATCAAAATCAGAAACAGAAGTAAGGTGCAGTATGGATGTTAGAATAGAAGGAGTAAAATCCGGACAAAAGATGAAAGTATGCTATAACAACAGTGGAGGTTTAGTTAACTTTGTAATAAGAAACTCAGGAGAAAAAGCAGTTGAAAAACTATTAGTTCACGTTCTTACAACAGACAATCAAGTACACTCTAAAGAAATAAATCAAACAATACCTGTAGGAACACTATTTAGCTCAAATTCAAACTACACAGGAAACTTTGAACAATTAGAAATAATACCTAACATTTATGTAAGTGGACAATATATCCCATGCACAGAGGCCAACTTGGTCTTTCACTCAACAGAAATAAACGAGTGTTCTTAAAAATAAAATGTTTTTGCTTTTTTTATTTTTAAAATCCTTTAATTTTACAATTTTTTATATTTAATAAATTAACTCATAAAAACAATCTTTTAGAACTTTAAAATGGCCCGAGAAAGAGTGTTTTTTTTAGTAATGTTTGGAATTTTTATAATTTTAGTTTTTTACATTGCAGGAAGTATTATACAAATTTATAGGAGCTCAAAGAACGAAACATCAACCACAATACCTTTTGTAAAATGTTCAACACTTTTGTTTGAAGTTGAAAATACAACTATAAAACTTGAGAACGGAAATTTAAGTTTTGAAGTTTGGAATACTTATGGAGATAAAATTGATGC
>JAWBOW010000047.1:0-5678 GCA_038825775.1 Candidatus Woesearchaeota archaeon | reverse complement strand
TCTTGACATTTGTTTCAGCTTCTTTTATTCTTTTTTCACTTAACATTTTCTAATAACCTATAATAATCTTCTATACCTATTAAGATAATATTATTTTTAACTGCTTCTAAAACAACATTAAACTCTTTTGTTTTTAACATTTTTATGAAATCTTCAAAACTAACAAAAGTTGGATGAATATTTAGTGGAAATAAATCCAAAACTTCTTGTATTTTTTCTTCTCTCTTTTCTTCACATATAATTAACAAATCAATATCTGAATGTTTTGTTGTCGTTCCTTTAACATAAGAGCCAAATAATAAAGTTATAAATGGAAAATTTAGTTCTGAAAGATTTTTGTAAAGTACTAAAAAATCCTTGTTTCTTAGAAAATTCTTTCTTCTTTCAAACTCTGCTTCAAAAATCAATGGATGGCTTATTTTTTTAAGCATAACTTTTTTTGTTTTACCAAATACTTTTGTTATAACTATACCTTCTTTTTCAAGATCCTTTATTATGTTATAAGTGGTTTTATAATCAATTTTAGAATATTTAGATATTTTTCTTATATTAAGTTCTTCATCCTGCTTTTCTAAAAAGCTCCTAATTATGAGTTTATGGTTTTTTGCCATAATATTATGGTAATTATGCCATATTTATAAATTTATTGTTTTTTATGCTTTTTGCTTAAATTTTGAATATTTGATTTTATTAAAATCAAGTTATAAGAACTTCAAAAAAGGAAAGCTTTATAAATAGAACTAAAAACCACTTACTAAAATCAGGATTGCCCTGAGACTACTTAACATAAGAGTAGGAGGGTGTGATTTTTATGGAAAAAACAAAAATAATATCTGCTCTTAAAGAGCTTAGGAATTCAAAAAAGAGAAATTTTGAGCAAAGCGTTGATTTAATAATACTTCTAAAAAATATTGATTTGAAAAAAACAGAAAATCAAAAAGAATTATTCTTAACACTTCCAAAACCATTAGGAAAAAACTTTAAGGTATGTGCTTTTGTTGGTTTAGAAACATACGAAGAAGCAAAGAATAATTGTGAGAAAGTAATACTTGACAAGGAACTTGAGGATTATGCTAAGAATACAAGATTAATGAGAAAAATAGCTAGAGAATATGATTTCTTCATAGCTCAAGCAAATATTATGCCTCAAGTAGCTTCTGTTTTTGGTAAGGTTTTAGCTCCCAGAGGAAAAATGCCAAACCCAAAAGCAGGAAGCATTTTTCCACCAAAGGCAGCGTTAAAGCCAATCGTTTCAAAATTAAAAAATACTGTTAAGATATCAATAAAAAAGAATCCGATGGTTCAAGTTTTAGTTGGAACAGAAAAGATGAGTGATGAGGACTTAGCAGAAAACATAACAGCAGTTTATGAGTATGTGGTTCATAATTTACCAGGAGGAAAAAATAACATAAGAGGTGTTTTGTTAAAATTAACAATGAGTCCTCCTGTGAAATTAGAGTAAGGTGAGATAAATGAAACCTGAAAATTATAAACCTCATATTTCAGAAAGAAAAAAGGAAGAAGTTAAGGAACTTTTAAAGTTAATCAAGGAGAATCCTGTAATTGGAATTGTTAACATGGAAAACATGCCTGCTTCTCAGCTTCAAAAACTTAAATCATTATTAAGGGGAAAAGTAATTGTGAGAATGAGTAAAAAGAGAATAATAAAAAAGGCATTTGAGCAAGCAGAAAATGAAAGAAAAAACATAAGAGAACTAGAAAAATACCTAAAAGGAATGCCTGCACTATTGTTCTCAAAAGAAAACCCTTTCAAACTCAGCAAGATTCTAACAGAGAATATTTCTTATGCACCTGCAAAGCCAGGACAATTAGCACCAGAGGATATAAAGATCGAAAAGGGTAAAACACCATTTTCGCCAGGACCAATAATCAGCGAGTTGTCATCAATTGGATTAAAGACTGGCATAGAGGATGGAAAGATAGCAATAAAAGAAGAAAAAATAATTGTGAGAAAAGGAGAGAAAATAAATGAAAGAGTTGCAAGCGTTCTTGCCAAATTAGGAATAACCCCAATGAGAATAGGGCTTGAAATGATAGCAGCGTATGAGAATGGAGAGATCTTCCTGCCTGATACTCTTAGCTTAACAGCAGATAAGGTTAGTGATATGCTTAGAAAAGTATATGTTGAAGGATTAAATCTTGCATTAAGTATAGATTACATTACAAAAGAAACAGCAGAGTTATTAATCGTTAAAGCCGAAACTCAAGCAAGATCCCTAGCATTAAGTGCAAATATTTTAACAAAGGAAAGCATAATAAATTTAATTGCAGAAAGTCAATCACAAGCTTTTGCTCTCTCAGAAAAAATTGTTAAGGAATAATAAAAAATTTTAAAGAATTTCGAGGTGGCCAAAATGGAATACATATATGCTGCAATGCTTTTGCACAAAGCAGGAAAAAATATAAGTGAAGAATCTATGAAAAAGGTTTTAGAGGCTGCAGGTATAACTCCTGACAATAGCAAGATAAAAGCAATAGTATCTTCTTTGGAAGGAGTTAATATTGATGAGGTAATCTCAAAAGCACAGACAATGCAAGCAGCTCCTGCAGAAAAGAAAGAAGAAAAGAAGGAAGAGAAAAAGGAAGAGAAGAAAGAAGAAAAGATTGATGAGGAAAAAGCAGCAGCAGGGCTCGGTGCTTTGTTCGGTTAATTAATATTTTTATTTTTTGATTTTTAATTTAGTGGTAAAGATGGAGAATAACACATCCGAGGACTATAAAAAACTGAACGAGTTAAGAAAGGAATTGTTGGAATTAAAAAGAAAACTTAACGAATTAGGAGAACAAAAGGAAGCGTGGTTTAAGAAGAAAACAGAGTATAGCAATAAAATAGCTGAACTAATAAAAAACATTAAGGAATGTAAAGCAAAGAGGGATGAACTTACTGGAAAGGTTAAGGAATTAAAAAAGAAGAGAGACGAAATAAACAATAATGTAAAACAACTCATACTTCAAGTAAAGGAAGAAAGAAAGAAAAAGGACGAGATTTCAAAAAAACTTGGTATTAAAGAAAATCCTGAGAAGATTAAAAAACAGATAGATGCTTTAGAATTCAAAATAGAGACAGAAGCACTTTCTTTAGAAAAAGAAAAGAAGCTTGTTAAGATAATAAAAGAGAAGAAAAAGATTTATGATTCTCTAAAGGACGTAACTGATATTCTTAAAAGAATATACGCTCTAGAGGACCAAATAAAGAAACTTAAAGCGAGTAGTAGGGAATTGCATAGAAGCATACAAAACATAGCACAAGAATCGCAAAAGAAACATGAGGAAATGTTAGAGTATTCAAAGCAGATAGACGAATTAAGGGTAAAAGAGAAGGAATGCTTTGAAAACTTCTTAAAGTATAAGAGAGAATTTAATGAGGTAAATTCTAAGCTTAAGGAAAAATTAACTGAAAGCAATGAAATAAGAAAAAAGGTTAAGGATGAAAAGTTAGAAATAATTAACAAAGAAAGAGAGAGGGAACTTGAAGAATTGAAGAGAAAAGAACAAATTGTTTTGGAGAAAATAAAGCGTGGCGAAAAATTAACTACAGAAGATTTGCTCATATTCCAAAAAATGGAAGAAGAAAATCAAGAATAGAATAAAGTTTATTTTACTTATTCTAAAAAACAAAAATTATAAAAATAAGAAAATCAACAACCATTTAAGAATTTTCATTTTTAAATAGTAAATTTCAAAAAGTTGGTTTTTATGGCTGAAAAGACAATAATAAAACCACTTAAATATGCTGAATTAGGTGAAGATTATTCTGTTTTAATTATTGAACAAATAAAAAATTTATATTTGGAGAATAAAATAGAAATCCTTAATTTTATACAAGATTATCTTAAAGAAGACAAAACTTTTAATGAACTTCTTATCAAAAAAAGTAAGAAGTATGGATACTATAGTGAAACAGCAATACTAACTTATCACTTACTAAACACTCTTCTTCCAAAACTTCAAATAAACAAAAAGAATTTTGAATACGCTCTTCATAGGTATGAAAGAATAACAAGGGACACAGCGATTTATTCAAAGAATGAGAATTTAACAAAATTATTAGAAAACGATGATTTTATTCATCAAGTTAGAACAAACCTTGAAGAAAAACTTGGTTTTTTAGAATACTTGAATTTTAAGATAGTAGAGGATAATAAAAAATCTGTTGAAGAATTTAAGAATAGTGCAGAGGAAGGAAATTATTATTTTTTAATAAACAAAGAGAGTGCGAGAATTTTAGATTATATGATTTACAAGCACGATAAGATAGGAGAATTCATTACAGAAATTTCTTTTTATGACACAATCGACTATTTTTTAGATATAGAATCTTCTTTAGCAGGCACAATTTTTGATGGAAAAAACATTCAAGAAATGCTTTCAAACGAGGCATATGAATTCTTCAATTATACAGTAAAAACCTCTTTCTTTGTATTTGTTCCTTACGAAAGAGCTATTTTTGAAAGAATATGTAAAAATTTAAAGCAAAATTTTAAAGAATACTTGAATTTTAAAGAAAAGAATAAGGACAACAAATAAAGTAAAAACTCTTATAAAATCTATTAGAATTTACTTTTTGAATTCTGTATAACCACAATGTCCACAAGTGTATCTGTCTTTATGCTCTGCTAAGAAGTAACCAACCCCACACTTTGGACAAAATCTTCTCTTTCTCTCAATCTTATCCCCTGATGCTGAATAGTAAACATAACTTTGAATTTTTTTCTTATCCTTAACTTTTGTATCTTTCGCCATAAAATCACCATTCTTATTTTTTTATTTCTATTATATTATTACTTTTTTTCTGAGGAGGAGCTTGAATCCTTATTCTTTTTTATGATTCCAGCCCTAATAAGCAAACTCTTCTGCTCAAATTTCTTTAAATCATCTTCACTGTCATAAATATGAGCTTCAACAACAACTTCTTTTAACCCAAAAACCTTTCTTATCTTCTTAATTATCATAACATTAGGATTAACCCCTAAAAATTTTGAAAGTTCTGACTTAACCTCTTCTCTTGAAGGTGTTTTACCATCAAAAGTAATCTTTGCTTTAACATAAACCCTTTTTAACAATCTCGTATCCCTTTTTTCCAAAATCTTAAACTCCATAAAAAACCACCTTGTCTTATCATATATCTTATCATATTTTTATTTATGCTAAACTTTCTTAAATTTTTTTATTTAACCCTTATAGCATACTCTCCTTTATCTTTGAACTCAAGTTTTTTTGCAATCTCTGATTTTGAAGGATCAATAACAAATATTTTGCCCTGCCAATTCATGCTAAAATCTGTTCCAGAGCAAATAGGACACTTTTCCTTTTCAAAAAATATTTTGCACTTTTTGCAAACCTTTTTCATTCAACACACCTTCTTATTTTTTCTTAGTTGCTTTTTTTGAATTTTCTTTTTCCTCTTCAACATTTCCTGATTTCTTCTTTTCTTCATAAATCCATTCCAATTTTCCAAGTCCTTCTTGCCTCATTGTTAGTCCAATCTTTGGATTATTTATGTCCTTATAACTTATTGCTATAATCCTAGCCCTGCAGAGGTCGTTAATCTTTAAAGAATGTTTGGTTTGTTTTCCAAGAAGCACTTTATCCTTGCTGAAACTTACATAATCATCCATTGTTTGTGAAACATGAACCATTCCTTCTAAGGGGCCTAT
>JAWBOW010000046.1:0-5735 GCA_038825775.1 Candidatus Woesearchaeota archaeon | reverse complement strand
CAGGGATTATATTAGTGATAAATGGAAAGACATAACTGATTATCTAAAGGACTTTTTTGACAAACCGTAAAAAATAATAATAAATTAAATTTAAAATGAAATCCCAAAAAAACATAAACGGGTATAAACTTGAAAGATTTGTTGAAGAACTTTACAAAGATTTAGGTTATATTAATGTTAAAAGAAATATTATTTTTAAGAAGGGAAATTCAAAATACCAAATAGATCTTTGTTATTTAAAATTTGATAACAACATACCTAAAAAAATTTTTGTCGAGATAAAATACAAAGACAATAATAGAAAAGTTGAACTTGAAGAGATAGCAAAATTCTATAGCGTTCTTGAACTAACAGGAAATGATCCAAAAAATTCAGAGTTTATTACAAATTCTTATTTTACAGAAAGGGCAAAAGAGTACGCTAGAAGAAAAGGGATAAAGATCATTGACGGGGCTTGCCTTAACGAACTCGTAATGAAAGCACGAGATAATAATACAATGCAAAAAACAATAGCAACTTACTATAAAATAAAATCGTTTTTCAGCAATCTCAAGCAAGGCAAGATTTTAAATGCAATCGAAGCTCTTTCAACCCCAAGTTATAAGGGCAATCTTGACGAGCAAATAAAAAGTGTTGTTTTGTAATTTTAAATCAGACAAAAATAAAAATTTTAAGGGTGGTGAAAATGGAACATGAAAAAAATAAATTAGGACTCGAATCAAAAGTAGAAGAGATGATTGATATAAAAAATCTTAGGGAATGGCAAGAGGGACAATTCGTCATTGATGATGCGTACGACCCAGAAACACTGAATAAGAAACTTAAAGAAGTAAATGAAAACATAACAAGAGAATATTACAAAGGAAAAATAAATAATGAGTTTATTAGAGAAATTGCAGTGAAGTTTGCACAAATAAGGGGTTGGGATTACTCTAAAATATATGAAAAGATAAATCAAGAAATAGATAAAACAATAGAAGAAGAAAATATAAAATTAAAACAAATGCTTTCTGATTATTATATATTAAAAGGTAAAATAGATAGTAAGAGAAAAGAAATAACAAATAAAGGAAATGAATTAAGAACATACAAAAAAAACACTCACTTAACAGAAGAAGAGATAAACGATATTGATAAAATATTAATTTACAAAAAGAGTGGGGCACAAGAAGAAAAACCAGAACTTAAATTGCTAAGCACTGATTATTTAAATTATACTATCTCACAGCTTATTGACGAGAAAGAAAAGAGATGCAGAATTATTCATAATTCGGAAATAAGGATGAAACAAATACAATACGAAATTAACAGAATAGGGATAACAATTGATGAACTTCTAAACGCAGCAAAAGTTCAAGAGATAGCAATAAACAAACAAGAGGAATTCCTAACTAGGGCTTATTCAGTTAAATCAGTTTACGCCTCTGAAGAATTCAGGAAAGTTCTTAAAGAATTGATAGATATGGGTATGAGACATAAAAAAATTGCTGACAAAACAAACAGAGCAGCAAAAATTCTGAATGGACAATCAAGTATTAGCGATTTAGTAAGGCAAGCAATACACATGATGACTCCAAATCTGACCAGTGCAGAAGTTGTAGAATCTCACGAAGCACTAAGTAAAGATCTTGATAGAGAAAGGGAAAAACAGAATAAGAACTTTGCAAATTTAACTACGATGGCAGAGACATATCTTGAAAAATACTCTTATTAAAATATTTCAAAATTTTTTTTCTTTTTTATTTTTAATTTAATAAGAGAATATTTAATTAAAGAGGCTAAATTAACATGACAGAAATAAAAATAACAGAGAGTGAATTAAAGATTGCCGAGAAAGAACTTGAAAGCAGGTTAGAGTACGGTTTTAATATTAAAGAAAGGATAACAAATATTACAAAATACCAAGGAAAGAACGAATCAACTTTAGATAATATAATCTTATCAATTTACGGATTTTTTTCACTAACTCATGCGTTAAGAAGAAATCTAATTGAAAAATCACACTCTAAAATAAATTCTTTAGTTTATTCGTTATGCATAGGAGCTCAGTATGGAGAAGAAATATTAAATTACTCTCAAAAAAACTTTTACGAATTAAACAATATTTTTAATCCAAATATAATAAACTTTGAGCAAGAATATCCTTATTTAAGAGATAGTTTGATGGAAATTTATACATCAACTATTGAAATGAAGAAGAATTATGATATCGAACTTTTAACTCAAGAATTCTTTGAATGGATTAAAAACAAGAGTTTAGAAAAAAGAGAAAAACTAAACTCTGATTTTTCTTTTTTTGAATCCTTAATAACAAAGATAAATGGAAGCAAAAGAACATTCAGTTTTAATGGCAGAACTAACCTTATAGATTCTGGATTAGAAAAATCTATCTCATGGGAAGATTTTGGAGGTTATGAAGAACAAGTTAATTATTTTAAACAACTCTGCTATCTTGTAGAAAACTATGAACATGTTTCTTTACACATTCCTGTTGAAAAAATATTTCCAAGCGGAATACTGATAGCAGGACCTCCTGGAACTGGAAAGACAATGCTTGCAAAAATTTTCTGCCAAAACTCAAAAGCACCCTACACAATGGTTGGAGTTAGCGAGATTGGCTCTACTTATGTTTTTGGAGCAGCTTTAAATTTGCAAAAAAAATTTGACGAAGCAGCAAAACAGATAACAAAAGGAGGACACAAAATTTCGATACTTTATATTGATGAGTTAGACACCATAGCACCAATTAGGGGTTTAACAAATAATGAGGAAAAGGATAACTTAGTTGCGACATTCAATTACAATATGGACGGGCACTTAAAAGTTCCAGGGCTAATAGTAATTGCTTCAACAAACAGGGTTGACATGATAGATCCCGCCCTATTAAGGCCAGGAAGGTTTGAAAAGATCATTCATATAGGTTATCCTGATAAAGAAACCGTCATAAAAATATTTGAAGCTCAAATAAATACTAGGAAGAGATTGGTCAAGGAGCATCCTTATGTCAATGGACTTGATCTCTCAGAGTTCGTCAACAAATACTTTAGAGAAGATTGTAAAATGACAGGTGCCCTTATAAATCAACTATTAAATGACACGGAAAAGAGAAAACTTATCGAACACTTAAAATATGGAAAAGAATTCATAATAACTATAAAAGACATTGAAGAAACATATAAGGATTATCTTACTAATAAAAACATAATAAGAATTTGAAAGAATTTAAGAGTGCTAAAATGTCAGAATTAGAATTAAAGATTATGGACTTGTGGAACAAAAATAATCAAAAAATAATCAATATTGTTAAGAATAAAGAATCTTTTGATAAAAAAATAAATGAACTGAGAAACGAGGTTATTACAGCAAAAAGCATAAAAGAATACTTTGAATTAGAAAACAAAATAAAAGAAGCATTAAAAATTATTGAAGATTTAAAAGAAATAAGAGGAAGTTTTGAATTGATCCCTTCATTAGAACTTAACTATAAAATTATTTCTAATCTTAAGGAGAGAGCAAATATTGTTAAAAAAGAACTCTTAAATAAAACCCAAAATAATTTTTATTATTATACTAAAGAACTTGAAAAAAAATTTGATTTTCAAGAATTCCAAGAAGCAAATGAGATTAGAAAAAAGATAAACCTTAATGCTGTTTTTTACAAAACACTGCTAAAACCAGAAGAATCTTTTGCAGAGAATAAAAGAAGATTTCTGTTTAACAAAAAATATGAAGGGAACAAGGCAATACTAGATTATTGCGAAAACTTAAAGGAATATTATACTATTCCAAGAAAAATAAAAGAGATTTCAAAAGAATATAAAAACAAAGATTGGAATAACAATAACATAAACTTATTAAGACAACTTTATGAGAATAATTTTGTAACCAAATATGGTAAAGAGGACTTAATATCAAAAATAAAGAGATTGAATTTTATAGAATTTTTAAAAGAAGCACAAAAATTAAAAGACGAGTTAGAATTTTTCTTGCAGAGATACAATGATATTGTATTATTAAAAAGAGATATTTCAAAAAACTTAAATAAAATCAAAGAATTAAATAAAGAAATTGAAAGCTTTAATGATTTAAGCGATAATATTTTAGCAAGATTATCAGAAGTTAATAGTTTATTGAATTATAAAATAGACAAAGAATTCTTTTCACTATCTTATTTACAAGATATATTAAGAGAATACACACAAGCAAAGGATGAACTAAACATAAAATTTGAGAAAAAAATTTTTGATTTAAAGTTAAAACTTGAAACAAAAATAAAAGATATTATCTCTTATACTCCTGATTTTAGAAGCATAGAAATTGATAACAAGAATATTGAAGAAAAACTTTTAGAGTTAAAAGATATTGAGAAAAAGGGTTCTTCACTAAAAAATAACTTTGGATTAGAAATTTATGGCTTTAAAGAAGCTGACAAACAATTAAAGGATTATTTAAACAAGATCATTATGGCAGAAGAAAAAATAAAGGAGAACAACTCTAAAATTGAAGAGATTAAAAAAAATTTTGAATTACTCATTGAATCAAAAGACAAAACAAAAATACTAAAATTTGAGAACGAACTTAATACAATTGAGCAATATTATGAAGGAATAAAAAACGAACCATACTTAGAAAAAACAGCAGATTATGGGATAAAATATATTCATCAAACAAGAGAATCTTTACAAAAATTAAAATCTTTAATAGAAGAGGAAGAAAAAAATAATATGGAGCTTGAATTAAGATTAAAAGAACTTAGCAAAGAACCTGAAGTTTACAAAGATTATTTTGAAGTAACAAAGCCAGCAATAAGTCCATACTTGTATTTTAACAGTTTAGGCCCAACCCCAAACCCAACATTGTTTTTAATAAGAGAAGAACTGATGGATTCAAAAAGTGAAAACATACGAGAAAAAATTGATAAAGTCTATAACGCTGTAAAAAACATGGAACCAGTAAGAACACACTCTGAATTTAATTATATGAAGAGAATAATAGAAGGTTATAAAAATTTAATTAATTTTAAATTTAATTCTATTATTAACAAAGATAAAGATGCAAATTTAAAGTTCAACGAAACCTTAAAAATTATGGACGAAAAGCTTAATATAACAAAGAAAATAATTGGCGAATAATTCTTAAATTTTTTAATTTTGTTAATTTTTTTCTCTGTTTAGTGATAAAAAATAAAAAGATTTATAAATTATATAACATTTGATATTTTTACTATGAACATTAAAACAAGAGAAGATGAAGATTTAAATCTATTATCAAAAACAATAAGGGACTTTATAGAAACAATAACACTAAAGATAAAAGGGAAGCACCTTCCTCTAAAAGAAAAAAAATCAGAACAAGGAATCAGCATAGGAATCGTTGGTTATGGAAAACTTGCAGACAGAACTCTTTCATATATACTACAATCAAGCAGTATAGAGATTGGTGAGCCGATAAACGAAATTTATGTTTTAACAACAGATGAAAAATATTCTGATCTTGAAAAAAAGGAAAAAGAAATTCTGTCAAAAAATAAAATAAAGATAAAACCGATACTTTATAAAGACGATTCTTTACCAAACAAAAGAGATTTCTCAAAAATCAAACACTTGTTTGAAACAGATATAATTTTAATAACATCAGGTAATGATCCAAAAAATGCTGTGAGAAGAGAAGAGTGTATAAACGCAAACCTTCCTTTAATAAATGAAATTGGAAGTAATCTAAAAGGTTATAATGGG
>JAWBOW010000045.1:0-6685 GCA_038825775.1 Candidatus Woesearchaeota archaeon | reverse complement strand
AGAAAAAACAAATAAAACATTTAACATCGAAAGCAAAACACAAACAGATTTTGACATAAAAAAGATAGAGTATAAACTTTTAAAAAGAGATTTAATATATTATAATCTTAACAAAACGAATTATAGCATCTTCTTAAACAATAATTCTTATTTTAAGGAACTGATATACCAAGATATAAATTACTGCTAAATTTTTTTAATTTTTTTTATTTGTTTTATTCTCGTTTTATTGGAATTTCAAGAGAATTCTTTATCTCACTTAAAACAATCATTGTTTGTGTTTTATCGATTTCCGGGATTTTTCTTAATCTTTCTGTTACAAAATCCCCCAGACTATTAACATCCTTCTCAACAATTTTTAGCACCAAATCCCACTCTCCTGAAACAATAAAAACATCTTGTATTTGAGGAAACTTTGACAATTTTTCTGCTAAAGATTTTTGCGAGAGTTCTCCTTTCTTGTAAGAAACTAGCACTAAAGCAAGAACATTATAACCTAATTTTTCCCTTGAAATTATTGCAGCGTATTTTTTTATTACACCATAATTTTCTAATTTTTTTATTCTATTATAAACAGAAGTTGGTTTCATGCCAAGTTTTTTAGCAATATCTCTAATGCTTAACCTACAATCTTGTTGTAAAATTTCCAAAATGTTTCTGAACTTTGAATCAATCTTCAATTTTTTTAATTTTTTGTTTTTTTTAGGATAGTTTGTTTCGCTCATAATAATAAATAGTGAACAATGTTTTAAAAATATTTCTATTTTTTATAAAAATTTGAATATTATTCCATTTTTTTACAGAAATGTTTAATAAAAAATGAGACACTACTATATTATTATATCGTTAAGGTGTTTTTATGAGCGAACTTAAAACAAAGGAAAAAGAATTAGGAGGACAAATGAAAACAATTAAATCCGAAACAGAGGATGATATAAAAATCATATTAAATCATTTAAAACATTCTAATCAAACCTTAAAAATACAAACAGTTGTTTTAAAAGAGATAACTGATTTTTTTACAGAGAATGGTTTTAAACAATTAATGCCAGTTATTTTGTCACCAATAACAGATCCTTTAGCACCTGATCCAAACTCTTCAATAAAAAAGACAATAAACATAGAGTGTTATGGACAAAAGTTTAAATTAATGCAGAGCATGATATTGCACAAGCAGATCTCTCTCATCTCTGGAGCTGAAAAAATATTTATTATATCGCCAAACATAAGAATTGAGGATGAAAAAAGAGCATCAACAGGAAGGCATTGTTTTGAGTTTTCACAAGTTGATTTTGAGATTGCGTATGGAAGAATGAAAGATGTTTTTAAATTAATGGAGAGTTTTTTAGTTAGGGTTATAAAAAAGGTTAAGAAAGAATGCAAAGAAGAGCTTAAATTTTTTGGCAGAAAACTTAAAGTGCCTGAAAAACCATTTAAGGTTTTCACAACACACGAATTAGAGCAAAAATATGGTGCTGACTGGGAAGAAATCTCTTCTAAAAAATTTAAAGAACCATTTTGGGTTACCTGCCACAAAAGAGAATTTTATGACAAAGAAGACCCTTCTGCTGAAGGACATTTTTTGAACTATGATTTAATCTATCCAGAAGGTTTTGGTGAGGGCTTGAGTGGTGGAGAGCGTGAGTATGAGTATGAAAAACTCATAAAAAAACTTTCTGGTAGAGAGGGTTTTTTAGAGGAATTTAAGTATTATCTTGAGCTATCAAAAAAAGGGCTTTTAGTTCCAAGCGCAGGAGCTGGTTTTGGTTTTGAAAGATTAATGAGGTTTTTAACAGGAAAAAAGCATATTGAGGAGATTCAGTTGTTCCCAAGAATACCTGGAAGGAAAGTTATTGTTTAATTATATTTTTTATTTTAATTTGTTTTAATTCTTCTTAATTCTATTCTTTTTTCCTTTCAAAAGTTTTATATCTTCATACTTTGTTCTATTTTTCCTTATGAGTTTAAAGAATGTTAAAATTAATAATGAAGAATGTGCAGACAAGTCAATTGAACAAAACGAAATTGATGCAGCAAGATTCATAATAAATAAAATTATCAATGAGAAAATTTCTAATAAGGAAGAGATTGATAGTTTAAAAAAAGAAGTTTCAAAAAATTTTAAACTTAAAAGAATGCTCACAAACATTAGGATTTTGTGCTATGCTAACAATGAAGAGCTTAAAAAATTAAAGAATGTTCTTGTGACAAAACCGTTTAGAAGCATTTCAGGAGTGACTCCAATAGCAATAATGACAATGCCACTTAATTGTCCTCATGGAAAATGCATTTATTGTCCTGGCGGCTTAAAATCCTTTTTTGGTGATGTTCCTCAAAGCTATACTGGAAAAGAACCAGCAGCACTTAGGGCTTTGAGGGCTGATTATGATGCTTATGTTCAAGTTTTTAACAGGTTAGAACAATACTTAGTTACAGCCCACAATCCTGAAAAAATAGAGCTCATAATAATGGGCGGAACATTCCCAAGTTTTGACTTGAAATATCAAGAAGATTTTGTAATGAATGCTTTCAAAGCAATGAATGATTTTTCAAATATGTTTTATAACAAAAATGGTTTTGATTTTGAAAGATTCAAGGAATTCTTTGAACTTCCTGCTGATGTTAAAGATCCAGAAAGAACAAAAAAAATAAAGCAAAAAATCTTAGAAATTAAAAACAAAAAATTAAGAGATTTAAATTATGAGCAAAAGAGAAATGAAATATCAAGAATAAAGTGTGTTGCTTTCTGCATAGAAACAAGGCCTGATTATTCTATGGAATCACATGTAAAACAAATGCTTAAATTAGGAACCACAAGGGTTGAGCTTGGAGTGCAAACAATTTATGATGAGATTCTAAAAAAGATAAGTAGGGGACATTCTGTTGATGATTCTATAAGGGCAACCCAAATCTTAAAGGACTCTTTTTTAAAGGTTGGCTATCACATGATGCTTGGGCTTCCAGGGTCTGACAAAAACTTGGATTTTGGAATGTTTAGGATTTTATTTGAAGACCAAAGATTTAGGCCGGATGCTTTGAAGATTTATCCAACAATGGTTTTGAAAGGAACAGAACTTTATGATTTGTGGAAAAATGGTTCTTTTAAGCCATTAACAACAGAAGAAGCTTGTGATTTGGTCATAAAGATAAAGGATTTTGTTCCAGAATATTGTAGGATAATGAGAATTCAGCGTGATATTCCAACAAAATACACAGATGCTGGTGTTTCAATAACAAATTTTAGGCAGTTCGTTCATAACAAGATGAGATCTTTAAACAAAAAATGTAGATGCATTAGGTGTAGAGAACCAAGAGGAAGGAAGATTGATTTTAACAGCATAAGAATGAAAAGGTTTGATTATGAAGCTAGCAATTCAACAGAAGTGTTTTTGAGTTTTGAGGATGTGAAGAACGATTTCTTAATAGGATTTTTAAGATTGAGAATTCCTTACAAACCATTTTTAAAGTTTATTGACAACAAAACAGCAGGGATTAGAGAAGTGCATGTTTATGGAACAGCAGTTCCTATTGGAGAAAAATCCTTACTTGAAAACCAACTTCAACACAGGGGTTTTGGTAGAGAACTTGTTATGGAAGCTGAGAGGATTGCTAAGGAAGAATTTGACATCAAAAAAATTCTTGTGATTTCTGGAATTGGTGTTAGGGATTATTATAGAAGATTGGGTTATAAAAAATATTATTATTATATGATGAAGAAGATTTAATTAAACTTTTAATTATTTTTTTAAAATCATCTTTTCTAAACCATCTTATTCTTTTTCAAGCCCTCAAAATGCTTTGGGTTTAGGAAATAACCATAATTTTTTTGAATCTTAAAATCTTTAACCCAATCAATTTTTATTCTTTCATCAGCAATCTTTAAAACTTCGTTCTTTGGAATTATTATGTTGTATGGTTTATGAGCATCTAAAATGTTTTTTCCATAACAATAATTTATATTTAAAGATTCTAATAAATTTCCTGTTGATCTTATTATTTTTTCATATTTGTGCTCTATAACAATTCCTGTTCTTTCAATCTTTGCACTTGTTGCAACAATTCCTGCTAGGAAAGAGAGTTTTTTGTCCTTTGAAACTTCAAGAGAAAATTCTAAGTTTTTCTTGTTGTTAGGAAAATTAATATTTCTTTCAACCCAAGTGTAAATAAGTTTTGAGCACAAATCTATTCTCACACCGTGTTTTTCAACATCCATGATTTCAGCATTAATGTTGAATCTTCTTGAAAGCAAATCTTTTAAGACATTATTATAAAATTTATAATCTGATTTTTCTCCTTGAAGCACAACTAAGTGTATGTCTTTTTTATTCTTTTCAAGTTTTCCATCACCAACTATTGTTCCCAGGATAAAATAATCAATACCTTCTAATATTTCAGGAACTATAATCTGTCTTCTAATATCGCTCATTGAATAAGAATAACCTTTATTCTTTAAGTTTTCATAAAATTTGAAGTCATACTTTAAAAACCCTTCTTGGTTAAAAAATTCTAAAATTCCTCCGTATTCCCTCTCAATCCTCTTTAGAATATTTTTTGTGTGATTTTCAGTTTCGTCACCAAATATTATCTTTGAGATTAGATTAGAGTTTATTGTTGGAGAAATCTTTGATTTGTCATACTTTCTTTCAATAATTTCTTTTAAGAAAATTGCGACTTCGTAAATTGAATTATAGCCTTTTCTCCTGAATTCTTGAATTCTCTCCTTGTAGGACTCAAAAGTTCTTGTTTTATCAAATATTTCCCTTTCGATTATTTCAGTAAGCCCTTCTCTGTAATTAGTCATGATATTGTGGTTTTAAGCAAGTATTATAAAACTTTCTGTTTGTTGTTATTTTATAATAGTTAAAATAAAATTATTTTTTTCAAAAATTTTTTATACCAAAAAGCAAAACATCAAAATTAATGTCAGAAAAAGATTCAGAAAACAAGAACTCTTTTGAAATTAAAGAAATGCCTTGGGCTTCTGAGTTTAAGCAGAAGATAAAACCAGAATTTGAAAAGAGGTATAAGAGTATTTTAGGAGATAATTATGAATTATTCATAAGATTTTCACTCTCTTTTCAAAGGGAATCTTTTAGAATAAACACTTTAAAGGTTTCAAAAGAAAGGATTAATGAAGTTTTAGAAAGAATAAAAAAGAATTTTGTGCTTGAAAGAATCCCTTGGTATGAGTATGGATATTTTTACTCAGGACAAAGGAGAGATATTGGCAATACTTTAGAGCACACATTGGGCTATATTTATGTTCAAGAAGCTGCTTCTATGATTCCACCAATAGTTTTAAACCCTTCTGAACAAGATAAAGTTTTAGATATTGCAGCAGCTCCTGGCTCAAAAACAACTTTGTTAGCAGAAATTATGAAAAATAAAGGCATTATTGTTGCTAATGATCCTGATTATTCAAGAATAAAGGCATTATCACAAAATGTTCAAAGAATAGGAGCAACGAATGTTGTTATAACAAACCAAGACGGCCTTTCTATAAGAGAGAGTTTTTCAAAGATACTATTGGACGCTCCTTGTTCTGGTATTGGAACAATAAGAAAATCCCCTTCTACCATAGAAATTTATAATGTTAATATGATTAAAAGGTTATCAAAACTTCAAAAGAAACTAATTGAGCACTCATTTAATATTCTTGAAAGAGAAGGTGTGCTTGTGTATTCAACTTGCACTTTAGAACCAGAAGAGAACGAAGCAGTTATTAATCACTTGCTAAAAAATCATGAAAATGCAGAGCTTGAAAGGATAAGACTAAACATTAAGAGTTCTCCTCCAATTTTGAATTTTGAAGGAGAATACTTTGATGATAGAATAGAGAATTGCTTAAGAATTTGGCCTCAGGACAACAACACTGATGGTTTTTTTGTTGCAAAGATAATAAAACTTTGATTATAAACTTTTTAAATTCTTGCTTCTATTCTTAATATTTTATTGATTTCCTGTTCACTTATTGAGCAACCACTCAACTTTAATCCCCAAAGTATTGATTCTAAGAGTTCAATCTTTAAATTTTTATAACTTTTTTCTTCTTCAGGAACTATTAGGGAGTTTAAGATTTTTTTCTCATAAGCTATTGTCGCAATCTCTGCTGATCTTATCACATTTATATCCGAGAGAATTTCTTTTAGCTTTAAAAAATTCTCTTTGTCAATTTCAACCTTTGTGTGCAACCTTGATTCCATTAGTTTTTTTAATTCGTTTGGTTGTTCAATAAGCATCCTTGTTGTTCTCTCATCAATTACAAGTGCTTCTGCATTTAAGTGCTTGTAAGCTGCAATCGATTCTATTTCTCCCTGCTGAACTATCTGCACGAATGAGTTATGAGCTTTGAATGTTGTGTTTGCAATTCTTAGAATTTCCTCTGTTCTTTTCTTTATTATCTCGCTCTTCACAACATTTATTGTTCCGTTGTAAATTTCCCTCATAACTTGTAGTGCTTCAAACTTGTATTTTTTTGTGAGGAAAGGCCTGTCAATCAGTTCTGTTTTAACTGTTTCTGATATTAGAAAAATCCCCCCATATTCCTTTTTTAATTCCTCCAAAATCCAGAGTAGATTGTTTAATGTTAAGCTAATTATTGGTCCAGAATCAAAGATTATTGCCTTTGACATTCTTACCCTTTTATCCTTTATAATTTAATATTTTAATTTTTCAACGGAATATC
>JAWBOW010000044.1:0-6702 GCA_038825775.1 Candidatus Woesearchaeota archaeon | reverse complement strand
AATTTTGTTTTTAAACTTGGCTTGTCATATTTGCTCGCAATAATTTTTGGCTTAAAAGCGTTAGGGGTTTGGATTGGTTTTTCGATGACAAGTTTTTTCAGTTTTCTATTTGCTTATCTTCTTTATACTATTTATAAAAAGAGATTATTAGAATTGTTTTCTAAAAAAATTAAATTTGAAAAAACAATATTTGGAATTGAAAAAATAGAAGAATGATGTTTCTGTTTAAATTTTCTTTGCTTAAATCCTTTTTATTTCTCTGACTATTATTTCTAAATTGTGTTTAACTTCTTTGCTCCCGTCAAGCTTAACAATTTTTACTTTTTTCATAATCTCCTTTATAACAGGCTCGTTATTATATAATTCCTCGTATGTTCTATTGAATTTTTCTATAAATTCTGGATTTATTATTTTTCTTTTGTTTAATCTTTGGTAACTCTTTATTTCAACCTCTTTGTTTATTCTCTCCTTTTCTATTTTAAGAGGAATGCTAACATAAAATACTATGTCCTCATAAACAAAATCAAATAGTATTTGCTTCATTAAATTTTTATAAATCCACTCTTCTTTTTTATTTATGTCCCCATTCTTTTTGTATGTCTCCAAGAGAGCAAGTTCGCTAAAAGCTCCACAATCAATAAATATTATTTCTTCTTTTCTCCTGTTTCTTGCTTCAATTAATCGTTCTCTTGTTTTTGCTTGGGAGTTGAGCATGTACTCTAATGGTTTGTCCTTTTTTACAGCAGAATCAATAGAAACTTCAGGAATTATTCCATAATCTGAAAATTGGTATTTTATTGAATCTATAAGTGTTGATTTTCCTGACTTTGGAGGACCTGCAAATTCAATCAAGAGTTGTTTTATATTGGATTTTTCATCTTGTATAGCTTTCTTTTTGTGATAAAAACTTTCAAGAAAATCCTTAAATTCCTGATAATCAGCAAATATGTTTATCATAGTTGCAAATTTTGTTGAACTTGGAAATATTTAAATTTTTGTTTTTTTTATTATTATGAAGTGGATAAATAATTATTTTTTTCTTTAAAGAATAAAGTTTTTATATAAACCAGAAAATTTTATTTTTTAATACACCACCTCAATGTTTTTATTTTGGGGCTGTAGTATAACTTGGTAGTATCCTAGGTTCGGGGCCTAGTGGTTTGGGTTCAAATCCCAACAGCCCCATTAAAAAAATTCTTCTTTTATTCTTACTTTTTCTTATGCTTTTTGATTTTCATACTCTAAAACTTTATCATTAATTATTACAAGTTCGATTCCTGCTTCTCTAAATAAATCTATAGTGTCCTTATCAGCGTGATACCTAAACTTACAAACAACCCTCTTTATTCCAACATTAACTATTAATTTTGCACAAACAAAGCAAGGAACCATTGTACAATACATGGTTGCTCCTTCTAATGAGATACCAAACTTTGCTGCCTGGCAGATTGCGTTTTGTTCAGCATGAACCGTTCTAACACAATGTTGTCTTATATTTCCATCTTCGTCAATTGCTTTTCTTAGCATATGCCCAACTTCATCGCAGTGAGGCATTTTAGAAGGTGCTCCAACATAACCTGTTGTTAGTATTCTTTTGTCTTTAACAACAACACAACCTGATTTTCCTCTATCACAGGTTGCTCTTTGTGCAACACTATCCACTATTCCTAAAAAATACTCATCCCAACTTGGTCTTGTCATCAAACCACCCCATAATCTTAAAATAATTTAAAGTTTAAAAAAATTCTGTTTGTAATTATGACATTTAAAATAATTATTACTTTATTTATTTTTTAGTAGCGAAATTAATATAAGCAGTTTTTTTCTAAATATCTCCCTAAGATAAAAATTATTAAGTTTGGAATAAGTTTTTTTAGTGGAATATTTTTTGGGGTGAAAGAATGAATTCTGATAAAAACAAAGATAAAATTTATACTTTCCCAGGAACTTATCTTGAAAAAATTCCTGAATATAGTAATAAAAAAATATTTAGTTTTGAAGATCTTGAAAATATTGCTCAGATAAACCCTAATCTAAAACCAATACATTTGGAAGAAACAAAAGAGTCCTTAGAAAGGAAAACAAATAAACTTGCTGCTGCTCTAAAACAAACTTCAAGGATAGGAACTTTTCCAGAATACTTAGATGGTATTTCTGAAGAAGAAAAAGAAAGAATCTTTGAAAATTCTCTTGGAAAAGGACACAATGCAGCAGCTGATTTAATAACCTTAACTATTAGTTATATAGCTCCAAGGATATTTACTCTTTATTTAACAACTTTTGAGTATGGAGTTTCAATGCTTCAAAAATCAACAAGGAGAATAGAGCATAATGGTTATTTTGTTCCAAGAGCATTTTTGCAAGAAAAAGAATTAACTGAAGAATATGAAAGCATAATAAAAAAGATTGATGAAGATTATAATCTTTTATTAAGAGGTTATAATGAGGAGCAAAGAAAAAAGCATAGGGAAGATGCAATATATATTCAACCATTAAGCTTACTAACAACAGATGTTCTAGAGCTTGATTTAAGGGCTTTGTGGCAAATATTTTTAGAATCAGGAATAAAGTCAAACTCAAAAGGTGATAAAATTATTGACGATAATACAATAAGAGATGCTATTTTTGAGTATACAAGTAAAACTTTTGATCTCTTAAGAGATTTTGATATAAAATTAGTAAGAAATTGGAATACAAATTATAACATACTACAATATTATCCTTCTGGAAGTTTATTTTTGAGAGATACAATATTTTTTAGCAAAGCGAAATCAAAATTTAGTGATTTAGAATTTTTATTAGCTAATTCTGAAAATAAAGAAAATTTTGTTTTAGATTATTCTTCTCCTATTCTAAATATCGGAGAAGATAATATTTTTAATAAAATAATTGAAACTTTAAAAACAGGAAATCTGTTTGAAAAAAAACATATTCTTGATATTTTAAAAACAATAAATTTTAAAGTAGTTAGAAATATGGATCTTTCATTATTGCATCAAGAAACAAGACATAGAAGTATTCATAAGGAGTATGAACCCTTACACGTGGCTGCTATGAAAGCACTAATTGAAATTGAAAGAGTAGAAGAATGGTTACATCAATATAACTTTAAAAGTGTGCTTGATTTAAATAAAAATAATTTTAAAAAATTCTTAAAAGATACTAATATTGAATTTTATTTCCGCATACCAAGAGAATTTAAATTAAATTGTGATGAAACTTACTCTGATGAGAAATTTGAAAAGGCTAAAATTGTTATTGATGATTATTTTAAATTAATGAAATTTTGGGAAAAATTACATTTTATAACTCCAAAAACAGCTAATATTGTCTTGCCACATGGTTTAAAGGTTTTAGTTATTGAAAACATTGATGGTTATAATCTTATTAAATTATCTGCTGAAAGATTATGTTACACTGCAAAGAAAGAAATGCAAGAACAAACAGAAAAACTTAGAGATGCAATTTCAGATAAAAATTTTAATATGGCTCAATTAATGCAACCAAAGTGTTATTGGCTTGGAAAGTGTCCTGATGCAGTTAGGGATTGTCCTAAAAAAGCATTTTAAATATTTTTACATTAAGTTTTTATTTACTTCTTTATTTTTTTGCTTAAAATAATAATTCTGTGGACATTGGGCTTGATAAAAACTCTTCTCTTTTTATCTCATCAATTACATAAAAAACCTTTTTTTCTTCAATTCTGTATTCCTCTTCTAATTTATTTATGAAGTTTTCCGCTTCATTCAATGTTTTAAATATCACTTCAACCAAAAAATCAAAATTGTTGTTTATTCTAAGCAGTGTGTTTACATGAAGGTTTTTTTGAAGGTGTTCTAAAAGCTTATTCCTGTGTTCAGGGTTAACCTTTAATAGTATGTTTGCTCTTATAGAATAACCTATTTTTTGGAAATCTATCAATGCGCAGTGTTTTCTTATTAGATTACCTTCTTGTAGCTTTAACCTATCAAATATTGTTGATATTGGAATACCTGTTTTTTTGCTTAGTTTTGTCAGAGTTTCCCTTGCATTCTTCCTAAGTTCTGTTATTATTAACAAATCTTTTTTTGTTATTTTCAAAACAACCACCCTTTTTAATTGGTTGTTTAATTTGTTTTCCGATTTTTTCGGAAAACTAACTATTAAAAAATATTGGGAAAATATATAATTTATTCTTAAAAATTATAATTAACTATATAATTATATAATTAGAAAAATTTATATACTTGAACCTATTTTCATATCTTTATGAAGAGAAAGGTTATACAACTTGCCGGAAAAACCTCTGTTATTTCTTTACCTAAAAAATGGGTTGAAAAGTATAAAATCTCAAAAGGAGACGAGCTTGAGATAGAAGAAAAGGCAAATAAGATTATAATCTCAACAAGAAAAGCAGTGAACATTGATTCAACAGAAATTGATATAACAGATATGCCTAAACAGCTTATAGAAGTTTGCATAAAAGGAGCGTATAAAGCCGGATACGAAGAAATCAAATTAAAATTTAAAAATACGGAAACTAAGGATTTGAAATTAAAGACTAATGTTTCAGTTTATAGTGTAATTAGGGCTCAAGTGGATAAGCTTGTGGGAATAGAGATAATAAGCAGCAGTGAAAACCATTGTATAATAAAAGAGATCACCACAACCAGTGAAAAGGAATTCGACAATTTACTTAGAAGAATTTTTCTTTTGATTCTCGAGATGGGAGAAGAAAGCTTTAATGCTGTCAAAGAATTAAAAAAAATAGACCTGTATGATAAACATGATACAATAGAAAAGTTAATTTATTATTGCCTAAGATTACTTGCTAAGTATGGTTATTATGATTATAAGAAAACAACACTCCTCTACAATTATTTAACTCAGCTTGAAGAAATAATTCATGTTTATAGGTACTTAACAAAAGAATTCTTTTATTTTAACAAGAAAGTTAAGAAGGAAGTTTTAGAGCTTTTTTCAGATACAAACAAAACATTCAGATTAGCTTATGAAATCTTTTATTCCTATGATCCTGCTAAGATAAACACATTTTACTCATTGCGAAGAGAAATATTTGAAAAGAATACAGAGATATTTTTGAAAGATAAAAAGATTGAAAGGCATGAAATAATTTTATTAACAAGATTGGTAGTTATTGTAGTTAATACTCTTAATTTAGTTGAAATAAGTTTGGCAATGAGAATTGATGATAAATAATTAAGAACAAATAGTATAATATCCTAATAACTTTTTATAATAACTTTTGAATTTTTGATTTCAAAATAAGAGCATCTCTGTTCTTTTTATTTTCATTTGAGAAATAAAGGGTTTTAAAGCCAAAATTTTTTGCCCCTCTTATTTCTTGAATGTCATCACTTACAAAGATTATTTCATTTTTATTTAGCCCTGTTACTTTGCAAGTATAACTGAATATTTTCTTATTAGGTTTTTTACAGCCGACATCCTTTGATGTTATTATAAAATCAATCATTTTTGATATTTTTTTGTTTTTGCTTTTAAAGAAATTCTTTGCTCTTGAACTGTTATAATGAGTATCGCTTAAAATTATTATCTTTATTCTTTTCTTTTTTAGCCAACAGAACAACTCTTCACAATTTTTTATGAGTTCAGGTTTTATTTTTGACAATTTTTTTAAGAAAAATTTAATTCTTTTCTTATCCTCAACCCCTGAAAAAACCAAGCAATCCTTAACAGCACTTTCATAAGAATAAGATTTAATTGTTTGTGCTAAATCTTTAAAATATTCAAAATTCTTTTTATATTTCTTATAACTTAAATTTGGAAAAAACTCTCTTAACAACTCTTTTGTCTTTAATCTTGTGTTTTTTGTTAATAAAATAACACCTCCTGCATCAAACGCAACTCCCTTGATCATAAAATAATAAGAATAAAAAGCATATTCTTTAATATTTCTTATATAATTCTTATAACTTTTAATTTTTTTTATTTAATTTTAGAAAGTTTTATAAACAGAATCACTAATTCATCTTTTTATGAACTGCCAACAATTCATACTCATAATGTATTCTGATTCTATTAGAGCTACTTCTTGATTTTTTATTTAACACAGTTCAAAATTTTTAAAACTAATATTTTATTATTGAACAATTTTTTATTCATAATCTTTTGAAGGTGATTGAAATGAAATTTGTTAAGGATTTAATTTGGAAAAAGGGAATGAATGTTGAGGAACTTGTAAATTCATTATCAAGTGTTGGTTATCAAAGTGTGAACATAAAGAGAGCTTCGGAAATAATTTTGAAAATGAAAAAATCAGGTGCAAAAATCTTTTTGACTTTCAGCTCGAACTTAGTCACTTCTGGGCTAAGAGGACTTTTTGCACAAATGATAAAACTAGGGCTTGTTGATGCAATAGTAACAACTGTTGGAGCAATAGAAGAGGATATTATGAAAGCTAATTCTGAGAAGTTCTTAATAAAAGATTACTCTGCAGACGATTTGAAGTTGTATGAAGATGGTATGAACAGGATTGGAAATTTAATAATAACAAACGAGAGTTATGAAAGGTTTGAGGATCTAATAAACATAATGCTTAAAAAGATTTATCAAAAAAAACCAAGGTGGAGTGTTTCGGAAATGCTTAAAGAATTTGGGCTTATGTTGAATGACGAAAATTCTATTTTGTACCAGGCAGCAAAGAATAATGTTCCAATATTTTGTCCGGCAATAACTGATGGT
>JAWBOW010000043.1:0-6852 GCA_038825775.1 Candidatus Woesearchaeota archaeon | reverse complement strand
GTTGAAACTTTAAAAACAGAATAAGTATTGGGGTTATAATGCTAATGCACAAAACAAGAAATATTAGAAAGAGTTTAAGCCCTAAAATTGAAAAGGTATCAAACTCCTTAAACTTAAACCTTGAAGCACCATCAAATGTAATTAATGCCAAAGCTACAATACTTGTTATTACTATAAATATTTTTGGTATCTCAAGTATTCCAAAACGATTTATTATAACTCTGGACATTATCCCAGCAAAAAGTAGAATAATCACATTTGGAATTCTAAATTTGTTTGCTATTATCGTGGCTATAACTCCAACAAGAAACATAAAAACAATAGTAGTTAAGTATGTTATTGCTTCCATAAAAATAACCTCTTAAGATTAAAGATTAAAAATTTTTAAAATTGGTATTTTATAACCTCTAAACCGTTGCTTCCAAAAACAAGAGTGTGAAATCCAGGCTGAACATTAGTGTTTCTCATCTTCTTTATCTCAATAATCCTTTGGATTGTCCTTCCCATGTTTATCTCCTTTAACCTTAAAACACCATCACAAACAAATTCTGAAACAGTATCCCTTGTCAAATAATTCCCTTGCTCTGCCGAATCAGCAATGTATAATGTTGTTGCTCCTATTTCATTAATCTTGTTTATAAATACATATATGAATTGCTTTATCTCTTGATCATAACCCAATGAACTTGGCTTTAGTTCTGCTTTTGAAAACAAAACATCCTTATCATAGCCAGCTTTTAAGCTTATTTTATACATAGGAGCATTTATTGAAAGAATAGATAGAGAATCAATTACTATCCTCTTGGCACCAATATCTTTTGCTGTTTTTTCAATTAAACCGATAATATCCATATCAGTTATGTCTACGGGTATTTTTAGAAAATAAATCTTTTTTTTCTTTTCTAGATCCTCAAAGTCCTTAAAAAAGGCTTTTGCTTGTTCTCTTAACTTTGCAGGTTTTTCCTCTATGCTAACATATAATCCTGGCTCGTTATTCTTTGCTCCTGTATAAACATATTGAAGTGCAAAAACAGTTTTTCCAGCACCAGGCCCACCACATATTAAAATAGAAGATCCAATTGGAAAGCCACCTTCTAATAACTCATCTAAACCTTTAATTCCTGTCTTCACCCTTTCCAATTTAACACCTCTTTTTTTTAAAAATTAATTAAAAACATAAATAAAAAGCTTTTTATAAATATTTTGGTTTGTTTTTGTAAAACAATAATTTTTGATAAAAAAATAAAAAATAATTTATTTATAAATTTTTATAAAAATTTCATTCAAAATGTCAAAAAATTATAAGAAAAAAATTGCTCTTAAAGGAAACAAAAATATCGATTCTATAAAATACTACAATGCAATTTCAGAGGGATATGAAGAACTTCACAGAACTGAACAAATAAATAAATTGTTGATTGCAAGAGAACTTTTAAAATTAAAAAAAGAAGATTCCTTGCTTGATGTTGGCTCTGGAATAGGACTCTCATCAGAAGTTTTTGATTGTAAAATAACACTTCTTGACAACAGCATAAACCTTCTTAAATTGGCTAAAAAAAGAATAAAAAACAAGAATAACATAAATTTGGTTTTGTCAAACGCAGAAAAAATGCCTTTCAAAAACAAAGAATTTGATGCTGTAATTTGTATAACAGCAATTCACAATTTTTCAAATCCAGATAAAGCTTTAGGAGAAATATTAAGGGTTACAAAGGACATAGAAAAAAATATTGTTATTTCAATTTTAAAAAAGAGTAGTAAAAATAACGAACTCGTTAAAATGATAAAAAAATTTTTTAAAATAGAAAAAGTTGTTGATGAAGGAAAGGATCTAATATTTTTACTGAGCAAAAAATAGAAAAAAATAAATAAGAGAAAATCAAAAAGATTAAATATTAGAATAAATTAGTAAATATAGAATACATATTCAATTTTTTATCCAGCTCATGTGCAAACAAGCTTATGAAAAAGAATAAACAAGAGTGGGATTTTGAAATAAGGGGAACTAGAAAAAACATTTTTAAAAAGTTTATTTTATTCTTGCTCACAATTCTAAACAGCTTAAATCCTGATTCTTACAACAAGTTTGAGAGCAAAAAGGTATCAGAAAGTTATAATTATTTGCTAAATTTAGTAATCTTTTGTATTCTTATATCTTCTTTTTTTGCAATACCACACTTTTTCTCTCAACTTTCACAAACACAGTCAACGATCTCAAAAATCGAAACATTAAAATTTAATCCAGAAATAAAAACTAATGAAACAATAGATTTGGGTTTTGGCATAATAATAAACAAGAATGCAAAGAACATAACAACAGAAAACATTTTAATAACATCAGAAAAAGTTTACAAAAAACCAACAATATGTTTCTTTTCAAATGAACTTTGCACTTTTTACGAGAAAAAAACAAAAGAGTATAAATTAGAAGAATTCTTTGATATTAAGAATAGAAGTTCTGAAATAATTAACTTTATAAAAATAATTCTTACGCTCTTATTACCTTTTGTTTTAATCTTATTCATAGTTTATTATTTTATAAGGTATGCAATTATTACATTCTTTGTTGCTCTAATAGCATACTTACTCCTTCTAATTAAAAAGAAAGTTAGTTTTATCAGTGTATTAAAAATTTCAATACATTCTTGCACAATAATGGTTATTCTCGAAATAATTGGAAGGTATTATTATACCCAAAACATTTTCATAAAATTAATCCCGCTAGGTATTTATTTGCTGCTCTTCGCAATTGGAAACATTTTAATGATTTGGAAAATAGATTTTTAAAAAAAGAGGAGGTAGAAAATGATAATATACGATTATAAAGTAAAAGAGGTAATGACTAAAAATGTTAGAGAGGTTAAAAAGAATGTGAGCATTAAAAAGGTTGCTGAGATAATGGACTATTATAAAATAGGTTCTGTTGTTGTTATGGATAAAAACAATCCAATAGGTATAATAACTGACACTGATATTGTTAGAAAAGTCGTAGCAAAAGGACTTAATCCTGAAAAGACAAAAGTGGTTGATATAATGACAAAAAATGTAATAACAATAGACCCTGAAAGTTCTATAAGGGAGGCAAGTATTTTAATGGCCACAAACAATGTTAGGAGATTACCTGTAGTTGGAAAACAAGGACTTGTTGGTATAATAACTGAAACTGATATTACAAAAGTAATTTCAAACATAAAACAATATGTATAATTAAAAGCGTGATTAAAATGCCAAAAAAATTTGAAATAAAAGAGGATGATGAAGTAGAAGAATTGGCAAGACAACTAAGAGAAAAAAAGATTGCTGGAAGTTATATTGACTCCATAGAACTTGCAAAGAGAATACTTGGAAAGGACCAACAAGAGATGATTAAAGAGTTAGAAGAAGAGGAAAAGCAAGAAGAGGAAGAGCTTGTAAAAATTAGCAATGAAATAGAGAAAGAAGAAAAAGAATTAGAAAAAATAGAAAAAGGGATTGAAGAAATCGAGCAGGAATTAGAAAAAGATGAGGAAATTGAAAAAGAAATAGTAGAAGAAATAAATGAAAGAGAGATACATGTAACAGAAGAAAAAGAAGAAAGCAATAAAGATGAAACTAAAGTTGATAAAAAAAGTGATGAAAATACAAAAGATCCGTTAAGATTTTATAGGCCTGATTATGATGTTTCAAAAGAAGAAAAACCTTTAATTGAACTTTTTAAAGAAGCAGGAGAGACAGATGTTCCTATTATAAATAAAATAGAAGAAGAAAAAGAAGAGTTACCAGCAGAAGAAGATAAAACAGAAAGAGCTATTAAAGAAGAAATTGAGGAAAAAGAAACAGAAAATATTGAAGTTTCTAGTGAGGAAGTAAATGAAGATGCAGTTAAAGAGGAAAACACGGAACAAGAATAATTAATAACATAATATAAGGTAATTAAATGAACAAAATATAAGAGTTAAAATCTTTTAAAAAAGACAAAACAAAAAGATAAATAAGAAAAAAAGTTAGTTGAAGAAATAAAAGCAAACAAGTTGAGGTAAAACTTTATTAATAATAAAGAAAATTATTCACATTTATTCTTAATTTTTTTAATTCTAAAAAATATTATTCTTTATTATTTGCTTTTCAAAAATTGTTTTTAAAAACCGAAAAATATTTAAATAAGTTTATATATTAGTATACAAAAAAATAATAAAAGTATACTAAATTTAAGAGGGTGAAAAAAATGACTGGGGATATGATGAGGGTTTCTAAAATAAACGAGCTTGCAAAACAACTAGTAAAACACGGAATCGCTACAACCATGGATGAAGCTGTTAATCAAGCACAACAATTATTAGGAGAAGATTCTTATGAGAAGATAAAAGAAGCAAAATCACCAGAACAAATACTAAAAGAGGACGAATTAGAAAACAAGAGCAAAGAAAACAACAAGGAATTTTCAGAATTAAAGAAAGTGATTGAAAGCCACGAGTCAATGATTATTGAAATGCAAAAAAAGATGAATGAAATGATCTCTGAAATAAATTTAATAGAAGATGCTATTAAAAAGATTCTAGAAAAAATGCAAAACCAGTCTTCAAAACCAATCATAAAAGTTGCACAAACAACATCCGGCTCAACAGAAGAAATTGATTATGAACCAACACCAAAACCAGTTAAAGCAGAAGAATCAAAACCAATGCCAAGAACAGGAAACTACAGTCCTGAAAATATAAAAATAGAAGATTATTTTTATTATGGAAACAAAAAGAAATAAAAAAAGAAATTTTTTTTGCTTTTTTCTAATTCTTCATCTTTTTTAACTACTCATTAAAACTCATTTAATCGTACTCCGGCATCTCTCCACTTGGCATTTTTGAAGAAGAGCTTCCTTTCGAACCAGATGCAATAACATCATCTATCCTCAAAATCATTATTGCAACCTCTGAAGCAGATTGTATTGCCTGTGTCTTAATCTTTAATGGCTCTATTATTCCTAACTTCCAAGCATCAACAATCTTTCCTTCAAAAACATCAATTCCAGCCCATTTCTCGCCTTTATCATGCTTTGCCTTTAACTCTGCAACAATATCAATGGGCTCTAAACCAGCATTCTCTGCTAAAGTTCTTGGAATAACCTCAACAGCATCTGCAAAAGCTTGCACAGCCAATTGTTCTCTTCCGCTCAAAGAATTAGCAAACTTCCTAAGTTCTTTAGCAAGTTCTGCTTCAACTGCTCCAGCTCCTGCAACAACCAAATTATTCTTTAAAGCAGAAGCAACATCTCCAATAGCATCCTCCATTGCTCTCTTTACCTCATCAATAACATGCTCTGTTCCACCTCTTATTAATATAGTAACTGCTTTTGGGTTTTTACACTCGGTAACAAAAGTCATCGCCTCATCTCCAATCTTTCTTTCCTCAACCAAACCAGCAAATCCAAGATCCTTTTCAGAAGCATCATTCAAACTTGAAACAATTCTTGCACCAGTTGCTCTCTCTAATTTTTCCATATCAGACCTTGTTATTCTTCTAACAGCATAAATTCCTGCTTTTGCCAAATAGTATTGTGCTGTATCATCTATTCCTTTCTGGCAGAAAACAACATTTGCTTTTGTCTTTACAACTTTATCGACCATCTCTTTAAGCATCTTTTCTTCCATATCAATAAATGCTTGCAGTTGAGAAGGATCTGTTATTTGAATCTTAGCTTCTGTTTCTGTATTCTTTACTTCTAATGCGGCATCTAACAACAATATTTTAGCATTCTTAACTATCTTTGGCATTCCAGGATGAACTCTTTCCTTATCAAGCACCAAACCCTTTATTAAGACAGAATCCTCAACTCCACCACCAATCTTCTTTTCAATCTTTATGTTATCAATATCAATTCTCTTTTCCCCATTAATTTCATCAATTATGCTCTTTACAGCTTCAACAGCCAACTCTGAAAGTTTCTCCTTTGAGTGCTCTGCACCTTTTCCAGTCATTGCAGTCATTGCAATATTCTTTAGTGTTTTAGTATCATTCTCACTTACTTTTTCAGCAATCTTGTTTAGAATTTCTTGTGCTTTTTCAGCAGCCATCCTATAACCTTTTGCAATAACAGTTGGGTGAATCTTTTTGTCTAACAAATCATTAGCATTCTTTAAGAGTTCTCCTGCTAGAACAACAGCAGTAGTTGTTCCGTCACCAACTTCATCCTCTTGGGTTTTAGCAATCTCAACCATCATCTTAGCAGCAGGATGCTGAATTTCTATCTCTTCAAGAATTGTAACACCATCATTTGTAACAACAACATCTCCTAAAGTATCAACTAACATTTTATCCATTCCTTTAGGACCCAAAGTTGTTCTTACAGTGTCAGCAACTTGTTGAGCCGCTTCGATATTATTCCTTTGTGCAGTCCTACCAGTAGTTCTCTCACTACCTTCAGGCAGAATAAATATTGGTTGTATTTGTTGTGGCATTTAACTCACCCCGCTTTTTTTATTTTTTTATTTTTTATTTTTTAAGAAAATGCAATTTTTTGTTTATAACTACTAATATATAAAGGTTTCGGTTTTTAACAATTAAATTTTAACAATTAAACATTGTCTTAAAATTCATAAAGAAAAAATTTTGTTGAAAATATCTCTGAAAACTCAAAACATTTAAATACGCGATTGATTTTAAGCAATTGATTTTAAGCAATTACAGTTAAATATATAGGGAGAAATAAAAAAATAAATGGGGTGGTATTATGAAGTTAATAAAGGAGTTCTTAGATTTTTTAAAGGAGTAGAATGTGATTGCATTAGCAATTGCTTTCATAATGGCAGTAGCAACAACGACAATAGTAAAATCATTAGTGGATAATATAATAATGCCAATAATAACTCCTTTTGTAAA
>JAWBOW010000042.1:0-6998 GCA_038825775.1 Candidatus Woesearchaeota archaeon | reverse complement strand
TTCTTATCATACAACCCAACCAGTTTGAGCATACTTTCTATTTTTTCTTTCCTCATGCTTTTTGGAATTTTATAAAGTATTGTGTGAAAATACATGTTCTCATAAGCAGTAAGCTCATCATCCAAGCTTTGGTCCTGAAAAACAATACCAAAAGAACTTCTGACCTTCTCAGGTTCTTTCAACACATCAAATCCGTCCAACCTTATAAAACCCTTTGTTGGTTTAAGGAGTGTTGTCAGTATTTTTATTGTAGTTGTCTTTCCAGCACCATTAGGACCTAAAAAAGCAAACACCTCCCCTTTGTTAACACTGAAAGAAATATTATCAATAGCTTTAAAACTATTAAATCTTTTTGTAAGCCCCTTAACTTCTATAATTTTGTTGTTCATTTTAAAAAACCACATAAAAAGAAAAAATGAATTTAAAATAAATTTGATAAAAAATAAAAAATCAAAAATTTTTATTTTTTCTTTCCTATAATCCTAAAAACTTTTGTTCCGCAAAAAGGGCAAACACCCTGAACAGCAACAAGCCCATTCTTCATAGTAACTTCTGTCGGATTTTTAATCTCAACTTCCTTTTTACATTTCATACATCTTGCAGTTGGCATTGTCTCATCTCCTCATATTTTTTGATTAAACCCTATCACTTTATTAGTCCTATTTAAATCTTTTTCGCTTTTTTAATATGATCTTGTTTTAGGATATTAGTTTTTATTTTCTTTTTTATCTTTATTATTATTCCACTCGTTCTTAGAAGAACATTCAGGATTTATGCAGAGCTTCCATGGTTTTTTCCCCTTTCTAATAACAGAAACTATTGGAAAACCACAAACACCACACTTTTCTTTTGTTGTTTTTATAAGCCCATACTGTGGTAATGAAAATGTTGTCTTGCAATTAGGGTATTGGTCACAAGCAACAAACTGCTTCCCTGTTTTTTTGCTCTTTATAATTATTAAATTTCCATCTTTGCAATTAGGACATTTTCCAACAACTATTTTTTCCATTTCTGTTTCATTATGAGCATCCTTAAGAGAAATCCCTATGCTATTCTCATTTTTTTTGAAATCTTCAATAATCTCAGTCACTGTTTTTTTAGCCTCTTCTAAAACCTCTGTTTTTTCCTTTTTGTTCTCATTAATTAATTCAAGCTCTTCTTCAAAGTGCCTTGTAAGATTCTCATCAAGAAGTGTTGGTGAATATTTTAATAGTGTTTCAACAGTTGCCTCTCCAAGTTTTGTAAGAGTTATTTGTTCACCCTTAATGTAATTTCTTTTAAACAAGGTATCTACTATTTGAGCCCTTGTTGCTTTTGTTCCAAGATTTTTTTTAGTTAGTTCAGCAACCAAACTTGCTTGATTATATCTTGGTTTTGGTTTTGTTTCGTCTTCTTTTATACTTATGCCTATCAAAACAAGTTTTTCATTATTCTCAATTTTTGGAAGTATTTTATCAGTTATGTTATAATAAGGTTTATAATAATCAAGCCAACCCCTGTCTTTTATTATAGAACCATTTGCTAAAAACCTCTCATTGTTTGAATTAATCTTAACCTTTACAACAAGTTTTTTTATGGGATCTCCAAAAACAGAAAAAAATCTTTTAACTATTAGATCATATATCTTTGCTTCATCAGAATTTAATTTTTTAGGAGCAAAACCTGTAGGGTATATTGCTGGGTGAGCAGGATCTTCTTTTTTTCCTTCCCTTGGAATTAGTTTTTCCTTTTTAAGAAGCTCATTGGCTATTATGCTATAATCTTTTTGTTGTGCTAATTTTTCAATAATTGATTTAAAACCAATTTTAATTGGAAGTTTTTGTGAAGAAGTTCTTGGATAAGATATTAAACCTTCAGTATAAAGTTCTTGGGCGATATCAAGTGTTTTCTTAGGATTTATTCTAAAACACCTGTAAGCTTCTGTTTGTAATGTTGTTAAATCAAAAGGTGTTGGTGGTTGAACTAAAACTTCAGAATAGTTTATTTCCTCAACATAAGGGGTTCCTGTTTCTGCCCTGTTTTTTGTTTCAAGAGCTTCCTTTTTGTCCCAAAACTTATCCCTTTCATGAATTGCTTCAATTATTTCTGACTTCTCATTTTTTGCTTTTAAGAACAATTGCCAATATTTTTTTGGAACAAACTCTCTTATTTCTTTTTCCCTATCATAAATAATTTTTAAAGCAGGACCTTGAACCCTTCCAGAACTCAAAACACTAAACTTTCCTGCTGTTCTCAAAGAAGAAGTAAGTGCTCTTGAAACATTAATTCCATAAAAATAATCCATAATATGCCTTGCCTCTCCAGCATTTGCTTGACCCCAATCAATACTCTTGCTCTTTTCATTATAAGCATTTCTTAAATCACTTGGTGTTAGTGTTGAGAACTTCATCCTGTTAGCATCATTCCTTCCTAAAATAAACCTTACAATGTTTAGACCAATAACCTCTCCTTCAATATCATAATCAGTTGCAACAGTTACCTCTGAGGCGTTCTCTCCTAATTTTTTTAACAAGTCAATATACTTTTTAGCATAGGAAGATTTTTTTTGAACTTTATATATTGGAACCCACTCAACATCAAAAACAGGATACTTCCACTTGTTACCCCCTTTTTCTAATAAAGTATAAAGATGTCCAACACCAGAAGCTACAATAGCAGGTTTTCCATTAATGCTTATCTCATAATATGGGATTCCTAAGTAATTTTTCTTTTTAACAGGAACAGTGCTTAAAGCAGTTGCAATCTTAAAAGCTGCTTTTGGTTTTTCAGCAATTATAAGTTCATATTTTGATTCTGAACTCTTTTTTGGAATTTCTTGTTTTTCATTCCTATCAAATAATTCTAATTCGCTTAAAGAATCTTTTTTTGCTATTTTTTTTGTTTTTTCTTTTTTAATTTCTTTGTCCTTTATTATTTTGCTCTTCTTAACCATTTTTTATTAGTTGCTTTAACTCTATTATAAAAGTTTTTGCTTTTTTTTTACATTTTTAAAAAATTTTTAACTCTTGAATTAATAAAAAAAATTTAATATACTCTTAAAATTATATTTCTTCATCATTAAAAAAGAGGTGATTTCATGATAAATGTTGCTATAAATGGTTTTGGAAGAATTGGAAGGATGGCTTTTAGGGCAGGATTTAAAGATCCAGAAATAAATTTTGTTGCAATAAACGATTTAACAGATACAAAAACATTAGCACACCTTTTAAAGTATGATTCTGTTCATAAAAACTTTCCTGGAAGTATAGAATTTACTAACAATTCATTAATTGTTGATGGGAAAGAAATAAGGGTTTTTGCAGAAAAAGATCCAGAAAAACTTCCATGGAAGGATTTAAATGTTGATGTTGTTATTGAGAGCACAGGACTTTTCACAAATAGAGAATTTGCCAAAAAACACTTAGATGCTGGGGCAAAAAAAGTAATTATAAGTGCTCCTGCTGAGAATCCTGACATAACTATTGTAAAAGGAGTTAATGAGCATCTCTACAACAAAGATAAACACAACATCATAAGCACTGCCTCTTGCACAACAAACTGTTTAGCTCCAATGGTTAAGGTTTTAAATGATAATTATAAAGTAATTGAGGGATACATGACAACAGTTCATGCTTATACTGCTGACCAGAGATTAGTCGATGCTCCTCATCATGATTTAAGGAGAGCAAGGCACGCAGCACTTAATTTAGTGCCTACAACAACAGGAGCAACAAAATCAGTTGAAGAGGTTATTCCAGAACTTAAGGGAAAACTACATGGTTTAGCAATAAGAGCTCCTGTTGCTAATGGAAGCATTGTTGTTTTTGACTGCACTGTTGAAAAGAATGTAAGTGTAGAAGAAATCAATACTTTATTTTGGAATGTTTCAAACTATCATTTGAAAGGAGTTTTACAATATTGTTTTGAGCCTATAGTATCGTCTGATATAATTGGCAACCCGCATTCATGCATATTTGACAGTTTGCTTACAAACGTTATTAATGGAAATTTAGTTCAAGTTGTTGGATGGTACGATAATGAGTTTGGTTATAGTTGCAGGATGATTGATGTTATTAAACTTTTGTTGTAAAAAGATTTAAATACACTCTTTATTTTTTTATTTTTTATGAAAAGAAATTCTAAAAGAGAAAGAGAAAATGAAATTTCTGAAAATGTTTTGGTAGGAGTTTTTAAGTGCGATTCTTACGATTCAGAAAAAATTTATAACATTATAAAAAAAGGATTAAAAGAAATAAATTTTGATTTTTCAAAATACAAAAAAAAGAAAAAGCCATTATGCATTTTAAAGCCGAACATAATAATTCCAATAAGTCCTGAAAGTGCTGTTGTTACTCATCCAACAATAGTTGAAGCTCTTATAAGAATTTTGCTTGAGAATGGTTTCAAAGTAATAGTTGCGGAGAGTGATGGCTCAGCAACAACATATGAAGGTTTTGTTAAGAGTGGAATAAAAAAAGTTGCTGATAAATATAATGTGGAATGTGTTGCTTTTGAGGACTCAAAAAGGAACAAGCTTTTAAAAGTAAGAAATGAAAACAATATTTTGCTTAAAGAGTTCTATGTTTCGGATTTGGTTAAAAAAGCAGATTTAATAATAAACCTTCCAAAGTTAAAGACACATGTTTTAACAACATTTACTGGTTCTGTAAAGAACATGTTTGGAATCATACCAGGAGCAACAAAAGCAAAATATCACGGAATCGCTAAAACACCTGAGGAATTCTCGAATTTGTTATTAGACGTTTATTATTCTGCAAAACCAGAACTTAATATTATGGATGGCATTGTAGGAATGGAAGGAAATGGGCCTTCAAGGGGAAACCCAAAAAAGGCAGGATTAATATTAATTAGTGAAAATGGAGTTGCTTTGGATATAATTGCCACAAGAATTATTGGGCTTGAGCATAAAGTTATTTTAAATAAGATTGCATTAAAAAGAGAGAAAAACTTAGAGAACAAAATAAAAATCGTTGGAGATTTTGAAAGATTACCCTTAATAAAATTTGAAGCTCCAATGCAATTTAATAGAAAAATATTTTCTTTTATACAATCAAATGCTATAAGAGCTCCTAAAAAACCATTTATTGAAAAGAAAAAATGCATTAAATGTTTGCGTTGTTATTCAAACTGTCCTGCAAGAGCAATAATTTTAGTTAATAATTATCCTCATATAAATCCAAAAAAATGTATTACTTGCTATTGCTGTTATGAACAATGCCCTGCTAATGCTGTTAAATTAAAAAAAAGTTTTATAACAATCATTTATGAAGCATTAAAATCATTTTTTACAAAGATAAGAAGAATTATATCAAAAAGAGGGTGATTTTATGACTTTTGATTTTAATAAAATATTGGAAAGTATAAAAAGCGTAGAAGAGTTAAAAAACAATCTTCACGGAAAAACTGTTCTGTTGAGGACCGATTACAACGTTCCTTTAAAACAAAAAAATAAAAAGCAAATCATTATTGATGATTCAAGAATAAAAGCTTCTCTGAAAACAATAAATTTTCTATTAAGAGAAGGTGCTAAAATAATAATCATAAGTCATTTGGGAGAACCAAAGAAATACGAACCGGAATTAAGCTTAAAATTGGTTGCAAATAGGTTATCAAAACTCTTAAACAAAAAAGTTTTGTTTTGTGAACACTTAATTGGAGAAAAAACAGATTCGTTTGTTGAAGAATTTAAAAAGAACAAAGAATATAGAATATTAATGCTTGAAAATCTAAGATTTAATGAAGGGGAAACAACTAATAATAATGAATTTGCTTCAAAATTAGCATCCTATGCAGATTATTTTGTTTTTGACGCTTTCTCAGTTGCTCATAGACAACATGCTTCTGTTGTAGGAATTCAAAAATTCTTAAAAAGTTATGCAGGATTTTTGTTTTATGACGAACTAAAAAATCTTTCACAAATACTTATTGCAAATGAAAAGCCATTCGTATTGATAAGTGGTGGTGTGAAGATATCAACAAAACTTCCCTTCATAAAAAACTTGTTAGACAAAGCAGATTATGTGATTATTGGGGGTGCAATGATGTTTAATTTCTTAAAAGCACAAGGTTTTGAAGTTGGAAAATCAGTATATTCACAAGAAGAAGTGGAACTTGCAAAACAAATATTAGAATTAGGAAAAGAAAAAATAATTATTCCTAAGGATGTTGTTGCTTCTAAAGAAACATCTGAAAAATCAAAAGTAAAAATATTTGATTCAAAGAAAATTGATTCTGATTATATAGGTTTGGATATTGGACCTGAAAGTGTGAAAGAATTCAAAAAAATTCTGAAAAATTCTAGAATTATTGTTTGGAACGGACCGTTGGGGTATTATGAAATAAAGAAGTTCTCAAAATCTACAATAGAAATAGCAAGATTTATTTCAAAACTCAATTGTAAGAAGTATGCTTGTGGTGGTGATACTCTTGCAATAATAAATTCTTTAAACCTTAATAAAAAATTTACTTATGTCTCAACAGCAGGAGGGGCGGCTCTTGAATTTCTATCAGGAAAGGAACTTCCAGGAATAAAAGCGTTATATTTCAATTGATAAAAACTTTTTAAATTGATTAAAGATAAAGCATCTTGTTTTCACTTAATCATACTTTTATAATATATTTATTATAAAATAGTAAAAAATAGAAAATTTTATATATTGCTGGTTTTTTATTTTTGTTAAGGGGGTGGAGAGTCTTGAAAATCTCAAACAAAAAGAATAACGAGTTTAATAATTTTGACCGCGATGATACTCTTAATGATTCTAAACACAAAAAAAATTTAGTCGAAGAAAATAACATAAACAAAAATTTGTTTGAATACAACATTAAAAAATCTTTTGACTCTGTAAAAAAGGATGTGCTAATTCTCCACAGAGAAATAAGTAATTTAAAAGAGGAAAAAATTAAAGAACTTAAAAGAAAATTAGATTATTATACTATTAAGGCAGATAAGTTAAGCAAGGAGGCAACAGAAGGTAAAAGAGAAATAATAAAAGATA
>JAWBOW010000041.1:0-7392 GCA_038825775.1 Candidatus Woesearchaeota archaeon | reverse complement strand
TGGCAATGGTGTTTGTGAAGCGGATAAAGGTGAGAGTTCTAGTAATTGTCCTCAGGATTGTGCTGGTCAGGATTGTTCTTTGAATAATCAGCCTTGTGTTAATGCTTTGAATTGTTGTAGTTTTTATGCTGTTGGTAATTTGTGTTTTTATAGTCCTGTTTGTAATGTTGGTGGCAGTGGTAAGTGTAGTTTTACGAGTAAGGTTTGTGGTGCTAATGAGGTTTGTACTGCTGAGGGTTGTAAATCAGGAAATAACACGACTTTTTGTGATAATGATGGTGTCTGTGAAGGTTATCTAGGAGAAAAAGTAGGGAGTTGTTCTGATTGTAAGATAAGATGTGAGGATATCTGTTTATTATATGAAAATATATTCCAAGAAAAATGTTTTAAAGGTCCTGAGTGTGTTCCCTTAAACACTTGTAAAAGTAAAAAAATACCATTTCCTCATCTTTCTGGATGTACGGTCGGTTCTTACAAAAAGAAGTATGAAGAAGGGTATTGTGAAATTGGAGAATGTTGTTATTCAGAAAATATTGAAATATGTTTTGATTCAAAAGCTTCAATATATCTTCCTTAATTATTAAATGGTCGGAAAAATAATTAAAAATTTTATAAACAAATTGGCATTAAAGACTTAGATAAACTTTAGACTTTAGTTTTAAACATCCTAAAAAGAGGTGTTTTTTATGAGGAGAGCACAGACAGCTGTTAGTCAGGTTTTTATTTTTATATTTGTTGGTTTGGTTATTTCTTTGACCTTGATTTTGGGTTATAGGTATATTGGAAAGTTGATGAAAGCTAACAAGGATGTTGAGTTTGCAAGGTTTAAAACTTTGCTTGAGAATCAAATTAAGGATATTTCTGCTGGTGAAATAGAAATTTTCACTGCAAGATTACCTGCTGGTTATGATTTGCTCTGTTTTTTGAGTGGTAATCCAACAGCACCTCATGATGAGCTCTTACAAACTTTAATTCAGACCGAGGCTGAAAAAAGACAGGGTGATTCAAAACCAACTGTTTTTTTGGTTTCAAAAAAAGATAACACTGCTCATAGTTTTTATTTTGACAAAATAGTTAGTGAAGAGCTTCAATGTTTTAAGAACAATGAAAAATATTGTTTAAAGGGTGTTGGTAAAAAGATATTTGTTTATAAGGAGGACCAGTGTATTTAATAATTTAAAAATATTTTTTGAACTTTTTTTGTTTCTCAAAATTTTTATTATTTTAATCTTTTTTATTTTTGTCTTTTTTGATAAGATTTTTATAATCTTCATTATTAGTATTTTCTTATGGCAAAGAAATTTGAAAATAAAGAGTGCAGGAATAATAAAATAATCTCTAAAGATAAGATTAATAGTAGAAGGTATTCTAAAATACTTTCTTCTATTCTTAAGGAAAACCTTCCTGATAATAAAGTGGTTGAAACTTTAAATTCAGTTGTTAATATTATTAGTAATAATTTAAGAAAAGCAAGGATTAAAGCGGATGTTGTTGTTGGCGGTTCTGTTGCAAAGAATGTTTTTTTAAAGAACGATTATGATTGTGATTTGTTTGTAAGGTTTGATTATGAAGAGTTTAAGAATAAGGATTCAAAATTGTCTGATGTTCTTGAAAGTGTTTTGAAGGATTTTGATTTTAAAAGAATTCATGGTTCAAGGGATTATTTTCAGTTTAATTTTAATGGTGTAAATTTTGAGGTTATTCCTGTTTTAAAAATAAGTAGTGTAAAGCAAGCAAAGAATGTTATGGATTATAGTCCATTACATGTTGATTGGTTTAACAAGAATGCTAATGATAATATCAGGAATTGTGTTAGATTGCTAAAATTGTTTTGTAAGGCACAAGGCATTTATGGTGCAGAGTCATTTATTAATGGTTTTTCAGGTCATGTTATTGATGTTTTATCTGTTTATTATGGTTCTTTTATTAATGTTTTAAAAGCAGCTTCTTATGATTGGAACGAAAAAATTAGTAAGAACGAAAAGATTGTTATTGATATAAAAAATTATCATAAGGGAAAAGCACTTTTTGTTCTTAACAAATCAAAGATTCAAAATTCCTTAATAGTTATAGATCCTATTGATCCTTATAGGAATGCTGCTGCTTCTCTCTCTGACAAAAACTTAAGAACATTTATAAAATCAGCACAAGAGTTCCTAAAAAAACCTTCTCCTGATTTTTTCATAATAAAGGAATTTAATGAAAAAGAGATTTTGAATATTGCTTTAAAGAATAAAAAGTATTTATTATTAATTAAAGCGCTTCCTCTTAATAAGAGCGTTGATGTTGCTGGTTGCAAACTATTAAAAGCATATAATTTTATTCTTTCAGAATTGTTGAAGAATGATTTTGAGGTTGAGGATAAGGGTTTTTATTGGAGCAAGAATATTGAAGAGCCAGGAGTTTTTTATTTTTTCATAAAAAGCCCTGTTTTGAGTGATGAAAAAATTATAAAGGGTCCTAGTTTGAAGTTTGAGGAAGCTGTTAAGAATTTTAAGATTGCTCACAAAAAAACTATTGAGAAGCAGGGTTTTGTTTTTGCTATTGAGAAAAGAAAGATAAGAAAAATAAATGATTTTATTCGTTCAATCATGAACTCGGATTATTTGAAGGACAAGGTTTTAAGAATAAATTATTTTGAGTTTTGCAATAAATAGTTTAATAATATTTTGGAATCTAAAAAAATCTCTTTGTAAAAATACTTAATGCTTTTATTCCAAAAACAACAACAATTGTTGTTATTATGCTAGCAATTATAACTCCCAAAGCAATTGCCAAGAAGGCCTTTTTTCTGTTCATTCCAAAAATCCAAGCACCCAAAGCACCTGTGTAAGCCCCTGTAAATGGAAGTGGTATCCCAACAAATATTGTTAGTCCTAAATAACCATACTTTTCAATCTTCTTGTGAAGTTTTTTTCTTGTTCTCTCAACAGTTGATTTAAAGAATCTTTCATAAGGTTTTACTCTTAAAAATAGGTTGTTTATTGTGTCCAAGAACAAAAAAATAACAGGCACTATTATTATGTTTAGGAATATTAATAAAAGTATAAGTATCCAAGGAAGTTTATAGTAAAGTGCATATGGAATTCCTCCCCTTATCTCTGATATTGGAATTATTGAGAGCAGAGAAGCAACAATTACATCTTTTATGTTGATCATTTTATTTTTTATAAAATTCTATATTTTTTGTTTTGTTTTTTATATTTTATATTATGTTAATCCAAGGAATATAGTATCTTATTATTAAAAGTGTTGTTCCAGCAACCAACGGCACTATTATGTTATCATCAATTATTTCTTCATTCATCTTCATCTCAAAACTCTCAAATATCATTGCACAAAATGAAGCAACAAAAGCACTTATTAATGGAACGAATAAGGTTGCACAAAGCCCTGAGATGATTGCTCCGAATATGTTTCCCTCTAAATTTTTTTTCCTGTTCCAACTTATCTTTTTCTTTCCAGCAAAAGAGCCATATATTGCTGATACAGAATCGCCAAAAATTAGTATTGTTATCGAAGCAAGTGCTATTTCTTGAGGGAATAATTTTATTGCCAATAAAACTCCTATAAGAAATGTTATAAAGCCCCTTCCAGGAAATCTTTTTAGTTCTTTCTGCCTTTCAAAGTTTTTCAAGAACCAACTTATCAAGGGTATTTTGTAGTTCTTGCTTAAATAAGAAAGTATTCCTGAGATTATTATAACTAAGAAAATCATTAAAGCGTTTATGATGTTATAATGAAGAAGTATTAGTAAAAAAACTCCTATAAATATGTGAAGCACCTTTCTCCTAACTTCTATTACCTTAGTCTCATAATCATATTTTGTTTTGTCCCTCATTTTAAAAATCCTTATTTTTTTTGTTTATTAAAACTTTTTTTATTAAGATTTTTTTCTTTTATTTATCTTTTTTATCTTTTTTCTTATCAAAAAAATAAGCTACTTCGTTGTTAAAAACAACCAAAACATTATCATTTATTTTTATATTTTCTTTCTTGCTCTTTAAAAAATTCTCATTTACTATTTGAACACTCTCGTATGTTTTTGGGTTTAAAACCTCAATGTTTGGATGTGTTTTCACAACAATCGCTTCATTTAACTCTGCCAATTTAAAGTTTTTGAGTTCTTTATCATCCAAAACAACTCCCTTATTTTGTATTATGCTTATTCCTGTCGTTCTGTTCTTGTGACCTGTTATTAAAACAACATCCTTTTCGTCTGTTATTAAATCTCCAATCTTGAACTTTGGCAGCATTACAAGAACATTCACCCTATAAACATCCTTACTCTTTAAAGAATCCCTTGTGAATAATTTCTCGTTAAAGCTTATAAACCCACCAAAATTTTTGATCATTTCATAACCAACCTTCTTTAATGTTTTCATAGGATTTATATAATAATCAACACCCTGGTTTAATTTTTCAATTTTTACAACATTGCCCTTATTAGCAAAAACAGATTTAGTTACAAAATCATTTATTTTTGTGAAGTCCTCTTCATTAAGGTTTCTTATTTGTAAAATGCCGCTGTAAGCCCTTGATTTTTTTAAAGAACAATCTTTGCAAAGAGTGGCTTTTGCAGGAAAATCAACAACATAATCTTGCTTTTTATAAGAAAATACAACCCTAAAATTGTTTTTCTCCTTTACAAAATCCTTTATCTTAATCTTTTGGTTTTTAAGTTTTTTAATATTAGAGTTGTTAATGATTATTTTAATAAACAAATCCTTGCTAAAACCAACCCACTTGTTCTTATAGTTTATTTTAGAGCAAGAAGTGCAGTATTTTATCCCTTTTATTTTTTTGAATTCAAGCAAATCTTTCTCACCAAAATTCTTGTTCATAAAACTTTAAGATTTTAAATCTATTTAAATCTTTTTTGAATTTATTCATTGTTTCTTTTTAATAAATTTTATAAATACTAAAATATTTTGAAAAACTATGATTTTTGCAAGCAAAGGAAAAGCAACAAAAGGAATTTTATTCATTATAATATTATCATTTTTATTTTATAATAAAACAACCCTTGCTCAAAACTTAACTAAAAACATAAACTTTTACAGGGAGTGGGATTTGTTAAAAGAAGGCACTGTTGTAACGGAAATTCCAGAGCACCCATTAACCGCTAATTTTACTATAACGAGATTTGATATTTTCCTTGAAAAAGAACTAACAAATGTAAGAATCAACATTGAAAAATCACTCAATCATACAGAATTTGAGGAGATTTCAAAGAATAAAAGCTTTGTCATTTATTCTTTTTTTAAAATAACACAAAACATTCCAAACAATAGTTTTGAGAAAATAATAATTTATTTTAAGGTAAAAAAGGATTTTTTAAAAGATAAAACTCCTGAAAGCATTTCTTTATTGTTAGTTAATAAGAATAGGGTTGAAGAACAAAAAACAGAGAATTATTACAACGACGAACATTTTTATTATTACAAATCAGAGATTAACTCCTTTGATAATTTACTAGTTGTTTTAAAGGAAAAACCTTATGAGAAAATAATTTTTCCAGAAGAAAATAATGCAGAAGTCAAAACTGAAAACAAGACAACAAGTAATCAAACACTTCAGAACCAGACAGAATTGATTCAAAACAAAACAAAAAGAAAATCAAGAAATTGGCTAATCCTTCCTTTGATTGTTATGTTTTTAATAATAGTATACTTTATTTATGAAACATCAAGAAAAAAGCCAAAATCAGTTATCATAGAATAATTTTTCCTGTTTTTACGAGTAAAATCTAAAATTAATCGTAAGTTTTAAATATTCCTTAATAAACCAAATATTTTATTGAGATTTTAGAACAAATCAAAAAGCGGAGGTTAAAAAATGAGAAACTTCTTTTCAATATTTAAGAGGAAAAGAATAAGTGAAGATGACGAACTTTTTGAAGAAGCTGAAAAAGAATATGTTGAGTTGGACACTTCTGACATTGAAACAAAGGGCAAAAAACTTGTTGTTAGGAATTTCTCTTTAACAGATTTTACTGATGTTAAGCCAATAATTGATTCTCTAAGAGAAGGAAACACAATAGCAATTGTTAATATAAAGCCGTTAAAGGAAAAGGACATGATAGAGTTAAAGCGCTCAATAAACAAAATCAAAAAAGTAGTGGACGCAATAAATGGTGACATAGCAGGAATTGGAGAGGACTATATTGTGGCAACACCGGAATCAGTTCAAGTCTATAGAACAAAGACAAAGGAAGCAAAAAAACCAAGCAAGGAAGAAGAGGTTGAAGAGGAAGAAGAAACAGAAGACGAAGATATATCGCTATACTAAAAATTTTTTTCTATTTTTATTTAAATAGATTTTTCTATTCTTTCATTCCTTCTTAAAAATTTTCTTAAGCAGAAAGTATTTATTAGAAGTAACTTTTAAAAAATTATAGTATAACCTGCAAATCTTTTATTCTATAAAAAACTTTGAAATATAGTAACTTAAAGTTACAACAAAGCATTAGTAACCAATTAGTTAATACTTTAAAAAAAAGGATTTTTCCAACTGAAAAAATTTAGTAACAACAAGGTGACTATAATATTTATTAAACACTCAGTAATTAACAATTTTTTCTGTGATTCAAACTATATTTCTAATCTCAAAAATATTTAAATATAAGAGCGATATTAACGATAAATAATAATTGTTATTTAAGAATAGTAATAGTGATTAACTATTCAAAATAAATAATATGGCTTGGGGTGAAAGGTTGGGGGTTGAAGGAAAGGCGGAGAGGAGACTTCTCACAATCACCACTCCAATTATTAAAGAATCACAGATCATTAAATTACTTAACTTATCATTCACCAAATAATAAATTATCATGCTCCTCGTTGGTTTTGCTTACTTAACAAGCAGCTCAAAAAAAGAGCAGCTTGAGTAAAAAGCAAAACCAACAGGAAAAAAAGCAAAGCATTGCGCAATGCTAAGCAAAAAATATGCTTTGCTAATAAAACAAAAAAATAAACGGAGGTTAGGAAAATGGATAAAAAACTTTTAGGTGGAATAACTGCTCTGTTGTTTTTACTACCATTAGTAGGAGCAGTTAATATAGGAACAGGAGTTGGAATTGACATACAGACAGAAAAGTTTAAGCCATTGATTTGGATGTGTGATGGCAGAGTTGTTTTGGATGATCCAGTAGAACAAGGAAGATTTAATGAAACTACAGAGCTATTTGAGAGGATTAACAACTATGCTTTTACTGGTGAGCAGATTCAGTGGAGGGTTTTAGTGATGGACAAGAATGGTATTGAGAAGATTAAGGATGTTTATGTTGCAGTTGCAAACGAAAGTGGTGAGTATATAGAAGCAAATTGTGTTTTGGATGAAGTTCTTGGTGCTGGAGATTCTGGAGATTCTATTGATTCAACTTGTAACGCA
>JAWBOW010000040.1:0-7485 GCA_038825775.1 Candidatus Woesearchaeota archaeon | reverse complement strand
TATTATTTGCAGGCTTCAAGCTTTGATGATTTAGAACAAGTTTTTGATTTTGGAGTTGAAAGTTTTATTGTGGATAACAAGTTTGATTTAGACACCATTCTCTGTTTTTCAAAAATAAAGAATAAGAGAATAAACTTGTTTTTAAGGGTTAAAATAAAGGAAAAAACAATTCACACTGGAAAACACTTTGTTTTTGGTATGAGTTCAGAAGAAATTAATTCGTTAATTCCGATATTGAGAAAAAATGAAAACATAAATAGTTTGGGAATTCATTTTCACAGAAAAACACAGAATGTTGCAGAGTGGTCATTAATTCAGGATGTGGAGGAAATTCTTTCAAAAGAATCATTAGAAAAAATTGATTTTATAAACATTGGTGGAGGAATACCTTCAAAATATAAGAACTATGAGCTAAAACATTTTGATTTTATTCTAAAAAAAATTTTTGAATTCAAAGAATGGGTCAATTCTATGGGCGTAAAGTTGATCATTGAACCAGGAAGATTTATTGCAGCTTCTGCAGTTAAGCTTGAATGTAGTATTATTGCAATTTATGAAAACAACATAATAGTTGATTGTTCTGTTTTTAACACAGCGATGGACACCTTTGTATTGAACTTAAGATTATTAGTAGAGGGAGAACTTAAAGAAGGTGAGGGCATTCAATACACTATTAAGGGTTGCACAAACGATTCAATGGATATTTTTAGGTATAAGGTTTATTTGCCTGAAAAAAAAGTTGGAGAGAAAATAGTTTTTTTAAATGCAGGAGCATACAACTATGCAACAGATTTTTGTGGTTTGGAAAAGTTAGAAACAATAATTGTAGATTAATATATGTTATAAGAATTTAAGATGAAAAAACTAACTCATAAAATAAATTTTATGAATTTGCCAGAAGAATATTCTGGAGAAAATTCAAAATACTTGTTGCTTCCAATAAACTATGAGGGGAATTTGAGTTTTTTAAGAGGAGCAAAAAATGGTTGTGATGAAATTTTAAGAGCTTCTTACGAACTTGAATACTTTGATTTTGAACTAAGAAAAGAGGGATTTTTAAAAGGAATAAACACATTTAAGAATTTAATCATTGAAAAAAAGCGACCAATTGAGGCGATTGAAGAAATTTCATCAAAAGTTAAGGAGATTATTGAAAAGACAGATTATTTTAAAAAAAACAAGTTTTTAATATCTCTTGGAGGGGATCACTCAATAACATTGGGCATAATTGATGCTTTTGAAAAAATAAAAGAGCTAAAAGATGATTTTTCTGTTATAATATTAGATGCTCATGCTGATTTAAAGTATTCTTGGAATAACTCAACTTTAAACCATGCTTGCGTTGCAAGAAACATTTCTAAAAAACACAAAACAATGATTGTTGGTGTTAGAAGCCTTGACGATTCCGAACTTGATTATCTTAAAAAAAACAAAAATGTTTATTTAATGCCTGCAGAGAGTTTTTCTATAAAGAGATTTGAGAAAAATCTTAAAAAATTGAGCAATAATGTTTATCTTTCAATAGATGTTGATGTTTTTGACCCTTCAATTATAAGGTTTGTTGGAACTCCTGAGCCAGGAGGCCTTTATTGGAATCAAATAATCTCAATATTAAAACTAATTTTTAGCAAAAAGAATGTTATAGCATCAGACATAACAGAATTCTCACCAAAAGGCAATTATTATAATTATGCTTCAGAAGCATATACTCTTGCAAAACTAACTTATAAGATAATAAACTTAAAAGATTAAAATTTAGAAATTTAACTTTAACTATTTTTTTGCTCTTTTTCTGTTTTCTTAAATCTTTCAAAAAGTGCTTTTAATTCCTCATTCTTCATTGATTGCTTGAGTGCTGTTTTAAGCAAAAGCTCGTTTTTCTTTTTCAAATCCTCAATAATTTCATCTCTTTTCTTAATTTCGCTTGAAAGCAATTCCTCTAATTTTTTTATTCTTTCTATCAATTCATCATTACTCAATTCTTTAAGTTCATAATCATAATTACCTTTTTCATTATTCTCTTTTTTTAAAATTCCAATATCGTTTTTATTTATCTCGTGCTTTTTGCTCATTTTAAATTTTTTTTATAAAATTTTTAATTTTTTTATTATTAGTATTGAAGTTTTAATTCTTCGAGCTTTTTAAGTGTTTTCTTAATTTCATTATCAACAACTTCCCTTTTTATCCCGTTTCTCTCACATATTTCTTTTGCGTACTCTTCAACCTTAGCATAATCTCTTTTAAAATCAGTATTCAACTTATGCCAATTTATTCCTCTAAGTTTTTCAGCCAAATTTTTGTCATACTCTATAATTCCCTTTTTCATAAAAAAAGCAATTATTGGATAGCCAATATAGTGATGGAATTTTGAAGCATTGTCATCACTATAAACTTTATTAGTTTCAGGATAAAAAACAACTAAATAAGCCCTTTTTCTTTCAGAGGAATAAACTACTGCCTTATTTTCTCCTTTTAAAACAATCCTATCATCCCCTAAGCATCCAAGTGCTTCCAAAACCTTGACATTTGGAGGAAGTTTCCAAAGCATAGAAATAATGTTTTTAACAGAATTAATAAACTTTATGATTGAAAAAGTAATTGGTGGATCATTAAAACTAAAATTATAATTAAAAACTAAGCTACTTTTACATACAAAATTGAAATTTTTGTTCTTTGCTTTTTAATTACTAATTTTTAGCTTATTTTTCTGTTTTTTATCTTTTCTTTTTTTTATTTTTTCTTTTTCATCTTTACTTTTATAGATTTTCTTATTAAACTATCCTTGTAAGAATAAAAGATTAGAATCATTAGCACTAAGAGTATTAAAAATAAACTTACAAGTTTGTTGTACATTAAATAATTCCAACTCCTTAGCGTTGAGATTATTATTATCAGTATGCTGCTTAGCATGAAACCTGATTTTAGAGCTTCGACTTTTATCAAAAAAATACTTGACAAAATTAAAATAACTCCTATGAACATTAAAATGAAAAAGCTTATTTTTGAATGTGAATAAAGCGGGCTTTTCTTAAAACTCTCTTTTGTGCAAGAGTATTGTTCTTCCATGCACTTTTTGTATTCAACGCTTTCTAATACTTTATTCCTACACTCGTTAATCTTCAAGTTGTATTCTGTGGAGTTTTGCTCAAATTTTGTCTCACACTCCATTAATCTAATGTCACAATTATATTTCATATAACAATCGTTATAATCATAATAATACAAATCAGGCGCAGGATAAACAAGCTCCATAAATAAAAATACTAGTATAGTTAAGAATATTGCAATTCCAAAAGAAACTATCTTGTTTAACAAGTCCATTTTTTAAAATTATCATTTTTGATATTTAAATCTTTTTCTTTTCTTTTTCAATTCATTTTTTTAAAGTCGTTAAAAAAATTTAAATTTAAAACAGAAATATAACTCTTAATATTATATAGAAACATAGCATAATTGAAAAATAAAAACAAAAATAGAGAAAAATATTTTGCTTGGAGGTGGTTTAAATATATGATATTTTTTCCAAGAAATTTTATCTTATCAAAAACAACTTGTTTGGAGTTTATTCTTTTATAGATAATAATCATAAAATTCTTAATAAGCAAGAAGACCAATATTTTGCAAAAGAATTTGGAACACACTTGATTGCTATTTTTTATGAAATTTCTGACGATATTTTAAAAGACACGAAGGGAATTTATAAAACTATAATAAATTCTTTAAAAGAGGATGGTTTTCACATTGTTAAAAAATCATTATTTAAAGTTAAGAGTCCAAAAAACTATCCTGCTGTTTCAATTGATGTAATCTTTTTAGAATCAGGACTTCAATTTTCAACATATCCTGAGTATAATTCTGCATTGTTGGATTTTCATAGTTGTAGAGGGGAAAATGATGGTCTCAAAATATATAATGATCTTTGTTCTTACCTAAGGCCAAAGAGAACATTTGAGCAGATAATTTCTATAAAGTTCTCTTCAAAAAATAACTCTACACAAGATCTTGAAAGTATTATAAACAACTCATAATTTTTTGATTTTTTTTATTATTTTTTTCTGTTTTTTTCGTCTGAAAAAGCATAATTTTTTATGAAAATTTTTATGTTAAAAAAGCGAAAGCTTTTTAAAGCCAAAAACCCTCTTTTCTCTTGGGAAAAAAGCCAAAAACATAAAAAATTTTGGTTTTTTTTGGGATAATATTTCTCCCAAAATTTATAATGACCAAAAATAAAAATTAGATAAAATCCTTAAAAGAATTAGAATAAAAAATTAAAATGAGCGAAGAAAAGAAAATACAGGAAGAAAATATTAAAGAATGTGAAAAATCAGAAAATGGAAAAAGAGAAGAAATCATAAAAACTTATACAGCAGAAAGCATTCAAGTACTTGAAGGTCTTGAAGGTGTTAGGAAAAGACCAAGCATGTATATTGGCAGCACTTCTTCTCAAGGATTGCATCATCTTGTTTTTGAAGTTGTTGATAATAGTATAGATGAAGCAATGTCTGGTTTTTGCAATAAAATTATTGTAATTATCCACTCTGATAATTCTGTCAGCGTGATTGATAACGGCAGAGGAATACCTATAGAGGTAATTCCAAAATTCGGAAAATCAGCATTGGAGATAGTTATGACTAAGTTGCACGCAGGAGGAAAGTTTGACAAAAAGAGTTATAAAGTTTCTGCAGGACTTCACGGGGTTGGAGTTTCTGTTGTTAATGCTCTTTCAAAAAAATTGATCGTTGAAGTTAAAAGGGACAATAAAGTTTATTCTCAAGAATACTCTTATGGAAAACCAACTTCTGATGTGAGAATAGTGGGAGAAACTAATGAAACAGGAACATCAATAAGATTTTGGCCTGATGATTCAATATTCGAAACAATCGAATTTAGTTTTGAGATATTACTTACAAGGTTAAGAGAACTTTCATTTTTGAATAAGGGAATAACAATAATTCTTAAAGACGAGAGAACAAATAGAGAAGAAATTTTAAATTATGAAGGAGGAATATCATCTTTTATAGAGTATATAGACCAAAATAAAAAGCCAATACACCCTGTGCTTGTTTTTGATAAAAAAACAGAAAATTTTGAAATAGAAATTGCAATGCAATACACAAACACTTACTCTTCAAATATTTTTTCTTTCGTTAATACAGTAAATACTGTTGAGGGAGGAACACATGTTAATGGTTTTAAAACAGGACTTACAAGAGCCCTCAATGATTATATAGAAAAGAACATTAAGAAGAACAACAAAAACAATAATTTTAAGATTTTAAGTAATGACGCTTTAGAAGGCCTTACTGCTGTTATAAACCTAAAACTAAAAGACCCACAGTTTGAAGGACAAACTAAATCTAAATTAGGTAACTCTGAAATAAAATCAGAAGTTGATTCTTTTATTTGCGATAAGTTTCTTGCATTTTTAGAAGAAAATCCAGAAACAGCAAGATTAATTGTTGAAAAGGTTTTAAGCGCTTTAAAAGCAAGGGAAGCTGCTGAAAAAGCAAAGGAAGTTGCAAGAAGGAAAAACTTATTAGATACTTTATCACTTCCAGGAAAATTAGCAGATTGTTCTGAGAGAAATCCTGAACTTTGCGAACTATTTCTTGTTGAGGGTGATTCAGCAGGAGGTTCTGCAAAACAAGCCCGTGATAGAAGGTTTCAGGCAATTTTGCCTTTAAGAGGAAAGGTTTTGAATGTTGAAAAATCAAGGACTGCAAAAGTTTTAAGTAACAATGAATTGGCTAGCATAATTACTGCTATTGGTGCTGGAATGAACGAAAGTTTTGATATTAAAAAGATGAGGTATGGAAAAATAATAATAATGACAGATGCTGATGTTGATGGTTCTCACATAAAAACGCTCTTATTAACATTCTTTTTCAGGTATCTTAGGGGTATTATTGAAGAGGGTAAATTGTTTGTTGCACAACCACCATTATATAAAGTTGTAGCAGGAAAGAACAGGTATTATGCTTATTCTGATGAAGAACTTAAAACTTTGCTTAAAGAAAAGAATATTGAGCATGCAGAAGTCCAAAGATTTAAAGGACTTGGAGAGATGAATGCAGAACAACTTTGGGAGACAACAATGGACCCTCAAAAAAGAAACCTTGTGAAAGTAACTATAAAGGATGCTGTCATGGCTGATAAAATTTTTACTTTACTTATGGGAGAGGATGTTCCTCCAAGGAGGTTATTTATTCAAGAACATGCGCTTGAAGCAAATCTTGATATTTAAAAAATACCAAACTTTATGAGATGATTTTATGATAATAAAAGAACAAAAAGTTTATTATGAAAAATTAGAAATTATAGCAAACAGGGTTTTAAATTTCCTTGATGACAACGAGATAAGAAAAATAAGTGATTTGGAAAAGCTTCTTTCTGAAAATTTCTTTATAAAGCATTATGAAGACAATGATTTTATATCTTTAAGAAAGTATGAAAATGATGATTATTTATCCTTTAACAAAAAGAATATAACAAAAAACTATGGAGATAAAATAAAAAATAAGGAACACAAGTTTTTGCTTTCTTATAATCTTTACTTACAAGAAAATTCTTATAAGATTCCTTTAGAAATTGAAGTCAAAAATAACAGTATAAAAATAATAGTTAAGTGTTATTATTTAATCGAGGATTACAAACTTTGTAATGTTGATTATTTTAATAACAAAATCCAAGTTAAGGAATTAAAGACAAGTAACCTAAATATTTTGAGAGGAGAATTAAAGAGATTAACTTGCAAAGATGCTTATAAGTTTTAGATGTTATTAAATCAAAATTTTTAACTTTCTTTAATCTGTTGTTTTCTGTAGGGCTCTACGAATAAATAATGTTTTTGTTCTTCTTGAAGTTCTAAAAGTATTCTATTCACAATTAACTTTTCAGGATCCGGCAACAATTTTATTCTTTGTTTTATATCATCAAAACTTTGGAATGGAGAGTTTTTTCTCTCTTCAAGGATTTCCCACATCCTCTTCTTTCCCATTCCAGGTAAGAGTTCTAGTTGGTGCATTCTAGTAGTTAGTGCTGTTGAATTGTTAAAAAATTCAACAAATCTTTTCTCATTGTTTTTTACGATATCCTTTACTGCAAATTCAAGTTCAGATCTTGCTGTAGTTGTGAGTTTTTCATAACTTATTCTGCCTAGAATATGGTGTATTTTATCCCTTTTTTCATCTCCTATATAAACCCTTTCTAGTGGTTGTAAAAATACGCCTTTTTTTGGAACTAGTTCTAATAGTGCAAACTTGTTTTCACCAATTGCTTGGGCAATAGGAGTTCTTTGGAATAAGGGTCTATTATCAAAGGAATATCCATTAGGCAAAAAGTCCAGTATTATTGCGTATTCTTCTTTTGCCATTTTACACCGAACATTGTTTTAATGATCTTTGTATTTTATTATTTGTTTTATCAATTATTAAATAATTTTCTTATGATAATCAAATTTAAGAATAAAATATTGTTGTTTATTTA
>JAWBOW010000039.1:0-7591 GCA_038825775.1 Candidatus Woesearchaeota archaeon | reverse complement strand
ATTTCTTTATTCTTTTTATTCATTTATCACAATTTAATTATATTCTTTTTTTAAATTTTTTTAAAAATTAAAATTATAAGAAAAACTTTTTTAATACATAAAACAATTTTTTATAAAAACCATGAAAAAAATACCTGTTAGCATAGGAATTCCTGCTTATAATGAAGAGCAAAACATAACCAAGTTGCTTGATGCTCTTTTAAAGCAAAAGTTAAGGAGTGTTTTTATTAGGGAAATAATTGTTGTTTCTGATGGAAGCACTGATAAAACTTGTGAGCTTGTTATGGATTTTATTAAAAAACAAAAAACTAAAAATATAAAGCTTATACATTATAAGCAAAGGAAGGGAAAATGGTTTGCAATTAATGTTTTTTTAAGAAATGCTAAGAGTAAATATTTGATTTTGGAGAGTGCTGATAATATTCCTAATGAGAAAGCTGTTGAGTTTTTAATAAGTAAATTAAGGGATTCAAAAGTTGGTATTGTTGCTTCTAAGATTGTTCCTATAAACAGGGAAGGTTTTTGGGCTAAGATTGGTTTTTTGCTTTATGAACTTCACCATTTAGTTTCTTTAGAAAGTCCAAAGTTTGGTGAGTTGATTGCTTTTAAAAAGGTTTTTGATAAAATTCCAAAAACAATTGTTGATGAGGAAGAAATTGCTAGGATTATAAAGGAAAAAGGTTTTTTAGGTTTTTATGAGCCAAGAGCAATTGTTTATATCAAAACTCCAAGTAATTTTAAAGATTTTATTTCTCAGAGGAGAAGAATATTTTGTGGGCATTATTTTTTAGCTAAGAAAAAAGATTATAAAGCCTCAACTTTTGATAACAAAAGAGTTTTGAGAATTTTGTTTGGCAAGAAGATAAAAAAGGATTTTTTTCTGTTCTCTTTATTGTTTTTAGAGTTGTTATCTAGAATTTTAGGATTTTATGATTATCTTTTTGATAAAGAAAAACATGTTAAGTGGGAAATTATAAAAAGTATTAAGAAATTATAGTAAAAATTATTTTGTTATCAAAATATTTATAAATGCTCAACACAATAATTATTTTATTTTAATTTAATAAAAAAAAGAGGTGTTTTAATGCCGCAGATTGATAAAAGAATTAGGCCAAAAATTGCTATTGTTGCCTTTCCAAGTTTTGGTTTTGTTGGTAATATTGCTTTGGAATTCTTAAAAGAGCACTTAAAGACAGAGAAAATTGGTAGGTTGTTTATAGACGAGATGGTTCCTTTGATTGTAATACACAACAATCATTTTGTTGAGCCAATAAGTTTTTATTATAATGAGAAGTATAATATTGTGTTAATAGAAGGTATTCATAAAGTTCAAGGTTTAGAGAACAAAATTTCAACAAGAATAGTTGATTTTATAAGGAAGTATAATATTAGGGAGGTTATTACTATTGATGGTGTTCCTGGAATTGGTAATGGAGTTTATTATTATTCAAAGCATAGAATAGATGTTTTAGAGAAGAGTAATGTTAAACTTTTGAATAATGGAATAATCTTTGGAATGACTGCTTCTCTTTTGTTAAAACTGAACAATGTGGTTTCCTTGTTTGCAGAGGCCAATTCTGAATTGCCTGACAGTAATGCTGCTGCGAGAATTATTAAAGTTTTGGATGATTATTTGGGATTAAAGGTTAATTATGAGCCATTATTTGAACAAGCAAAGAATTTTGAGAAGAAAATAAAGGATATTTTAAGTAAGAGTGAGGAATTTAAGAATAAGAGTGTTCAAGATAAAAGCTTGAATTATTTGGGTTAGAAAATTAGAAAACTTTTTAAACACTTGTTTTTCCCTATTTGTAATCATGAAGATTCCAAAGAGTGTTAGGAGGTATTGTCCTTATTGTAAAAAGCATACCGAGCACAAGGTAATTCAGGTTAAGAAAGGTAAAGCTAGAAGTTTAAGTTATGGTTCTAAGGTTAGGGCTAAGAGGCGTGGAAGGGCTCGTGGCACTGGTAATTTGGGAAGGTATTCGAAACCAGCTGTTACTCAATGGAAGATGGCTGGTAAGAAACACACTAAGAAGACGGATTTAAGATATCAATGCACTGTTTGTAAAAAGATGCACACCCAAAGAGAAGGTATTAGAGCAAAGAAGGTGGAGTTTGTTTAAATCGGTAAAAGGATTTTTTTGTTAAACAAAGTTCTTTATTACAAATTCATTTCGTTAGAATTTTTGAATTGTTTTTAATATTTTCTCATCTTACTTTTAAACTTTTTAAAATTTTAGTTTGGTTTAAAATAAATTTGGTTTTTTCTTGTGTAGTAATCTTAGCTTTTAGTGTTTTTTACTCAAATAAATTATGTTTAGGATTCATTAAAAAAATAATACTTTAAAACTATTTTGTTTATGTGAAATTTTTATTTGCTTTCATATTAATTTAATTCATTATTCTTCGTTCTCTTTGTTTTCTTTTTCTAATAAACTTTTATTGTTTTCGTCAGCATTTATTATTTCAATCCTTTCTTTTTCTAAGAGAACGTTTGCTATGCTTTTTGGCAGTGTTGTTATTTCTTCTTCACTATAAGGGCCATAAATTCTGCCGTCTAAACCAACAAACTTTGGCACTGATGATAAAAATCTCACAATAACTTGTTTGTCAATTGCTTCTCTTTCTTGCTCTTCTTTTGTTTCCTTTTTTTCAAAACTTTCACCGCTAAAAGCTATTTTGAATATTAAATTTCTATTTTCTGAAAGCAAATTAACAAGTTTATCAAAAAATTCTTTTTCCTCTTCAATCATGTTTGTTGTGTCTATTATCTCTGATTTTGTCATTGCCTTAATTATAGCTTTGTCAATTATTTTCTTTTCTCTTGAATCATAAATCCTCCTAAGAATATTTTGCGCATTTTCAATTTGTTTTTTAATCTGTTCTGCTTCTCTTTCAGAAACAGCACTTAGTTTTGATAATGCTTCTTTTTTGTCTTTTAAATACTCGTAAAAGTCGTGATAAAAATTAGGGTCTATTTTTTGTAGTTCTCTTCTCTCTTTTTCTCTTCTTAGTATTTCGAATAGAAGCTCGTAAGTAATTTTAATCTCATTTTCCCCCATAATTACCTAATAAGAAACCCTTATATTTAAGTTTTTTTATTAGTTTTTCTGAATTAAATTTTTATGCGGCTGCCGGGATTCGAACCCGGACACCAACCTTGGGAGGGTTGTGTCATAACCATTAGACCACAGCCGCAAAAACAATTTGGTTGTGAATTTTTTTAATTTTTAATGTTACAAAACAATTAAATTTAAATAGTATTATTTAAAACTTATTTTTATGCTAAAATTCAATCTAAAAAACATTTCAAAAAATGGGGAGGATAAGGAATTTGATTTGATAATTGTTGGAGCAGGACCTGCTGGTTTGAGTGCTGGTATTTATGCTGCTCGTTACAAATTAAGAACTTTGGTTATTGGAGAATCAATTGGAGGTTATGCTTCTGATGCTTATGAAGTTGAGAATTATCCTGGTTTTAGAAAGATTAGTGGTTTTGAATTAATGGAAAAATTCAGAAGTCATGCTGAAGATTTGGGAGTTAAGATAAAGCAAGGTTCTGTTGTTGATGTTAGGAAGGGTTATACTTTGTTCAATGTTAAGGACTCTGATAACAATGTTTACAAGGCAAGGGCCATAATATTTGCTTCTGGGACAAAGAGGAGAAACTTAAATATTCCAAAAGAGGATGATTTTATAGGGAAGGGAATAAGTTATTGTGCTACTTGTGATGCTCCTTTTTATAAGGATAAGGTTGTTGGTGTTGTTGGTGGAAGTAATGCTGCTGTTAGGAGTGCTTTGTTGTTGAGTAATTATGCTTCTAAGGTTTATATTATTTATAGGAGGGATAAATTGAGGGCTGAGCCGGTTTTAATTGATGCTGTTAATTCCAACCCTAAAATTGAAGTGATCTATAATTCTAATGTTGTTGAATTGTTAGGCAGTGAGGTTTTGGAAGGTGTAAAGCTTGATTCTGGAAAAGAATTAAAGCTTGATGGGCTTTTCATAGAGATTGGAGGGATTCCAGTAGTTGATTTGGCTAAAAGTTTAGGTGTTAAGACTGATGAGGAGGGTTATATTGTTGTTGATAGTGCTCAAAGAACAAATGTTGAGGGTGTTTTTGCTGCTGGTGATATAACAACTAACTCTAATAAATTCCAACAAATAATAACTGCTGCTGCTGAGGGAGCGATTGCTGCTAATTCTGTTTATGAGTATTTAAAAGAAAAACAACAATAATTAAGTGAAAATTTGTGTATTAATACTTATTTTATATTTTTTATAATTTGAGGTAGTTCTTTTACAGTTCTTATTTTTAGAGGATATTCTCTTCTTCCTCTAAAATCAACAAGCACTGTTTTGATTCCAAGAGTAGAAGGAGTTTTCATGTCAGAGTCAATGCTGTCTCCAATCATTAAACATTCTTCTGGTTTTACATTAAAATCATTTAGAATAAGCTTGAATGCTTCTGGGTTTACTTTTAAGAATTTTGTTTGGTATGAAAGGTAGATTTTGTCAAAGTATTTTTCAAGAGAATATTTTTCTATCAAACTATTTATTGATTTGTCAGCATTAACCACTAGTGCTGTTTTATAATTCTTTTTTAATTCACTTACAGTTTCAAGTGCATTGTGGTAAGGTTTTGCTAACAGCCAATTTTTATTCCAAATTCCAACAAGTTTGTTTAGTATGTAAGGGTTTTCTTTTATGTTGAATTCCTTGCATACAAGTTTGAACCCCTCATACAGGTCAGCATAGTTGTTTAGCATGAAAACCTTTTCAAATCTAACAACATACTCCTCAAACGGCATATTAATCCTTAATATGTTTTTCACTTGCTTAATTGGAGAATAAACACCATTTTCTATGATTGTTCCCCACAAATCAAAAATTAATAGTTTTATCATAAAAACCACCTTTTGATTTAGTTTAATATTTTATAATTCAGTCTTAATTTATAATTTTACAAATTCCACATTGTCTTTTTCAATGTCTAGTATTGCAAAACTATTTTCGTGACTGCTATACATGCAACCAGGATTTATAACTCTTGTCTTTCCAATCTTTTCATTTCTTTGTCTGTGAGTGTGGCCTGTAATGACATAATCAAATTCTTGAGATTTTATTAATGATTCGAGAATAAATGGATAGTGTCCGTGAAACACTGCAAAACTCTTTTTTTCAATATTAACCACCCCTCCTAAACCCAAGAAAACTCCATTCATCTCTTCTATCTTTTGTTTTATTAATAAAACATCCCCATCAACATTTCCAAGAGCATAAATTATTTTAAAGCCGTTTAGTTCTTTTAAAGTTATGGGAGCACAGAGATCTCCTGCGTGTATTATTGTGTTTATTTTTCTCTTTTTTAATTCCTCAACTGTCTTTCTTAAAAGAATTACGTTATCGTGAGTATCAGAGACTATACCTATAAGCATTTTAAACCCCTTTCTCTAAATCAAAAGATACTGCTTTTTAAACTTTTCTTTTTAATTTTAATTTAAAATTTTTTAAACTCAGTATTTTATTAGAGAAAAAACATTTTCTCCTTTTAATTTTTCCCTTCCTTTTAATGCTTCTAATTCTATTAAAAACAAAACTCCTAAAACTTTTGCTCCAAGTTTTTTTACAAGTTTTACAGCAGCACTTGCTGTTCCTCCAGTTGCTAAGACGTCATCAACTATTACAACTCTTGAACCCTTTTTAAGAGCGTCTGAGTGTATTTCAAAAGCATCAATGCTGTATTCTGTTTTAAAAGAATGCCTTATTGTTTTGTAAGGTAGTTTCCCTGGTTTTCTCAACGGTATAAAACCTGCTTTTAATTTATAAGCCAAAGCAGCCCCTAGTATGAAACCCCTTGCTTCTGCACTAACAACAAAATCTACTTTTTTACTTTTTAATTCCTTTGCAAAAGAATTTATTACATAATTAAAAGCAGAAGGGTTTTTAAGAAGTGGTGTTATGTCCCTAAAAATTATTCCTTTCTTTGGAAAGTCAGGTATGTTTCTTATGTATTTTTTTAATTCTTCTACTTTCATAAAAACACCTCTTTTTATAAAAACATTATTTCTGCTGCTTTTCTACAAGAGCATTTTCCTTCATATTTTATTTTTGGTATTACATTTTTTAAAATGTTCTTAACCTTCTCGATATTTTGTCTCATTATTTTCGAAACTTCATCTTGAGTTACAAAGTGTTCCTTCCAAACATCATAATCTGTAACCATTGAAATGTTTGCATAACACATTCCAAGTTCTCTTGCAAGTATTACTTCTGGCACCATTGTCATGTTTATTGTATCAAAACCTAATTTTCTAAACATCTCTGATTCTGCTATTGTTGAGAATCTTGGTCCTTCTATTACAACACAAGTCCCCTTTTCATGAAAATCATAATTTAATTGCTTGGCTGTGTTTATTAGTATGTTTCTGATTTCTTCACAAAATGGTTTTGGTATTGAAATATGAGCAACCTTCTGTCCTTCATAAAATGTGTTTTTTCTGAACTTTGTAAAATCAACAAATTGGTCTGTAAAAACAAAATCTCCTGGTTTTATCTCTTCTTTTAGAGAACCAACTGCTGTTATGCTTATTATTCTTGTAACTCCCAATTCTTTCAAAGCATAAATGTTTGCTCTGTAATTGACTTTTGTAGGATTAATAGTATGTTTTGCAGAGTGTCTTGGAATAAAAGCTATTTTTTTACCCATAAACTCTCCAATTGTTATTAAGTCAGAAGGGCTTCCATAGGGAGTGTTAACTTTAACATTCTCTGAATTCTTTAACAAAGAACTATCATAAACTCCTGTTCCGCCTATTATGCCTATCCTTTCAACAGAATTTCTTCTTGAAAACTTCATTTAACCACCCAAAACACTACTATAATCAAATTACACTTTTAAATATTTCTCTACTCTTAAAATACTTTTAAAAAGAATAATTTAAAGTATAGAAAAGTATTTTAATTATGATATTTTATTAAAAATATGCGTCTTCAAGCAAGTGCTGAAGCAAATTTCTATAAAAACAAACAAAGAGATGCTGATTATTATAAAATTGTATTGTATGTTATACCAAAATTGTCAGAAATTATTTCTTATAAAAAAAATGATGAGAATGATACTTCTTCAAAACAAAGCATAGAAGATTGTATTAGTTCTATAATAAGAAATGTAAACCATTATAAAGAAAGTTTTTATAATAATAGTGAAGAAGTTTTTACAGGAATCATATACTATCAAAATGGACTTGAAGGTAGGGGGTTTGTAAGAGAAAACTCTTTGGACTTTCTTTTGAGAATAAAGAATGTTGACAAAAAATTTCTTGCTGATGAGTTCTTTAATATAGACTATAACAAAATTTATGTATCGAAAATAGGAATTTCAAACTATGCCAAAAGCGTGATTAAAAATTTAAAGAATAGGATAATTAAAGAATATAATTCTTTAGATCAACAAGATGAGATTGTTTATAATATGTTTTTGAATCCAGAATTTGCTCAAGAATTATTGGACGGTTTTAAAAATAATTTATACTTAAAAAAAGATAATTTTTTCAGGAGATTTAGGAGTGATTCTTTAAGATTTTAT
>JAWBOW010000038.1:0-7756 GCA_038825775.1 Candidatus Woesearchaeota archaeon | reverse complement strand
GCACACCAGTTCTTGAAGAATAAAAATTTGTAATTTTTAATAAAAAAATGTTTTAGAAAAATTTTTAATGAATAAAATATTGTTTTTATTCTGATGAAAAACTTAGAAGTTGCAAAATTATTGTATGATATTGCTGATATGCTAGACATATTAGGAGAGGCTTTTAAACCACAAGCTTATAGGAAAGCAGCAAAGTCAATAGAGGGCTTAGGAGAAGATATTGAAGTTTACTATAAGAATGGAAAGCTTGAAGAAATCCCAGGAGTTGGTAAGAGTATTAGTGAAAAGATAATTGAGTTCTTAGAAACAGGAAAGTCAAGTTATTATGAAGAATTAAAGAAAAAGGTTCCCGGGGGTGTTTCAACTTTGATAGAAATTCCTGGGATGGGACCTAAAAGAGCAATGTATTTGTATAAGAATTTAGGAATAAAATCAATAGAAGAGTTAGAGGATGCTGCAAAAAAGGGAAAATTGAGAGAACTAAATGGTTTTGGAGAAAAGAGCGAACAAGATATACTTAAAGGAATAGAAATTCTTAGAAAAGGCCAAGAGAGGTTTTTACTAGGAGTGGCCTTGCCAATAGCAGAAGAAATTGTTGGAAGATTAAAAACACTGAAAGAAGTTCAAAAAATAAGCATAGCTGGTTCTTTAAGAAGAATGAAAGAAACAATAGGAGATTTGGACATCTTAGTAGTTTCTAATTCTCCAGAAAAGGTTATGGATTTTTTTACGAGCATGAAAGAAGTTCAAAACATAATTGCAAAGGGGACTACAAAATCTTCTGTAATTTTAAAAAACAATTTGCAAGTCGATTTGAGAGTTATAGAAGATAAAAGTTTTGGCTCAGCACTACAGTATTTTACAGGAAGCAAAGAACACAATATTGCCTTGAGAGAGATTTGCAAGAAAAAAAATTTGAAATTGAGCGAGTATGGACTTTTTGATAAGAATGATAAAATGATAGCTGGAAAAAATGAAGAGGATATTTATAAAAAACTTGGTATGCAATACATAGAGCCGGAGTTAAGAGAGAATACTGGAGAAATAGAAGCTGCATTGAAAGGAGAACTACCAAAGTTAGTAAATTATAACGACATAAGAGGGGACTTGCACATTCACAGCAAATGGAGTGATGGTGATGATGAAATTAGGGATATTGCAATAGAAGCAAAAAAACTTGGTTATGAATACATAGCAATTAGTGACCATTCAAAATCACAAAAAATAGCTCACGGACTAAGCTATGAGGATTTGGAAAAGAGGAATAAAGAAATTGACTCATTAAATGAAAAACTTCCAATAAGAATACTAAAGGGAATGGAAGTTGATATTTTACCAGACGGAAGTTTGGATTATGATGATAATATACTAAAAAAACTTGATGTGGTTATAGTTTCAGTTCATTCAAGATTCAAATCAACAAAAGAGGAAATGACAAAGAGAATCTTAAAGGCTTTAGAAAACCCTTATGTAAATATTTTAGGACACCCTACAGGAAGATTAATAACTTCAAGAATTGAATATGAAGTGGATATTGAAAAAATAATAAAAAAGGCAAAGGAAAACAATGTCGCTTTAGAAATAAATGCAAACCCTGAAAGATTAGATCTTAAAGATGTTTATGTAAGGTTAGCAGTTAATTCTGGTGCAAAACTCGCAATAGGAACAGATGCTCATTCAAAACTTCACTTGGGCTTTATTAAACTTGGAGTTGCAACTGCAAGAAGAGGTTGGGCTGAGAAAAAGAATATAATTAATACACTTAGTTTAAAAGAACTTAAGGAATTCTTAAAGAAAAAATCTTAGGATAATCTTAAACGAATTAATTTTCTAAAATTCTAAAAGCGAAATGTTTATATATCTATTTAGATATATCTGTTTAGATATGTTTAAGGGATATCTAAAAATAGCCATATTGAATGAACTCCAACACGGAGAAAAAACAGGATACGACATAATAAAGAGTATTCAAAACAGGACAAAAATTTTAAAACCATCTCCTGGTTGCGTTTACCCATCCCTAAAAGAACTGCTTGAAAAAGGACTAATAAAAATAAGTATAAAAAAATCGAAGAAATACTATTCACTAACTCCTAAAGGCAAAATAGAGATAAAGGAGTTAAACAAACAGAAAAAAAGGCTTTTCGAGATAGTAATGAACAAACTCAAGGTCGCAAAGATAAGTATTAATAGTAAAGATATAGACGAATTAGAAGTTTCAAAGGAAAACTTAAAATTAATAAAACCTCTTTTGAAAGATTTAATTGCTTTAAAGGATAATTTAATAAAGTATTTGAGCATTGAAAAGAGAAATAATATAAAGATAAAGGAAATAAAAAGAATATTAAGTCAAGCAAATAAAGAAATTGTTGAACTTATAAATAATGTTGAAAAGCAAAAATGAAAAGCAAAAAAACAAAAGTAGTAATAAAGTTAGAGAATGTTTGGAAGATTTACGATTTTGGAAATTCAAAAGTTGAAGTTCTAAAAGGACTAAACCTTGAGGTAAAAAAAGGAGAGTTTTTAGTTATAATGGGGCCAAGTGGTGCTGGAAAATCAACAACAATGAACATGATCGGCTGTTTGGACGTACCAACACATGGCAAGATTTACCTTGACGGAATTGATATTTCAAAACTTTCTGATTCTGAACTAGCTAGGTTGAGAGGTAAAAAAATAGGTTTTGTCTTTCAACAATTCAACCTAATACAATCATTGAATGCTCTAGAAAATGTTATGCTTCCAATGATGTTCCAAAACATTCCAAAAGAAGAGAGAATAAGAAGAGCAAAAGAATTATTAGAGAGGGTTGGGTTGGGAAAAAGGATTTACCACAAACCAAGACAATTATCCGGAGGAGAACAGCAGAGAGTTGCAATAGCGAGAGCATTATCAAATGATCCAGAATTCATACTTGCTGATGAGCCAACAGGAAATTTAGACACAAAGAGCGGTGCAGCAATAATAAACCTTTTAAAAGAGCTTCACAATGATGGTAAAACAATAATACTTGTAACTCATGATGCAAGATTAACAGAACATGCTAATAGGGTTGTTTATCTCATTGACGGAAAGTTTGTTGACAGGGAAACATTCAACAAATACAAGTTTTAAAACTTAAAACTCAGTTTTAAAAAAATAATATAACAAAAAGATAAAAAACAAGAGGTGGTTTTTTATGAAAAAATCTGAAAACAAATTATTAAAAAAGAAATTATTAGGAAAGAAAAATAATGATTTAGCAAAAATTTCATTATTAATTATTTATGTTTTGGTTTTCACTAATTTTGCATTCTCTGTTAATACAGTGAGTTCTGGAAGTTCTCTGAAAGCAACATTGTTAAACCAAGAACCATATCCAGCAACCCCTGGAAGCTATGTTACTTTGAGATTTAAGCTTGAAAATGTTGGAATAAAAAACATAAACAATCTTTATGTAAGAATCATTCCAAAATATCCTTTTTCAATAGCAGATGATGATTTAAAGTATGTTGGCAATATTGCAGGAATGCAAATTGGAGAATACGGTGCAATCGTTGAGTATAGGTTAAAAGTTGATAAGGACGCATATCCTGGTTACTTTGATGTTGATTTGGAATACACAACAGACAAATACACTTGGACAAAAGTCACAGGATTTAGCGTAAAGGTTGAATCAACAGACGTTAGGGTTGGAATAACTTCTGTAAGCACAGAGCCAAAATTCTTAAAACCTGGAGAAACAGGAACTTTAAAAATAAAGATAACAAACTATGGAGACACCCTTATAAAGGACGTAACTCTTAAATTAGACCTAACCTTATCTTCACTATCACAAACTCAACTTACACTTTTAAGCTCCGCAGGTTTTCAAATTCCATTTTCACCAATAGATACCTCAACAGAACAAAAGATAAAAAACATAATGCCTTCAGAAACAAAAGAGTTTACATTCAAGCTAATGACAACTTCAACAGCAACTTCAAATGTTTATAAAATTCCTGTAATAATAACTTACTATGATGTAGATAACAAAAAATACGAAAATCATGATCTAATAAGCTTGCTTGTAGGTGGAAAGCCAGAATTAAGAACAAGCATTGAAAAATCAGAAATAATATTCCCAAACCAAAAGGGCAAAGTCACTCTAAAAATTGTTAATTCTGGAAAGATAGATGCAAAATTCGTTGAGGTCTTCTTAGAACAAGGAAAAAATTTTGTTGTGCTTTCAAACAACTATGATTATGTAGGAGATATTGACTCAGACGATTACGAAACAGTAGAATTTACTCTCTTTGTTGAAAACGCAAAGGATTATTTAGAAATTCCTGTTAGGATAAGATTTGAGGATTCTTTGGGAAACAAGTATGAACAGACAGAAAACATAAGGTTAAGATTATACACAATGCAAGAAGCAAGGAAATATAAGTTAATAAAGACGAGCAGTTCACTAGGAATTCTCATATTTTTGGTAATAGTTGGATTAGGATATTTTGTTTATAAGAAAAGAAAGCACAAGCAAAGAACAAAGCATGAATAATTTTTTAGTTAATTTTTTGAGGATAAAAAATGTTAGATGTTTATTTAAATTTAGTATTTTTGAATTTTATACATAGAAAAATTCGTTCTTGGCTCACAATAATAGGCATATTTATTGGAATAACAGCAATAGTTGCACTTATAAGTTTAAGTCAAGGATTTAAAATTGCAATGAATGAACAGTTTGAAATGATTGGTTCTGATAAAATAATAATCACTGCAAAAGCAGGTTTCTTTGGAATGGGCTCTAGTTTAGTGCTTACAGACAAGGACTTAGAAGAAATAAGAAATACTCCAGGAGTAATTGAAGCAGCAGGCTTTACATTCAAGATAGCACCTGTTGTTTTTGACAAGGAAGTAAAGTATCTTTATGTTACAGGAGTTCCAACAGACCGCTCAAAGGTAATTTTTGATGAGATGCAGAACATAAGAGTTTCATATGGAAGGAATCTTTTAGAAGGTGATAAGAAAAAAGCACTTGTTGGATATTATCTATGCAACAAAAACCTCTTTAAAAAGAATATTAAAGTAGGTGATAAAATAATAATAAATGGTGAAAGTTTTGAAGTTGTTGGTTGTTTAGAAACTTTTGGTAATAGGGAAGACGACACAAACATATTTATCCCCCTAAGCGATTCAAAGATAGTTTTAAACGAACCAGAAAAATATTTCGAGATTATAGTTAAGGTTTCAGATTCTTCACAGATTGAAAAAATTTCTGAAAATATTGAAAAGAGATTAAGGAAACTTCACAATGTCAAAAAGGGCGAAGAGGATTTTAGCTTGCAAACAAGCCAAGACATAATGCGTTCAATGAATACAATTTTACTAATAGTCCAAATTGTATTTTTAGGAGTTGCAGGAATTTCCTTATTAGTTGGCGGGGTTGGTATTATGAATACTATGTATACTTCTGTTTTGGAAAGAACTAGAGATATTGGTGTTATGAAGGCGGTAGGGGCAAAAAACTCAGACATACTAAAACTTTTCATAATAGAGTCAGGAATGCTTGGATTAACAGGTGGTATTATAGGAGTCGTCTTTGGAATTTTAATTGCAAAATCAGTTGAGTTTATATCAACAATATACATCGGAACTAATCTGCTTAAAGCAAATGTTAGCTTTACACTAATATTTGGTTCGATACTATTTGCTTTTTTAATAGGAGTAATTTCTGGTGTTACTCCTGCTATTCAAGCATCAAAACTAAAACCAACAGAGGCGTTGAGGTTTACACTATAAAATGATTGGAGATTATCTGTTATTTGTTTTAAGGAATTTGGCAAACAGAAAGTTAAGAACTTTTTTGACACTCATAGGAATAATGATTGGAATAACAGCAGTCGTATCATTAGTAACATTAAGTCAAGGAATGCAGAATGCAATAGAAGAACAATTCAAAATAATTGGAGCCAATAGAATAATCGTCTCTCCAGCATCCTTAACAAGTTTTGGAGGTGGTTTAGCAGCAAGTTTTTCAACAATAAAACTCACAAAAAAAGATGTTGAAGTAATAAAAAAGGTTGAAGGAGTAGAATATGCTTTTGGAAGAACAATTCAGGTTTATAATGTTATTTTCAACAATGAACAAAAACAGGGTTATATTCTAGGATTACCAACAGACAAAGATACACTATCTTATATTAAAAAGATGAGTAATTTTGAAGTTCAGTATGGAAGACACATCAATCCAGGAGAAAGAAAAGTAGCTGTTTTAGGATATGATGTTGCACATTCATTGTTTAAAAAAGAAGTTAAAATAGGAGATGAAATAAAAATAGGAAACAATTATTTTAAGGTTGTTGGAATACAAAAAAAATTGGGCTCTGAAGCATTTGACAAAATCATAAGAATATCTGAAGAAGATCTTAGAGAGATAAGCAAGAATTTAAGAGAAGATGAAGTTTCAACAATTATTGTTTTTGTCTCAAAAAATTTTGAGCCCGAAGATGTAGCAAAAAATATTGAAAAGGCATTGAGAAAATCAAGAGATGTAAAAGAAGGCGAGGAAGATTTTAGTGTTAGAACTGCAAAACAAATAGTTGATACATTCAAGAATGTTCTTTTGATAGTTCAGATTCTATTGGTTGGAGTTGCAAGTATATCTCTATTGGTTGGTGGGGTTGGTATTATGAATACTATGTATACTTCTGTTTTGGAAAGGACTAAGGATATTGGTGTTATGAAGGCAGTAGGAGCAAAAAATTCTGATATCTTTATAATATTTTTATTAGAATCTGGAATTCTTGGATTAAGTGGCGGTATTATTGGAATAATTTTTGGGTTAATGATTGGAAAATCAGCAGAAATAGCTGCTCAACAACTCTTAAACTCAAGAGTTTTAGTAATAACTTGCCCATATTACTTCATAATTTCAATCCTCTTCTTTTCTTTCCTTATCGGAGCAATTTCAGGTGTTACTCCTGCTATTCAAGCATCAAAACTAAAACCTGCAGACACTTTAAGGTATGAATGAAAAAGAGTAAGCTTTAAAAACAATTCCTTAATTTTTATTAAAAATGAAAAAGAAACTCTCTTTAATTATCTCGGTGCTTATAGGTTTGGTTTTAATATTTGCTATTGCATACTATATTGGTTTTGAAGCAATAAAATCTGTTTTCACCTTCTTTTCATTCAAATATCTTGTTTTATTTATTGTAATATCTTTTTTTATATTTTTTTTAAGAGCATTAAAATGGTATTTCATAGCAGAGAGTCATGGAATAAAGGTTCCTTTTCACAAACTTTTCATTTATAGGATAGCAGATTTTTCAGTGAGCTTTTTAACACCAAGTGCTCATGTTGGAGGAGAACCAATAAGGGCGTATCTTTTATCACAGCACAATATAAGATTTAAAAAAGCATTTTCTTCAGTAATCGTTGACAAGTCAATAGAACTAACCCTTAATGGATTATTTACTTGTATTTTTTTAATATTAATACTTATAAATTTTAAACTGCCTGAGAGCATAAGGTTATTTTCACTCTTTTCCTCACTAATAATAATCCTGCTAATCTTTTTGTTTTACTATAAAACACTATTGGGAGATGGTTTTTTCTCGTTTTTCTACAAATTACTCAAACTTGATAGATTTAAACTGACTTCAAAATACACCTCTTATGTAAAGAGCTTGGACAAGGAAGTATCAAAATTGTTTTACAAAAGCAGATATTATTTTGGGGTTGCTTTTTTATTGCATATGAGTGCTTGGATACTCTCTGTTTTTGAGTACCAAAT
>JAWBOW010000037.1:0-8796 GCA_038825775.1 Candidatus Woesearchaeota archaeon | reverse complement strand
TTGTCTTAGATAAGATAGCAAATATTATCGTAAATATTAATATAAAAGGCAATAATACGTCACTAATTCCTAATGATTCAATTTGTATTATTATGCTTTGAAGATTCATTTTTATTATCTTTCTTTTTTCCATAAATTAGTTCTCTATAAGAATCTAACTGATTTTGAATCATTTTTTCAAAAGAATAATTTTCAAGAACAAAATCTCTACCTTTGTTAGCAATTTCATCATGCTCTTTAGAATCGTGTTTGTCTAGTATTTGATTAACAGTTTCAGCAATACCTTCACTATGAATTTTATCCAAATCAATTCCTAATCCAAGTCCTTTAGAGATATAAAGTTCGTCTAATGCTTTTGTTTTTGTCATTATAGGTATTCTTTTATGCATTAACGCTTCGCTTGGTGTTAATAAATAATTTTCTGGTTTACCTGGTAGAATTACATAATCCGTCCACCTATAATGTTTTACATAATTTGTCCATCTATAATGCTCATTAATTTTTTCCTCATCTTTAACCCAGCCAACAAATTCTATTTGTGAAAGATACTTGTCCATATCATGACCTGGTTTATCCTTAAAGTAATCTCTCATAATCTTTTCAACCCTCTTTTTATGTTCTTCAACTGTTATCCCTTTTGGATCTTCACCAACAAATCTTATTTCAGCATCAGGGTGTTTTTCAAATATTTTAGGTAAAGCAGCTTCAAATTCATAAAATCCTTTATCCTTGATGAACCTTCCTATAAACAGAATCCTTTTTCTCCTTGGCCTATCTACAACATTATCTATTATTTTAACTCCGTTGTATATAACTTTATGTTTCCAAGCGTTTTCTTCTGCTTGGTATTCTTTAATAATATCATTTTTGTAAGCTTCATTCATGTGTTGTACAGAATCAGCTAAAGTCATAATCAATTCCTGACGGTATATTGCAGAACCCCAGTAAGTATCTGCAAAACGAGAAGGATTATTTAAAATATTATTTTTCATATAAAAATCTAATGCTTCGAAATCCTTTTTTGCTTCTTCATCATCAGAATTTTTTGCATACTCGTATTGTGCTAAGAATTCTTGTTTTACACTTGAATGTACTGTATTAACAATCTTAGTTTTTCTTTCAGGATTAGCTTTAATCTTTTGAAGGTTTTCAATTATGCCATAATGTGGCAGTCCATGAACGTGGACAATATCATAATCAGCAAGTATTTGTTCTAATTCGCTATGAGAAAACTCTTTACCTTCTTGGCTTTGACCTTCATAAAATATTGCTTTACCAGGTCTATGGTTTTTATGATCGTATGTTGTAAGTAAAACATTTGCTGAAAAATCTTTACTATCATTTATTCCTTCTATCAAATAATAAATTAATGTGCCAATATCTTCTACTAAAGCAGTTTTATCTACGACATGTAATACTTTCTTTTTTTCATTTTCATGTGAATTGTGTTGATAATTATTCATCTTGATACACCCCCTAAATTTTGTTTATACATTTCAACTGGAAATATGTTATGTTTTTAAAAATTAACTCATATTTCTTATATCATTGACATATTTTTACAAAGCTTTGTTAACTGGTTTATTAAAGTTAAAAATTTTTATGTTATAAAAACTGAAATAAACTAAAAATTTAAATATTAACTTAAAATATTTTTGTTAAAATGAATGTTGAAGATAGATTTAACTTAATAAAGCAAGTTGGAGAAGAGATAATAACAGAAGAAGAACTCAAGAAGATTCTTGAAGAGAAAAAGCACCCAATTGCTTATGATGGTTTTGAGCCAAGCGGAATAATGCATATAGCTCAAGGACTAATGAGAGTTATAAACATAAACAAAATGATAAAATCAGGATGCTATTTTAAAATGTTGATTGCCGATTGGCATGCTTGGGCTAACAATAAATTTAATGGTGATCTTGAAAAAATCCAAAAAGCAGGACAACTAATGATTGAAACTTGGAAGGCTTGCGGTTTAAAAACAGATAATGTTGAATTTATTTGGGCTAATGATCTTGTAAAAAACCCGGAATATTGGAAAAAGGTTATGAGAATTGCAACGAACTCAACACTTAAAAGAATAATAAGGTGTGGTCAAATAATGGGTAGAAAAGAAAAAGAAATGTTAAGCGCAGCACAAATATTTTATCCTTGCATGCAAGCAGCAGATATTTTTGAATTGGATGTTGATATTTGTCAATTAGGTCTTGACCAGAGAAAAGTTAATATTCTTGCAAGAGAGTTAGCTCCAAAATTGGGTTATAAGAAGCCAGTTGCTGTACACCATCATATGCTTTTAGGACTTCAAACAAAAAAGGTTGAAGCAAAAGAAAAGATAGAACAAGTAATAGAACTTAAAATGTCTAAGTCAAAACCAGAAACAGCAATATTTATGACGGATGATGAAAAAACAGTTTATGAAAAAATACTAAAAGCGTATTGTCCTGAAAAAGAAATAGAAAACAATCCTATAATAGAATATTGCAAATACATAATTTTTGAAGTTTATTCTGAAATTAAGATTGAAAGACCTGAAAAATTTGGCGGAAATATTGAGTTAAATTATAATGAATTATTAAATGTTTATTCAACAGGTCAACTTCATCCTTTAGACCTAAAAAAAGCAGTGGCTTATTATATAAACGAATTGCTTAAACCAGTAAGAAATTATTTTGAAAAAAACAAAAAAGCAAAAGAACTTCTTGAAGAAGTAAGTTCATATTATAAAGCAATTTAAAATTTTATAATCAAAATAAATAAATATTAGTTATAATTCCCAAAAGGTTAAAATGAATTTTGAAGAAGCAGCAGAATTTTCGTTGAACTATGCATTAAAAAAAAATGCAGAATATGTTGATATTAGAGCAGAGGAAAGAATATCTGAGCATTACGCATTAAACAACGGAATTTTAAGCAGTGCTGTTTCAAGTCAAGAGTCAGGAATAGGAGTTAGAATATTCAAGGATAATTTTGCATTCTTCTCAACAAACAAACTTGAGAAGGAAAACTTAAAGAAATTATTAGATTCTGCTTTTAGAAGTTTGGGAAAGGTAAAAGCAAAACAAAAAATAAAATTAGACAACTATCCCACTTATAAGAAAAATTATTCTGCTAGGGAGAAGATAAAAATTTTAGATTTAAATGTAAATGAAAAAATAAATTATTTATTAGAAGTTGAGAAGTCCACAAAAGATATTGCAGTAAACAGATTTTATTCTATAAGTGATTCTATAGTTAGAAAAATATTCTTAAATTCAGAAGGAACAAGAATAAGGAGTTATATTCCAAGAGTATCATTTTATTATATAATAACAATAAATCATAATGACAAAATTGCGCAACACTTTTGGCAGTATGGTATGAGTTGTGGTTATGAAGCATTTAATAAATGGAATTTAAAAAATGAAATAAGAAATCTTGGTATTGCTTTAAAAACGAATCTCCAAAAAGGTAAAAAAGTAAAAAAAGGAGTTATGGATGTTGTTGTTGCACCTCAAGTTACAGGAATAATTGTTCATGAAAGCTGTGGTCATCCTTATGAAGCAGATAGGATTCTTGGAAGGGAAGCAGCACAAGCAGGAGAATCTTTTGTTAAAAAAGATATGCTTGGAAAGAGAATTGGGAGCGTAGCAGTTAATATTGCTGATGATCCAACAATAAAAAACAGTTTTGGATTTTTTTTGTATGATGATGAGGGAGTAAAAGCCAGGAAAAAAATCTTAATGAAGAATGGGTTGATAAACGAGTTTTTGCATAATAAAGAATCAGCATATTTTTTTAATACAAAAAGTAATGGAAGCGCCAGGAGCAAGACATTTGGCTATGAACCAATTGTTAGGATGTCAAACACATTCATGATACCAGGAGATTATACCGAGGAAGAATTAATTGAAGGAGTAAAGAAAGGTGTTTACATAAAAAATTTTATGGAGTGGAATATTGATGATCAAAGATTAAACCAAAAGTATGTTGGAGCAGAAGCTTACTTAATTGAAAATGGTAAGATAAAAGATCCTGTCAGGAACCCAATTTTGGAAACAACAACACCAGAGCTTTATAGCAAGGTTGATGCTGTTGCAAACAATCTTGAATTTCATGCAGGAAGTTGTGGAAAAGGAGAACCAATGCAGGCAATACCTGTTTGGTTTGGAGGGCCAAGTTTTAGAATAAGAAACATTTTGATAAAATAATCTGTAATTTATACCCTATAATATAACCTAACATAATAGGAGGTCTTTATGGAATTTATAAACTATCTAATAAAAAGATTAGAAGGCATAAAAGCAAAAGACATAATAGTTCATCACACTAAAGCAAAAACAAAGCATATTAAATTTTATAACTCAAAAATAGGAGTTGTTAATGAGTTTTATGATGAAGGCATAAGTTTGTTTTTAGCTTTTGACAAAAAAATATTGATTACAGATTTAAAAGAAATTTCAAAAAACGGAATTGATAACAAAATAAAGAAGATAAAAAACATAATAAGTTATATTCCTGAAAAAGAAGATTATTTTGGTATAGCAGAAGGAAATTTTAAGTATAGAAACAAAACAGGCCTTTATGACAAAGAAGTTGAAAACTTTGATAAAGCAATAGAAATTAGTGAGGATTCAATAAATACTGCTCTAAACCAAGGAGCTGAAAGGGTTGCCGGTGTTCTTGACAGTTCTATAATAGAAAAAAGAGTGATAAGCAATAAGGGTGTTAATGCAATACAAAAAGAAACAATAACATACCTTTCAATTAGGAGTTTGGTAAAAAATGCTTCTGGCCACACAACCTCAATATCAAGAAATTTTAATGGTTTAAAACATAAGAAAAGAGCAGCAGAGTCAGCAGAAATAGCATTACAAGGTTTAAAAAAGGAAAAGATAAAGATTGGAAAGTATGATATTATTTATTATCCTTTAGCCGCTTCTTCAATAATTGAGAGCATAGGTGAAGCGTCATCAATATTCAGCTTAGAAACAGGAACATCTTGTTTTAGAGGAATGCTGAATAAAAAAGTTGGGAGTAATAATATAACCTTAATCGACGATCCTACGAATAATAAAATACCAGGTTCAAAATTGTTTGATGATGAGGGAGTTCCAACACAGAAGAACACAATAATAGAACAAGGAATTTTTAAAAAGTTTTTACACAACACATCAACAGCTAAAAAGTACAAAACAAAAACAACAGCAAACGCAGGACTAATAAGTCCAGAACCACACTTGGTTGTTTTAAAACAAGGAGATTCTAATCTTGAAGAGATGATAAGAACAACAAAAAAGGGATTAATAATAACAAACACTTGGTACACAAGATTCCAAAATTATGCAAAAGGAGATTTTTCTACATTACCAAGAGATACAATAATGATTGTAAAAAATGGAAGCATAAGTGGTTCAACACAAGGGATAAGAATAAATGACAACCTAATAAGAATGATGAAAAACACATCCCTAATAGCAAAAGAAACAGTGCCAACAACAGGTTGGGAAACAAGCAGTATTTTGGTGCTTCCAATTTTTAAAGTTGATAATGTTTTAATAACGAGACCAAAATAATCATAATTAATGATTTAGTTCTAAAAAATAAAAAGAATTAAAAATAGAAAAAGAATACCTATAAAAAGAGGCTTTATGAAAAAAGAAAGTTATGCTAAGGAAGATAATGAAGAAAAGAATTTTTTTGGATTTGGAATAACAAGTGCTGAGCAAGAAAATAAGTTCCTAAGAGAAACTATAGAAAGATTAGAAAATGAGTTGGAAAGGATAAAAACTCCTCCTCTTTTAATAGCAGAATTAGTTGAACTTATTGGAGAAAAAGCAATTGTAAAACTTGATAATGGAAACCAATTTTATGTTTCCTTAATTTCAAACATTGAAAAATTAGTGCCCGGAGATTTTGTTTTGTTAGAACAAAAAAATTTAACAATAGTTGGAAAAATAAACAAAAGAAAAGAATTCAATGTTGAGAAATTTGTAATAATAGAAAAGCCAAAAGAAAAATGGAGTGATGTTGGCGGCTTAAAAGAACAGATAAGAGAAATAAAAGAAGTTGTAGAGTTGCCTTTAAAAAAACCAGAATTGTTTAAAGAAGTTGGCATACAACCACCTAAGGGAATCTTACTCTATGGTCCTCCAGGAACAGGCAAGACATTATTAGCAAAAGCAGTTGCAAATTCTACAAACTCAACATTCATAGAAATAGTAGCCTCTGAACTAGTTCAAAAATTTATTGGAGATGGTGCAAAATTAGTTAGAGAAATATTTGAGTTAGCAAGAGAGAGGGCACCTTCAATTGTTTTCATTGACGAATTAGATGCTTTGGCTGCAAAGAGAATAGAAGTTGGAACTTCTGGAGAAAGAGAAGTTCAAAGAACATTCATGCAATTATTAGCAGAAATAGATGGTTTTAAGCATTTAGACAATGTAAAGATAATTGGTTGCACAAATAGAATAGACATATTGGATCCGGCAATACTCAGGCCAGGAAGGTTAGACAGAATAATAAAAATACCCTTGCCTGATGAAAAAGCAAGGTTGGAAATATTTAAAATTCATACAAAGAATATGAAGTTAAATAATGTAAATGTTAAAAAAATAATAGCTAACATGCAGAATTTTTCAGGAGCAGATATAAAAGCAGTTTGCACAGAAGCAGGTTATTTTGCAATAAGAAATAATAGAAAAACAGTAAACAATAATGATTTTATGAAAGCAATTAAAAAGATAAGGAGAACTCCTGAAGAGGATAAGAGTTATTTGAGAATGTTTGGATGATTAAACTAACTCAAAAATTCTTTTTCTTTGTTTTTATAATTAATAGGGGCGCGCTCAGAATTAAAATATAAGTCATAGCTTAAAGCTCCTTTGTGTTCACTTCCTCATAGCGCGCCATAAAAAATTAATAATTCTTGTATTTAAGTTTTATTGTATGTTCATAATAATTAAGTAAAATTTATAAACAAAACAATAAAAAACATTATTTATGAAAAAATTATTGTTGTTCATAAAGAGTTTTAGAATACAACAATACTATAAAAACTTAGTTATATTTATTCCTTTAATATTTGCTCAACAATTATTTATAATAGAAAAATTAGAAAAAATAATTTTTGGTTTTTTAATTCTGTGTGCACTATCCTCAGCAAATTACTTAATAAATGATGTTGTTGATTTTAAAAAGGACAGGCACCATCCTGAAAAAAGGAAGAGACCAATAGCATCAGGATTAATTTCTAGAACCGAAGCAATTTTAGTAGCATTTTTGATTATTGCTTTATCATTTTATTTTTCTTATAAACTTTCAATAATGTTTTTTTATTCTATACTTCTCTTGTTTGTTTTCAGCACAACATATACTTTGTGGTTAAAAAACGAAATTTTTGCAGATATAATAACTATTTCAATGAATTTTGTTATAAGAACAATATCAGGAGCTTATGTAATAAATGTTGAAATATCACCATGGCTTATAATCTGTACTTTTTTCTTAGCAATGTTTTTAGTGGTTGGAAAGAGAGAAGCAAATCTTAAAATTCTTAAAAGAGACGCTCACAACTATAATCCAACGCTAAAAGAATATAATCATAATATAACAAAACTAATTTCAATAATCTCCGTAACGTCATTAATAATTTCTTATTCTTTATACACATTTTTAAGCATAAACAAAAACTTAATAATAACACTACCAATTTCAATATACCTTGTTTTGTATTATTTTTATCTTATTGAAAAAGGAAGTCCTATTGCAAGAAATCCAGAATTAGTTTTTAAAAATAAGAAAATTTTAATTTCATTATTAATTTGGTTAATACTTGTATTTTTGTGCTTGTATGCAAATTTTAAAATTCCACTTTTAAGATAATGAGGGGTGGTAAAATGCAATTAATACAAATATTAATTATTGGATTTGCAATCTTTGCACTTGCAAGAACAATAGGAAAGTTTAGAAAAAAGAAAATAAATTTTAATAATTTCTTATTTTGGAATTTAATTTGGATAAGCATAATAATTATAGCAATTTTGCCAGGAGTAACATCAATATTTACAAAGGTATTTAATGTTGGAAGGGGAGTTGATTTTTTGATCTATGTAAGTATTCTCTTATTGTTTTACATGGTTTTCAAAATCTTTGAAAAACTTGAAAGAATTGAAGAGGAAATAACAGAAGTAGTAAAGAAAGAAGCTTTAAAAGGTTTGGGTAAGAAAAAATGATTATAAATACTCATATACACACAAAATACAGCGATGGCAAAAATTCATTAAGAGAAATGATTTTAAAATCAATTAATTTGGATTACGATTTAATAGCATTCTCAGATCATTGCAGAAAAAGCTCAAATTGGATACCATCATATGCAACAGAAATCAATACTTTGAGAGATAAATACAAGAATAAAATAAGAGTTTTAATTTCTTTAGAAGCAAAGATTATTGGATTAAACAGAAGAGTTGATATAAAAAAGGAGGATTTAAAGAAAATTGACTTTCTCATAGCTTCCGTGCATAGTATTCCTTTAAACAATTCAGGAACTAAGAGAGCAAATGTTATTGAGGGAGAAAATGGTAAATTAATAAAATTAGAAAGTCCTGTTAACAAGAAAGAACTAATGGAATATTGGGAAAAGGCAACATTTTCAATTCTTAAAAGCAAAGAAGCTGATGTTTTAGGACATCCTTTTAGAATACCATTTCTTTTAAATTACAAAATAAAGGATTATGTTGTTAGGAAAATTTATGAAGAGGCAAAAATAAATGAAAAGATTGTTGAGATAAGCACAAAACATAAAAAAGAAAA
>JAWBOW010000036.1:0-9048 GCA_038825775.1 Candidatus Woesearchaeota archaeon | reverse complement strand
TACTATGAGAATAGCTAAGAAGAATGGCTTGAAGAATGTTTTTGTAAGCAATGGCTATATTAATGAGGAGCCTTTAAAAAAAATAATTCCTTATTTAGACGCTATTAATGTTGATTTGAAATTTTTTAATGAAGAAAAATATAAGAGAATAACTAGTGGTTCTTTAAAAAATGTTTTAAAAACATTAGAAATTCTTAATGAGGAGAATGTTTGGACAGAGATAACTAATCTTTTAATACCCGAGTTGAATGATAATTCTTCAGAAATTGAAGAAATGGTTTCTTGGATTGCTAAAACTTTTAAGAAAAAAGCTGTTTTACACTTTTCAAGGTTCTTTCCAATGTATAAAATGATTGATAAGGATGTTACCCCTCCAAAAACCTTGTTAAAAGCTTATGAAATCGCAACAAAAAAAATAGATTTTGTTTATGTAGGTAATATTTATTTACACGATAAGAGCAACACTCGGTGTCCTAATTGTAAGAGATTACTTGTTGAAAGAGAGGGCTTTGATATTTTACAAAACAACATAGTAAATGGAAAGTGCAAGTTCTGCGAGCAAAAAATACCTGGTATTTGGGAATAATTCGAAAGATTTTCTATAAAAGATCAATAATTCTTTTAAAACAAATATTTTTGTAAAAAATCATGCAGAATAAAAAAATACTTTTTGGACTTGTTCTTGTTTTTATAACATTAAATTCTTTATTAAAGTCAATAGCAGAGAACATAGAGAATGAAAATTTCATTCTTGATTCTGAAAAAAGCACGATAAGTGTTAAAAAAATGATTTTTCAAGAAGAGAGTGTTTATTTTGAGGTTCTTGTTTGCAGGAAAAACACAAAGAAGTATGCTGTTAAATCATACATCGAATGCTTTGACAATTTAAAAAGCTCAAAAAAACTAATCTCAACATTTTATGTTAGAAAGGACGGTTGTTACATTCTAAATTCAAGTTTTAATTATTCTGATATAAAATCCGAAAATTGTTCTTTATATTTAGAAGGTCTTGATTCTTCTGTTAGGGAAGAAATTAAAAAATCAGCAATCATTGCAGATATCTTTGAAATAGTTAAGAATGGCGACTATATTGAAACAACCATAAAAATAATTAACAAAAACTATGAAGATAAAGAAATAACAATAATTGGGGAATTGCTTGATGATGTAAAATTAGTTCAAAAGACAGAAAATAAAGTTCTTTTAGAAGGAAATTGTGAAAAGTTAATATTATTGAAAAACAAAGTTCAAAGAGCAGAACTATTAAGAATAAGTATTTTAGAACAAGACATAATTATTTTTGAGAAAGAAATAAATTTGGGCTTAATTTTAAGCGAGTATAAAATAAAAAATGATGATTATAAAAATATTGAAGTTAATAATTCAAAAATAAAAACAACTAATTTCGAATACAAAAAAACAGTTGAAACAGAAAATAATAACAAATCTTTAAATTATTTAAATTATTATAAAGAAAAGGAGTGTGCTTTTCCAGATTATGGAAAACTTATTGCGCTTTATACCTTCCTATTTTTATCAGTAATGCTAAATATAATATTAATAATAAGGAGATAAAAAATAATAAAAAAAGAAAAAGATTTATAAAACAATACTCTTTCTTAAAAATTATGAAAGAATTTGAAAATCCAATAGTTGCAAGAGCAATAATAGAATTGATTGGAACTCCAAAAAAGTATTTAGAAGAAACAATGCATAAAATAGTTGAAAGTTTGGAATTAAAAAAAGAACTTTCTGTTTTAAAAAAAGAGTTTTTTGAACCGACAGATAAGGGAAAATTCTTTTCAACATTTTGTGAGTTAGAAATAAGCTTTAAGGATTTAAGTGCTCTCATGAATTTTTGTATTGATTATATGCCGGCATCAATAGAGATATTAGAACCGCCAAACTTAAGTTCAAACGCAATATCACTCACAAACTTTTTTAACGACTTACTTGCAAAACTACACACTCTTGATATGAGCTTTAAAGAATTAACAGCTCAAAAAAAGATACTTGAAGAAAATATGCTTAAACTTTTAAGAAACAATGTAATGATTACTTTAAGAGAGGCAAAAGAACCATTAGAAATAGAAACCCTATCAAAAAGAGTAGGAATTCCAAAGGAACAATTAGAGCCATTACTAAACATGTGGGTTGAGGAGGAATATATTAAAAAGGAAAAATCAAAATACTCTCTTCCTAATTTAAAATCTGAAAAAGAAGATTCAAAAAAGGAAGAAAAATAAGTTCAAATGCTTTGGTAAATTATTTTTAATCTACAAAAAATTTTAAAAAATTTTAAAAAATGAATTATTATTAAAAGAATAACTAGTGTAATTTAGTTAAAAATTTTAAAAATGAAACCTGAAGAAAAAAAAGAGGAGGAAGAATTTGAAAATAATGTGAACAGTGTTGAAGCAGTTTTATTCGCTTCTGGAAAACCAATGACAGTAGAGGAAATCTCAAAAATATGTAAGATTAGTTCAGAAGAAGTTTTAAGGGCTCTTGAATACTTAAAAAAGAGATATGAAACTGGAACCTCTCTAACTTTAATGGAATACAACAATGCTTGGAAATTAACTGTAAGAGAAAAATACATTGGAAAGGTTAGGAAGATCGTGCCTCACACAGAATTAACAAAAAGCCTTTTAGAAACGCTTGCAGTGATTGCTTGGAAAGCTCCTGTTTTGCAATCAGACATAATAAAGATCAGGACAAATAAGGCTTATGATCATATAAATGAACTTGCAAACCAAGGATTTATAACAAAGGAAAAACACGGTAAAACAGCACTTTTAAAGCTCACAAAAAAGTTTTATGATTATTTTGAGATAGACGAAACAACAGACTTAAGCAAAATACTTGACAAGATGCAACCAAAGAAGAAAAAACCAGAAGTAGAGTTTTATGGAGAGAAAGAAGATAAAAAAAGAATTGAAATAGAAGAAGGGAAAGATAAAGATAAATTAGAAAATAGTAAAGAGCGAGAAGTTAAAGAAACAGAAGAAAACAAAAATGAAAATGAATTAAGAAATGATAAAGAAAAAATAGATAAAATGAGTGTAGATAAGGAAGAGGAAGTTAGTTTTTCAAATATTGAAGAGAAGAAAGAAGAAAATAAGGAAGAAACAAAGGATGAAGTAAGAAATTTTGAGGAGGACAAAGAACAAAACTATTTTTCAGAAACAGAAGAAGAAAATAAAGAAGAAATTTAAGACAAAAAATAAAAAGTGGAAAAAAGAAAAAATCATCAAGAATAATAAAACAAATTATTTTAAGATGTTAAGAATGATCATTTTAGAACTAAAATGCCCTAAATGCCACAATAAAATGCTCTACAGTCCAAGAAATGACTATCTTAAAAAGAGCAAGAAGTGTGTTTATTGTGGAAAGAGTTTTAGGGTTAGTTCAAACATTATAAGAATCATAAAAAAGTACTAAAAGATTTTAGAGGAAAGAATGGAAGAAAAAAATGATAAGATAAGGGAAGGAAATATTGAAGACGAAATGAAGTATTCTTATCTTGATTATGCAATGTCTGTTATAGTTGGAAGAGCACTTCCTGATGTGAGAGATGGTTTAAAACCAGTTCACAGGAGAATACTATATACAATGCATCAAATGAAGTTGTTTCATAATAAGCAATTTAAAAAATCAGCAAGAGTAGTTGGAGATGTTCTTGGAAAATACCATCCTCACGGAGACGCTGCTGTTTATGATGCCCTCGTAAGGATGGCTCAGAATTTCTCAATGAGGTATCCCTTAATTGATGGTCAGGGAAACTTTGGAAGTATTGATGGTGATAGTCCTGCAGCAATGCGTTATACAGAAGTTCGGCTATCAAAAATTGCAGAAGAACTATTAAAGGACATTGAAAAGGAAACAGTTGATTTTAGGAAAAATTTTGATAATAGTTTAGAAGAGCCAATATTCCTTCCATCAAGAATACCAAATTTATTGCTGAACGGAAGTTCTGGAATTGCTGTTGGAATGGCAACAAACATTCCACCACACAACATTGTAGAAGTTTTTGATGCCTTAATAAAAATGATTGATAATCCTGAAATTAGCATAGAAGAAATAATGAGCATAATAAAGGGTCCTGATTTTCCAACAGGAGGAATTGTCTATTCAAACGGCAATTTAATCAATGCTTATAAGAGTGGAAAAGGCCAAGTGATTGTTAGGGCAAAAACAGAGATTGAATCAAAAGCAAAAAGGAATAACATAATAATAACAGAGATACCTTTCCAGGTAAATAAATCTTTACTTCTGGAAGAGATTGCAAACTTGGTAAAAAACAAAACAATTGACGGAATATCAGACATAAGAGATGAAAGTGATAAGGAAGGAATAAGAGTTGTTATTTCTTTAAAACAAGATGTTAATCCTGAGATAACACTAAACCAGTTGTTTCACCACACCAAATTACAAGTAAATTATGGAATAATAATGCTCTGTTTAGTTGATGGAAAACCAAAGATACTTAACATAAAAGAATTACTTAAAAGTTTTATCGATTATAGAAAAAGGACAATAATAAGAGCTTTAAATTTTGATCTCAAAAAGGCAAAGGAAAGATTACACATAATAGAAGGTTTGGTTATTGCATTAAAGAAGATAGATGAGGTAATTGAAAAAATAAAGAAATCAGGAAATGTTGAGGAAGCAAAGAATACATTAATGAAGGACTTTGAACTTAGTGAAAAACAAGCATTAGCAATATTAGAGATGAAACTTCAAAGATTATCAAAGTTAGAATTCCAAAAAACAATCGAAGAAAGGGACTCTTTAATAAAAACAATATCAGAACTCAACAGGATTTTGAGTTCTGAAAATGAAATTTTAAACATAATGAAGAAAGAGTTTGAAGAATTAAAGAATACTTATGGTGATTCAAGGAGAACAGAGATTATTAGAGAAGAAAATGTTGAACTTGATGTTGAGGACTTAATAAAGAAAGAGGATGTTGTTATAACACTAACAAACAAGGGATACATAAAGAGAACCTCTCTCAAAGAATATAGAATACAAAATAGGGGAGGAAAGGGATTTGTCGGAACTCAAACAAGAGAAGAAGATTTTGTTAAAAATGTTATTATCGCAAACACTCATTCTTGGTTGTTGTTCTTTACAGATAAAGGAAGATTCTTTAAATTAAAGGTTTACAAAATTCCTGAAGCAGGAAGAAACTCAAAAGGAAGAGCAATTGTAAATCTTTTAGAACTTGAACAAGGAGAAAACATAACTGCATTACTTCCAATAAATGATTTCAAATCTGGTTTTATAATAATGGCAACATCAAGAGGAATAATAAAAAAATCAAGATTAATCGAGTATGATACTCCAAGAAATGGAGTGAAAGCAATAATACTCAAAGATAATGACAAGTTAATAGGAGTTGATATAATAAAAGAAAATAATTTTGTTATATTAGCAACAAAGAATGGTTTTGCAGCAAGATTTAAAGAAGATGAAGTTAGAGTTATGGGAAGAGTAACCACAGGAGTTTGTGGAATAAAGTTAAAAAAAGATGATGAAGTTATAGGAATGGTTGTTTCAGAAAATGAAAATGAGACTTTATTGACTGCAAGCGAAAATGGTTTTGGAAAGAGAACATTCGTAAGTGATTACAGATTAACAGGAAGGGCTGTTAAGGGAGTAATTAATTTAAAAGTTAATGAAAAAACAGGAAATGTTGTTGCTTTAAAAACAGTAAATGATTCTGATGAAATTATTCTAGTAACAAAGTGTGGTTATACAATAAGGGTTCCTGTAAAACAGATTCCAATAATTGGAAGAAACACTCAAGGTTCTAAGTTGATAAAACTTGAAGAAAATGATAAAGTAGTAGGGGTTGAGAGAATTAGAAAGGAAAGTGAACTAAACATATAGTTGAACAAACAAAAGAATTAGACGAATAAAATATAAGTAAGAAAAAAACAAAAATTATAAAAACAATAAAGTAATAATTAAAATAACCAAAATTATTATGAAATATAAAAGGTGATGCTGATGGATAAAAAGCATTTTGAATCCGCTGCTGTTTTCTTATTCTTATTAGGTGTTTTTATTGGTGTTGTAATGCTTAACAACGAAACCACAATAACTGGAATGGCTGTTCTTGGATTTGAAAAAGAGCAGATGCCAATATTTGCATTCTTTGTAGGATTTATGGTTTTCATAATAGGAACATTAATTCTTGCTTATGTTATACACAAAAATGAAAAGAAGAAAGATATTCCTGAGAAAAAGGAAGAAATTCAAAATATTCAAAAACAACAATAATTTTTAAAAATTTACTTTTAGAGGGTTTTTATGAAAAAATTAGCAAACAATAAGGAAATCATTGATGATGATACTTCTGAAGAGGAATTAGAACTTCCAAAATCAATAAGTGCAAAAAAGAATTCTGATTTTTCAAAATGGTTCAACCAAGTTCTTGCTGTTTCTGAAATAATTGATAAGCGTTACAATGTAAAGGGGTGTTTTGTTTGGTTAAATTATGGTTATGAAATAATGCTAAACATAAAGAGTATTTGGGATTCTCTGCTTAAAGAAAATGGTTATAAAGAATTTTATTTTCCACAATTAGTTCCAATCGAGTATGCTAAGATAAACGAGAAGTGGTGGAACAGCTTTAAAAAACAAGCGTTTTTTGTTACCGGTTCTGAAGAAAAAAAACCAAATTATATTTTGAGACCAACAGGAGAACCAGCAATGTATCCAATGTTTAAACTTTGGATTCGCTCATATAAAGATCTTCCTTTAAAAATTTATGAAACAGTTAGCAGTTTTAGGTATGAAACAAAGCACACAAGACCACTAATAAGAGATAGGGAAATAACTGTTTGGCATGAAATTCACACAGCCCACTCTACAAGAGAAGAGTCCATTGAAGAATTAAATAATCACATGAGAATTTGGGATGAGTTGTGGAAAGAATTATGCTTAACTCCTCTAAAGGTTGAAAAACCAATATGGGAGTGTTTTCCAGGAGCTTTAGGAGCTGTTGAGTATTATTCTATAATGCCATCTGGGAAGGTTATGGAGAACGGTTCGTGCAATAATTTAGGACAAGCTTATGCTAAAAAGTTTGATATAAAGTTTAAAAAATCAGACGGCCAAGAAGATTATGCTTGGATGACATGCACTGGAAATGGGGCGAGGTTGTTAGCAGCGGTAATTGCAATACACGGGGATGATAATGGTCTAATATTGCCCCCAAGAATTGCACCCATACAGGTAATAATAATACCAATATTTGATGAAAAGAACAAAACAGAAGTTATTAAAAAATCAAGGGAGTTGTTAAAAAAATTAAAGGATAAAAAGATAAGAGCCTTTTTGGATGAAAGTGAAGATTCTGTTGGGTCAAAATTCTACAAATGGGAAATAAAAGGAGTGCCGCTTAGAATAGAAATCGGGATTAAAGAAATTTCCCAAAACAAGTTTTGCATTGTAAGAAGGGATTTGAGAAAGAGAGAATTATTTGATGTTGAAAATGTTATTGAAGTTGTTAATAAAAAATTAATTGAGATTGAAGAGGACTTATTGAATAAAAGCAAAAGATTATTAGAAGAAAATATTGTGTTTGCAAAAAACAAGAAAGAGGTTGTTGAGAATTTAAAAAAGAATAAAGTAGTAAAGATTTATTGGTGTGGTTCAGAGGAGTGTTGGAATAAAGTAAAAGAGTTTGGAGAAGGGGTTGAACTGTTTGGCTCTGATTTAAAAGAAGAAGTAAAAGAAGGAAATTGTCTTTTGTGTGAAAAGAAAACCAAAAAAACAGGTTACGTTGCAAACACCTACTAAAAAATTCAAAAACAAAAGATTAATAAGCAACTTATTTTTACAAAAAAAGAAATAACAACAAGAAATAACAAGCAAATCAATTTAAAGAGAATAAAAGATGATTTTATCTTTTTTCATAAATGAGGAGCTTGAGTTTGTTGAGTTTTTCAAAACAGGCAACAAATTTTTTACAAACGGGTCAAAACATGAGTTCTCAATAAAGATTATCCTCTTAATCTTATTTTTGCTTTTGCTAAAACTTGCTTTGTTTACAACACCTAATGCTTTACACTTAATTTTTTGCATACTAATGACAATATTACTATTACTTATTGCTTTTAAATTCTTTAATATTCTAAACAAATCTGTTAAGAAGTATTCTATATATGGAATCCTGCTAATGGTATTAGTTTTAGTTATTGTTGTAGTTTAAAAAATTAAAAATGGGAAAAATTTATATTAATTGTATTACTTCTAAAATTTGTGGGTAACATAGTATTAAAGATTTTAGGAATCTTTGACTTCTTTGTTGCAATAGTTCTTGCATCAAGTTCGTTTTTACCTTTAAATGTTTTAAAGCAAGCAGGAATATTCTTGCTCTTGAAAGGACTATTTTTTTCTTTTACAAAGGATATAGCAAGTATTCTTGATGTTCTTTGTGCAACTTATATAATTCTTGTAAGCTTTGGAATTAGCAGTCCTTTTATCTCAATAATTGTTTTTATATACTTGCTCCAAAAGGCACTATACAGCATTGTAACTTAAAAATTTAAAAAAATTAGTTATGATTTTTATTATTATTCTTTTTTTTACATTTTCTTCTTACTTATCATTCACTTGTTTTCGCCCAAAACTCTTGCTTAATAAATTCTTTATTATTTCAGAAAACCTTTCTTTATTAAATTCAAAACCTAAAATGTTGCTTATTTTCTTCAAATCCTGTTTTAAATCTTCAATTTTTTGAGGATCGTCACAAACAAGTTGAAATGTTAGCATGTTTCCACGCTTTGTTTTTTTACTCTTAACAAAAGTAATGTTTATTTTTCTTGAAGAGATAGCATTTAGAATATCTGCTAGTAAACCAACCCTGTCAACAAAACTAATATTTAATGTGTATTCATTACCCGTATCTGAAACTTTCCAATTTAAAATTATTGTTTGTTCTCTTGGAGTTGAGAATTGGTTAACACATGTTTTCTTATGAATAGTGTATTTTCCTTCTTTAGTTTTTATTGCAATAATCTCATCTCCGTATTG
>JAWBOW010000035.1:0-9122 GCA_038825775.1 Candidatus Woesearchaeota archaeon | reverse complement strand
AATCAATAACGATGCAACTAAAACGAATTAAAAAATAGAATATTTTACCTCAACCTTACTGTTTCCAAGTTTCTTGGAGCAACTGTTTCAACTTTGTATGTTTTGTGCAGAGAACTTGCTAAGTCCAAACATCTTGAGTTTTCGCCGTGATTTATAATTATTTTCTTAGGTCTTGGATTGCAAGCATAAACGAACTGCATTAATTGTTTCCTATCAGAATGTCCTGTATAACCCTCAATTGTTTCAACTTGTAAATTAATCTTAACAATCTCTTTACCATACACAAACTCGCGCTCTCCTTTCTGTATTTTCCTTCCTAAAGAACCTTCTCCTTGGTAAGAAACAAATATTAGCATGTTCCTTTTATCCTCTGCTAAATGCCTTAAGTATTCAACACTTGGTCCTCCAACAAGCATTCCAGAAGTTGCTAATATCAAGCAAGGTCCTGAATGATTAATAACTTGTTGTCTTTCTTTTTGAGATCCAACCCTTTTGAAAATATCAGACAAGAAGGGGTTTGAATCCTCGTGGAAAATGCTTTTCCTAACTGTTGAGTTCATAAAGTTTGGATAAGCAGTATGAATTGCAGTGATGTCCCAAACTATTCCATCAACAAAGATTGGGAATCTTTCTATTTCGCCCTCACGCATTGCTTTTTCCAACAACAGCATTATCTCTTGAGCTCTTCCTGTTCCCAGAACAGGAACTAATATTTTACCCTTTCTCTTTACAGCTTCTTTTATAAGATTAAAGAAAATCTCGTTGGCTTCTTTTCTTGAAGGTTGAACATTGTCCTTTCCACCATATGTTGATTCAATAAGTAATGTTTCTAATCTTGGAAACTCTGTTACTGCTTGTTGTAATAACTCTGTTTTTGCATACTTAAAATCAGAAGTATAAAGTAAATTGTGAAGTCCATTTCCAATGTGTAAATGCACCATAGCACTGCCTAAAATGTGGCCTGCATTGTAAAGAGTAATCCTAACATCTGGTGTTATGTCAGTTACTTCATCATACTCTAATGTGATTGTGTGTTTTACCATTTCTTTAACATCTTCAACATCAAACAATAATTTTCCACCTTCTGTCTTCATTATTTTTATAAAATCAAGCAGTGTTAGAGCAGCCATATCTCTTGTAGGTGCTGTGCAATAAACAGGTCCCCTATAATTATATTTAAATAAGTATGGGATAAAACCACAATGGTCTAAGTGTGCGTGAGTTAATATTACCGCATCAAGATCGTGAATGTTAAATTCAGGAACTTCAAAGTGGGGATAAGCATTTTCATCCTTTACAGCAACATTTATTCCACAATCTAATAAAACTCTTGATTCAGGAGTTTGTAACAAGATACATGACCTTCCAACTTCTCTTCCAGAACCTAAATATGTTAATCTTATCCACTCTTCTCTTCTCTCCCTTATCCACCCATCATATATTCTATGGCCAACTTTGTCCAAGAATTTTCTCCTATAATCAGAATTTAGATATAAAACTGTTCTAATATTGTTTATTAATCTTGAATTTATAGCTGGTTTTCTCTTTATTATTGGAACCCATAAAGTTCTTTCTTTAATTTCTTTTAATAAGGAACCCTGTTTTCCGATTGCAAGTCCTGGTTTTTCTGCTTCAATGTTTACTATTGATCTTTGTGATTCAAAAAACATGTTACTTGTTTCTGCTTCTTCTGGCATGAGTTCTTTTATAACAAATTTTGCTTCTTCTATCGGCATGAGTATGCTCGGATCTGCTCTAAGCTCAACCCTTTTTTTAATACTATCAACTACCTGTTTTATCAAACCATTATTGTCCAAGAAAAAGTTTTTGTCTTTTGTGTAAAGAACAATGTTTGCTCCTTCAAAAACAGCGTCACTTATTTTTTCCTTTGGTAAAAATTTCATTATCTCATCAATTATATTTGGCATCTTATTCCACCGATTTTTTCACCTGGTTTAGAAATTTTTATTTTTTCATTCAAAATTGTTTTTTCATTTACGAAAAATATTATTAAAAATATTATTAACTCCTTTATCTAAAAAACATTAAGATTAAAGAGCTTGCTTAAATTTTTAAAAATCTTGAAAAATCTTTTTTAATTTAAAGATCTAATTTTGTGTTTATTTCTTTTTCTAAAACCCTCTTAAAACCATCCTTTGTTATTGTAACAACATCAATTCCACTACCTGATGCAATATCTCTTTGCAAAGCAGCATTTAATACTTTAACAGCAAGTTTTATTCCTTCCTCAACAGTCATGTTTGGCTTGTATAATGTTTCTAAGACACCATAAGCGACCACTGAGCCTGAACCAGAACAAACATAGTCCTCACACTCTGTAACTGTTCCGTCAGGATAAATATCAAAGATATGAAAGCCGTCCTTATCCTTTCCACCTATAATGAATTGGGAAATTCCTGGTATCGCACTGAATGACCTAACATTTGAATAAACCATTCTTGCGATTAAATTAGCAGCTTCTTTAACAGAAATTTCTTGTTCTGTCCTTATATTCTTAAGATTTAGTTCTGCTTTTGTGTATCTTAAAAGTAATTGTGCATCAGAAACAGTTCCAGCCATTGTAACTGCTATAGAATCTGTTAAGTTGTATATCTTTCTTATGTTCTTATCAGCCACTAAGTAGCCAGTTGTTGCCCTTTTATCAGTTGCTAAAACAACCCCGTCCTTGCAAATAAGTCCTACAGTTGTAGTTCCACTTTTAACCACATCATTCATTTTAATCACAGAATTCTTTTTGTTATTTTAGGTAATTAATTACTCATATTTAAAGCTTATGTTTTATTAGGAGATTGTTTTTTAATTTTTTTAATTTTTATATGAATATTTAAAAATTCTTAGTTTATTTTTTGTTTTTTAAAATTTTTGATTTAACTTTGTGCTTTTTTTCTTTTTCTTTAATGATTGTTTTTTCTTTCTTAACCTTTTTAGGAGTTTGTTCTTTCTGTTCTTTTTTGACAATCCCTTTTTCTCTAATACTTGCAAGTTCTCTTTTTAATCTCTCAATTTCTGCCTCCAAATTCTTAATAGTTGCTTCATTATTATGCTCCTTAACTAAAGACCCACACTCAGGACATTTAAAATCAAACTCGAATGCCTTTTCAAAATCGAGTCTTACACACGCGTTAGGACATATAAAGAATTGATTGTTCTTTTCTCTTTCTAACCTCTCTTGAAGTAATTTCAATCTTTTTTCCCTCAATTGTGTGTAGAGAAATTTTGCCTGAACAGGATTAAAAGTCCAATAATAAATATACCAACCCTTTTTCTTATCCTTCTTCCTCTTAAAAGTAACAAGATTATTCTCTAATAACTTGTAAAGTTTTTTTCTTATTTCCCTTATTTCTAAGTTTAAGTCCTCAGCAATTTTAAATTCTGAAACATTGACCTTGTCCTTTATATTATAAATTATGTTTAGGGTATCCTCTGCTGATAACATTCCTAAAACATCCTTAATTATTTCGTTTGAGATTTTCATCTTAAAAACAACTCAAAATTTTATTAAAATTTTTTATTAAAATTTTACTTGTGTTATTGTTATTTTATTTAATACTTTTCAACCACTTTTCAAGGCAGTTAAAACTGCAAAAATACCTTGAATCACTCTTGTTTTTTATCTTCCAGAATGTAGTTAATATAATATGATTTTCCTTGATATTTATTTCCTTTCCACATTGAGAGCATTTTTCACTCTTTTTTTCCTTCCAGGTTTTTCCTGCTTCTGGTTTGTTTATCTTTTGAAAGTATTTCATGATCACACCTTTTAAGCATTTTTATTATGGATTTTTTTAAGAATCCATAAAAAATTAATTTTATTTAATATCCTGCTTGAAATAGTTTGCATGTTTTTAGAACTCTTTTTAAAACAAGAATTTTTTATTTATAAATTTTGCGGTTATAAAGATTATATCTTTAAGTACTGAAGAATTACTTCCTAGCTTTCTCTATCTTTCCTCTTCTAAGCATTTCTAAACTTTGATCATTAACCTTTATTACCTGCCACCTTATTCCAGAAAGGTCACCTTTAGAACGTCCCATGTGTCCGTTTATTGATTCAATAATAACCTCATCGTGCTCATCAATGAACTTTGAAGCACCATCCCCCGGGCAAAAAGCAGTAACTTGTCTTCCATTCTTTATTAGTTGGACTTTAACACATTTTCTCATTCCAGAACACGGCTGTTTTGCTTCTATCTGAACTTTTTCAAGAACTATGCCTCTAGCTTGAGAGCTTCCTTCTAAAGGATCAGAAATTTTATCAAGATTAAGAGCCCTACGAGTAAACCACTTATTATTCCATCTGAATTTTTTCCTTCTCTTCAATAATTTTCCACCAGCGTTTAATCCTCTTGTCTTTTTTGCCATTTTCCACCAAAGAGAGTTAAGTATTTATTTTTAAATCTTTTGGTTTTGTTTTAAAAATACTAAAGTTAGTTATTTGATAATTAAGCTCATTAATTATTCAAACTTTATTATGTTATATTTATCTCCTGGTATGAATATTTTTGGCAGAATCATTGTTGGCAGTTTAACATCTCTTGATTTATAAGGAGCACTTGGTTCCTGTTCTAACAAATCTTTCATTATTATTCCTTTTGTTGGTTCTCCTCTCAAAGTTCTAACCTCAACTGAAAAATAAGATAGGAGAGTGAATAATTTTTCAAGCTTTTCATTCTTAAAAACATCCCCATTACTGTGGGGAACAAAAATATAATCTCTCTCATACCCAAAATTTATTAGAGTTCCCTCAACACCTTCTGGAAAAGGATCTCCTGGGAACCATCCATGGTAACTATCTCCTCCTCTAATATAAACATTACCGTTTTGATCACTTATTGCTAAAACACCGTTGTTTGTGTAAAACTTGCAAAAATATTTTTTGTCCTTGAGTTTTTCAACTTTAAATATTTCTCTTTCTAAACTTATGAATTCCTCATCGCTTGCTTTCATAAAACCATAAAGCAGGAATTCTCTAACAAGTTTTTGATGCCATTCTGTTGGCAAACCTTCCTTGTTTTTGTTTATGAAATTTTGTATGAACTCCTCTAATTTTGGGTGAGTGTAATCAGAAAATATTTTTTCTCCCACTAAATCTTCTAAAGCATTTAAGTTTCCTTCTTTAAAGATTGTTATTTTGTTTTTGCTCATAAGAATTAGCTAAAAATCAGTTTTATTTAAATCTTTCTATTTTTCACTACTTAATTAAGGTGAAAACTAAAAATAAATTTTAAATATAAACAAAAAACTTCTTGGCGAGAATGAACATTCCAATAATAATACTAATAATAGTTTTCATACTAATAGCAGTAAGGCGTGTTGGAAGTTTAAAACTTGAAATTTGGCAGGTAATGCTATTTGGAGCGATAGGTGTTTTAATAACAAAACAGATTTCATTAATAAATGCTCTAAAATCAATAAACCCTGAAGTAATGCTCTTCTTGTTTAATATGTTCATTATAGGAACAGCAATGGAAGAAAGTGGTTTTTTAGCACACCTCTCATATAAAATCTTTAAAAGAGCCAAAAATAAAAATCAGCTTTTATTATTAATTTTGTTTGTCATGGGTTTTTCTTCAGCATTATTAATGAATGATACCTTAGCAATAATCGGAACACCAATGGTTTTATTGTTGGCAAAAAAACATGGAATAAAACCAAAGGCGTTATTGATAGCATTGGCATTTTCAATAACTCTTGGAAGTGTTATAAGCCCAATTGGCAACCCACAAAATTTTTTAATAGCAACTCAAGCAGAAATGAAAAATCCTTTTTTTACATTCATAAAATATCTTATCTTACCAACAATAATAAACTTATTAGCTGTTTTTTTGATTTTAAAATTTTATTTTAAGGAAGAATTCAAAAAATCAGAAATAAATCACTCCCAAGAACCGATTAAAGATCACAAGCTTGCAAAAATCTTAAGAATATCTTTAATAATAATTTTAACACTAATACTTATTAAAATTTTAATTGGAATTTTTAACATAAATTTTGAGTTTAAACTAGTTTATATAACACTAATAGGAGCTTTGCCAATATTACTTTTCAGCAAAAAAAGAATAGAGTTAATAAAAAAGGTTGATTATCACACACTAATATTCTTTGCTTCAATGTTTGTTTTGATGGAGAGTGTTTGGGAAACAGGAGTCTTTCAAAACTTAATTAACAAAATTAACATAAACATTTTATCAATACCGATAATACTTATAATAAGTGTTTTGTTAAGCCAACTAATATCAAACGTGCCATTAGTAGCACTTTATTTACCCCTATTATTGCATGCTGGTGCAACTAATAAAGAGCTTCTTGTTTTGGCTGCAGGAAGCACAATTGCAGGAAACATGCTAATATTAGGAGCTGCAAGTAATGTTATAATAATACAAAACGCAGAGAAAAAATCAGGAGAAACAATAACCTTTACAGAATTCGCAAAGATTGGAATCCCAACAACAATAATAAATATTTTAGTATATTGGTTGTTTTTTGGGGTTTAAGTTTAATAGAAAAATTTATATATCAACTTAAAAATATTCGTAAGTCATAAATGGATGATAAAATAAATGAAAGAAAAGTTGAAAAACCAAGTAAAAAAAGTGTTTTGAATCTTATAAATAGTGTTTTTTTTTATTAATAAAAAAAATTTAATAGTTTTTATATTCTTTTTATTTTCGTCATTTTTTTTAGTTTATTATTTTAGTAAATCATTTAATTTAGTAATGTCAGATTCAGAATTAGAAGTTATATTTTTGATATTTCTATTATTAATTACTTCTATACTTTTAGATATTTTAAGGATCACAAACAAATTAAGATTAGAAAAATTAATTAAAATATTATCTTTTTTTATTTTTTTAGTATTAACAATTTGCGGATTTTCTTTATTCACTATTATTAATGTTGTTATAAGATTTTTTTATTTTAATTTTGTTTATTCTACTGAAAGCTTGACTACAAATCTAATTATGTTTTATATAACTTTTTTGTTTTTTTTGCTTGGATTACAATTTTATATTTATGCATTTAAAAAAGAAAGGAAAAATTCATTAACTTTATACTTATTCTTACTAATAATAAGTGTAACAATTTCAATTGCAGTCAGTTTCTTATTTTATATCATTTATGGCAATATTTTACTAAATATTTTTAAGGAATTAGAAATTTTTTACGCTCCTATTGTACTACTTCCATTATATATAATATTAATTAGTTCTTACCTTTGGATTTCCAATTTTTTGATTAGCAAAGTAATCAACAATGAGGATAAAACTTTTCTATTAATTAGGGCTAAAAATACAAAATACTCTTTTTTAAAAACGATTATAATTTTTAGTTTAATTACCATAATTATAACTTATATAGGTTGTTCTTTTTACTTATTAAGTCTTGAAAGAGAAACTTATGAATATTTAAATTATAATAAGAATTCGCGAAAAGAACATTTTGAAATAACGATTATTGAAGAATATGAAAATTCCAGAGAATTAAAAGATTTTAAAACAGTTAGTATATTAAAATTTGAAAAAAGAAATAATAAATTTTATTATCCTGAACATATTCGTAAACATATTATTAGTATTATTCATAATGAAATTAGTAATAACAAAATCACAACCATTTTTTACGATTGCACTTATGATTTAAATTGCAAAAAAGAAAATTTAAATTATACAACAGATAAAGAATTAGAAAACCAAATATTTTTAAAAGATTTTGGAGTCTTAATTATTGCTAAAAATGATACAGATTACATTCTATTCTTATTGCCTGAAATAAATTATGAATTTATCTCAAATTTTAATTTTTTTTGGGGTAATAAATTACTTGAAAAAAGCGAAATAGCTATTAATTTAAATAGTGAATTTATAAAATTATATCAAAGTATAGTTAAGAGGGAAATTTTAATACAAAAAAATTCTTTTAAAAGAATATTTTTCATAAAAGATGAATTATGCAATATATCAAAAGATAGTAATAAGTTTTTATATTTTGAAAATTATAATTTTGTTCTTTACAAAAAACTTATTGAAACTATAAAGGCAGAAAGTGGTTGGATTGAAAAAAATCTGTTATATAACACAATATTTTATGATGATACAAAAAATCTTGAAGAGCATTCTAAAAAACTTCAAGAAAATATTCAAGAACTTTATGATAACCTAATTAATAAAATTAAATTTGCTGATGAAAATTTATCAGAAAATGCTAGGTTTAGTTATTTAGTAATTTTTGCTAATTATTACCCTGCTTTTATAAATAGAAATTTAAAAAATGATTATTTATATAACGTTGGGAATATAACAATCAATTTGGATATTACTTTTCATACTTTATGTAATGGTTCTGAATATGATTATTTTAATAATATATTTAGTGAAGAATTAAGTAAAATAAATAAAGAATATCAAAATATATTAAATGAAGATGATGAAATTGAAAAATTATTGAAATTGAAATATTTAGAAACTAAAGTTGGTTACATCTTAAATTTCGTATGCGGTATAATTTATAAAGGCCCTTCTACACAATTTGATAATTGTGTATCAGTAACAACAATTAGTAAGAATCCCTATTTATGTAATAATTATGAATGTGTTATAAAAAATGCTAAATTTGATAAAAGAATTTGTTATTCTTATTCTCATTATCCCTCTTTCAGAAAAGAATGTTTAGAAGAATATAAAAAACAAACTACCTAACCTTAGCATTATCATCAACATTTATGGTTAGCTCTTCAGAATTTGTCCTTAAGGGTTTATCCTTATAAACTACTCTCTTGTTTTTTGTTGTTATCCTTATTTTTGAAAATTCTTCAATAGTTATTTCTTTTACAGGATTTGTTTTTATTCCTTCAACAAAAACATTATCTCCTGGATTAGTTTTTGGGGCTTCAAGCACAACAATATTTTTACCATCATCTGCTGCTAACAACATTCCCTCACTCTTAAACCCTCTAAGAACTGCTGGCTTGAGATTTGCAACAATAATTATGTGTTTTCCCAAAAGTTCTTCTTCTTTGTAGTGTGCTCTTAGTCCAGCAACCAATTGTCTTTTAGAATTTCCCAAGTTTATTTTTAGAACATAAAGTTTTTCAGCGTCAGGGT
>JAWBOW010000034.1:0-9442 GCA_038825775.1 Candidatus Woesearchaeota archaeon | reverse complement strand
TAAAGTATCATTATTATATCATTATTATTATCATTATTATTATTATTATTATTATTAGGAAAATTTCACTTTTTAATGATTACAAAAAATTTAAATAGAAATGAATTCATTTTAATGATTAAGTTAAGTTAAGTTAAGTTAAATTAGGTGATTAAATGTTAGAAAAAAATAAAAAATACATTTTAACTTTTTCTGTGGGTGGCAAATTACTAACATATGAGGGAATAATTCTTGATATTGACTCTCAAAACATTTATTTTAAAGACAAATACAATAAAGAATTACAATTCAGAAAAGATATATTAATATCTGCTGAAAAAATAGGTGATTCAAAATGAATTATGACGAACTACTACCATCACCTGAAGAAATAATACTGAAAAAAATAAGGACAAACTCAAGATGGTCTTTAATAATATTATACTTAATAAAAAATTTAGAAGAAAACAAATTTCCAATCACACTAAAAAAAGCAGAATCAGACTTACTCATACCTAAAGCATTATTATTCCAATACTTCAGTTTTTTAGAATCACTAAAACTTTTATACAATATAAAAGTATCAGGAATAAACAAGTACGTTACCACACAAGAATTCAAAGAAATAAAAGACTTATTAAAAAAAGAGTGTGAGGTACAATATGCAAGAAATAATTCAAAAAATACTTGATTACATATCATTCGAAAATTTAGAAGATACTTATGCACTCCAAACAAGCATACCTATAAACTTTTTTTCACTAGCACAATACGATGTAGAATCAGCAGACTTCTTATTAGACAATCCTTACATACTATACTATTTAGAAGAAACACTTCAAAAAAAGATAATCATATATAACCTCCCATCAACCCAAAAAATAAGCATAAGCAATCTTAGAAGCAAACACCTTGACAAACTAATCTGTGTAGAAGGAATAATAAGACAAAAATCCCTAATAAGACCAAAAGTAACAAACATAATATTTGAATGCACACAATGCGGAAGTAGAATAACACTATTACAAACAGAAAAAGAAATAAAAATGCCATACAAATGTGCAACTTGCGGAACAAAAAACTTTAAAATCATAAAAAAAGAACTAATCGACGTTCAAAGTTTAATAATAGAAGAACCAATAGAAAATAACTTTTATGACAAAGCACCAAGACTAAGAATACTCTTAGAAGGAGAAGAATTAACCTCAACAGAATTCTCAAAAAAACTAATAATAGGAGACAAAATAGAAGTAACCGGAATACTAAAAGAACTACCAATAAAATCAAACACTGGGAAACAATCAGTAAACCTAGACTTTTACCTAGAAGCAATACACATAAGCATAAAAGGAACAACATTTGAAGAAATATACTCAAAAATAAGCGAAGAAGACATTAAAAAAATAACACAAATAGCACAACAAAACCCCTTCAAACTAATGAAAGAAGCAATCCTACCAAACATATTCGGCTATGACGTCCTAAAAGAAGCTCTCGTTCTTTTATTATTTGGTGGTGTAAGAAAAGAAAGGGAAGTTGACTTCCCGTTGAGAGGCGATTTCCACCTATTACTAATAGGAGACCCTGGAACAGCAAAAAGTAGCATACTATCAAGAATGTCACTAGTAGCGCCAAAATCAAGACTAATAAGTGCAGCATCAGCAACAGGAGTTGGTTTCACAGCAACTTTAGTTAAAGACGAATTCTTAAAAGGTTACGCACTTGAAGCAGGAGCATTAGTACTCGCTAATGGAGGGTTAGCTTGCATAGACGAATTAGATAAAGCTTCAGATGAGGATAGAAAATACTTACACCAAGCAATGGAACAACAAATAATAACTATAAGTAAAGCAAACATTCAAGAAACCCTACAATGCAGAACAACAATACTTGCCGCGGCTAATCCCAAGCTAGGAAGGTTTGATTTTAATCAACCGCTCGCCCAACAAATTAATCTTACACCACCACTTCTTAACAGGTTTGACTTGATATTCCCAATACAAGACATTCCTGACGAGAATAGGGATACAAAAACAGCAGAGTTCATAATTGAAAAACATATTAAGAGAAATGAAGAATATAATACTGAAGAAAATCCTTTCTTTGACATAAACTTTTTTAGAAAATATGTTGCGTTTGCAAGACAAAATTGTTTTCCAACACTAACACAAGCATCTCAAAAAATGATTGTTGATTTTTATGTTTCTTTGAGAAAAAAAGTCCAAGAAAAAACTATTCCAATAACTGCAAGACAAATTGAAGCTTTGATTAGGTTGTCAGAAGCGAGTGCTAAAACTAGGCTGTCTGATAGGGTTACTAAAGAAGATGTGGAAAGAGCTATAAATTTGTTAGAATTTTGTTTGAAAAACTTGTGCGTGGATGAAGGTGTTTTGGATATTGATAAACTTACTACTGGAATAACAAGTTCGTTTAAAAAGAAATATTATAGTGTTTGGCAAACTATTTTAGAATTAGATAATGGTCTTAACAGGCTTATTAATGTTGAGGATTTACAATTACTTGTTAAGACTAGATATCAAATAGATGATTTAACTTTTTATGATATTTTAGAAAAAATGAATAAGAATGGTGATATTATTGAGCCAAAGAAAGGTTTTATTCAAGTTATCAATTAGGGAAATCAAAAATTTGTCAAAAATCAATAGTTTTTATGAAAAAATAGGTAATTTTATGTCACAAAATCAAAAAATTTGTCTTTTAACAGGGAATTTGGTAAATAATAAGTTTTGTGAAAAAATGTGTTTTGTAAAACACCAACCGTTATTACTCACAAAACACAACCACACTATAGAAGTATTCCCAAATGGTAAGAATTGTTCTTTAACAGTTAAAACCGCTAAACCGATAAAAAAAGAAATAGCTAACAAAATATTTTTGGTAAACTATTTTGGAATAGATTATGACAAAATATAAGGTGATGAAAGTGGAAGAAGTAGAATTAGAAAAAAAAGGATTTGTAAAAATACAAGAGAACAAAAACCACGCGTATTATCTTTTAGAAAAAGATTTTTTAGAATTTTTAATAGAACAAGACATAACAACAAAACAAATAACAGGAATACAAATAAAAAGCACAAAAGACTTAAAAGAATACATTGATTATTTAATAAATAAATAAACCAAAGTTATTTTCACAGGTTTTTAAAAAACTATCACCTCTTTTTCCTGTGAAAATAACGGTGAATTATGAAAAAATTAATAGTATTTTTTGGAATTTGTATTTTATTAGTTTTTTTTAGTGTTTTTTTGCATGAGTTAGGACACTACATAAGTATGAAAATATTATATAATAAAAATTGCAACCTCAAAATAACTTCTAATTTTGATTTGTCCGGCATATACATAACCGCAAACATTAACGAACAATGCTACCGTAACAAAGTTGCTGCTTTCATAGTTAGTTATTCAGGATTTTGGTTTCAAACAGTCATATCCTCATTACTAATAATGATAGCAAGCATAATTTTATTATCAAAAAATAAAAATAATTATTTATTTATAATATTTACTTTAAGCGTGTGTTTATTAGTGTTTTCAGCAATTTATATGAACCCCTTTATACAAATGAAAGGGGATATGCTTGAAATAATAAAATTATTAAGGGAGTGAGGTGTTTGATAATTAGCATGAAAAAATTACATCTTATTGCGTATATTGGTGGGAAGAATAAGATTTGTGATAAGATTATTCCTTTGTTGGATTATTCTAAAACTTGTTATGTTGAGTTGTTTGGTGGTGGTGCGAATGTTTTGTTAAATAAGCCGAGGCATAAGGTTGAAATTCTTAATGATTTTTCAAAGGATAAGGCGTTGATTGATTATTCTGATTATTTTTTGGATTTGATTAAGCATTATTATCATCATGAATTATTGTTTAAGAGGTTAAAGAATGAGGTTTTTGGTGATGAGGAAACTAAAGAAAATGTTTTGAGAAGAGCCATAAAAACCTTTTATTGTTTGAATGTAGGTTTTAGTGGGGAAAAAAAAACGTTTAGTTATGGTTTTTTAAGAAATAAAGCTTTTAATTTTGAAAATAAAAAAAATAATCTTAAGTTAATTATTGAGAGGTTGAAAAATGTTCAGGTTTTGAATAGGGATTGTTTTGATATTTTAGAAATGATTAAGGATAGGGATGATATAATGTTGTATGCTGACCCGCCTTATTTTGGAACTGAAAAGTATTATGATACTAATTTTGGGAGTTTTGATTTTGAGAAGCATGAAAAACTTGCTGATTATTTGAATAATGCGAGGTATAGTGTTGCTTTGTCTTACGCTTATTTTGATGGTATTGAGGATTTGTATCCAAAAAATAAGTGGAGGTATTATGAGTTTTTGGTTTATAAGTGTGTTCCTAAAAAGGTTAATGAGAAGAGGAATTTTTTTAGGGATTTGTTGATTGTTAATTATGAGCCTAAATTTTTTAAGAACCAAACTGATTTGAGTTTTTGGTTTGAAGAACAGTTGAAAAAAGATGGGAGGTGATTGAATATGTTGTTTGTTGATTTGGATGAAAAATTTGTTGGCGGAATTTTTAGAGTTAAGGATTTTAAAAAATATAAAAGTGTTTTGAAAGCGAGCGAGGTGTTTAAAAATGAAGAATGAAGATGTTTTTAAAGTTGCTAAGGATGAATTAGTTTTTAAAAGCAAAGAAGAATTATTAGAGATTAGGAAGAATGTTGTTAAGCAAATTCAGGTTTTGGAACAACAAATTAGGATTTTGCTTCAACAATTAGCATCTCTAAAAAGTACTAGAGATGCTATTGATGAGTTAGAGAAAAATTGGAAGAGGTGATGTTTTATGGGTTTGGAGGATTTTTTGTTTTGCGGAAAATATAAGGATAAGGATGGTTGTGGTTTTTTGTATTATAATTTGAAAGATTTATGTTTTTATAAGGAAAGGGAGTATTTTTATTTAGAGAGGTTGGGTGAGAAGGATAATTATTTGTTGAATAGGTTGAGTGGTTTTTTGGATGTTTTTGTTTATAAAAAATGAGGTGAGGTATATGTGTTTTAGTTTTATAAAAAAGATTTTTGGTTTTGGAAAACAACAATCTGATAGTAATAATGAAGAGGAAGTTGAAGATGAAAAATCAGTGGGTGAAGAATAAATTTTTAGTTTTATACTGGGTATCTCATTTATTTTATCTTTGATTGTTTTTGTTTGGGGTGGATGATAGTGGAAGAGGAGAAGAAAATTAAGGATTTTATTAACATTCAAGGTTGGAAGGGTAAGAGTGGTTTAAATATTATTGATTATAAAAATGTTTTTGTGATTAAAGAATGGCGTAAGAATAAAGAAACGGGTATTCCTTATTGTAGTACTTATGAGGTGACTTACGAGTTTGTTAGTAGGGTTTATAATTTTTTGTGTGAAGTTTGTGAGGTTCAACAAAGATATTCTTATAGGTATTTGGTTAAGAATTGGGTTTTGAAAAATAAAATACACGAAAAATATGGTTTGGATTTGCAACAAATGGTTGAAAGTTTTAATGGGGGAAAATTTAGAAAATTAGAATATTTTCCGTTTTATTATAGTTTGAAAGTTTTAGAAAGTAAGGGTTTAATTGTTTATTATGGCAGGGGCGGTGTTATGTTGTTAAAAAAGAAAGTTTTAGAATTTTAATTTTATAATAGTAACAAAAAATATTTATATCTAATATTACTTAATAATTAATAAGGTGGTTTTTATGAAAACAATATTAATTTATTTAGAAGATAAAGAATATGAAGAATTACTAAAAATAAAAAACAACAAAACATGGAGAGAATTACTACTCTCCACAAGAGGTGAAAAATATGGAGAAAACACTTGAAATATTAAAAGGACAATGCCTTAACATAGCAGGAACAATAATAGGCAACACAATAAAAGAACAAACACTAAATGAAGAATTAATGGAAAAAATAGCAGAACAAACACTACAACTAGCAAAAAAAATATTTGAAAAAAGCAAAGAAAAACAATTCTTAAACTGGCAATGACACAATGGGCCACAGTAAGAATAAGAAGGATATTAAGAAACGAAATCGCAAACATAATCGAAAAAGACAAAGAATTCAAAAGCATAAATCACTTTATAGAAATTGCAGTCATAAAATCCATTAGAGAATATTACAAAAAAAAATTATTAAAAAAATGGGGTGAGTTATGAAAACAATTCGTGAAGTTTTTGTCAAAACACTAATTAAATACCCAAATACTACAAAAACATTAAGAGAATGGGTTACACTATTAAATGAAGAATTCTCATCAAAAAATTGGAGGGGAACAACACACGGCAAAAAACCATTTACAACACGAATTGTTGGCAACTTAATGCACGAATACAAAATACAAAAAAAAATAATAAAAAAAACAATATATTACACAAACAATTTTCAATCAAGGAGGTTGCCAAATGGAGAACTATTTAGAGAAGTCCAAACAATTTTTATTGAAGAAAATTGAAGAAACACAAGAAAAAATTAAAAAATTAAGTAATAACAAAACACCACTATTAGAAAGACAACTCCAATACCAAATTTTTTATTTAGAATTATACTTTGAAAAACTAAAAGATATTGAAATAAAATTAAAAAATCAAAAACACAAAGTAATAAAAGTTGGAGACACAATATCTTTCAGAAACAAAAAAAATTTTTTGGAATGTGGACACGGAACAGTTAAAAAAATTCAAAAAGGCACACTTATCGTCGATTGTAACAAATACACAGCCAAAATAAACACGGAGGACTTCCTAATATGGATAAGAAAAAAATAATAATAATATTATTATTATGCACAATCATACTAAGTAGTTGTACAAACCCAACACAAACAAACCAACCCATAATTCCAAACAAAACAAACATAACCATTCAGAACATACAAGAACCACTATCACTACACGAAAACAACATAACAATATACTTCTTAAACATAAAAGGAAACAGCATCCTAATCACAACGCCAAAAAATAATTCAGTGCTAATAAATGCTGGAGAAGAAGGAATAGATTTGATAAAAAAAATTAACAAAATCGGATTAGAAAAAATAGACTATTTAATAATAACAACATCAAACAAAAAATACTCTGGAGGAATACCCTACATAATTCTAAAATACAAACCAAAAGTATACACGAGCGGTTTATTACCACTAGACCAATACACAAACATAAACATCAGCCTAGTAAGTAAAGACGAATTCATAACATTAGATGATGGTAGTATTATACTATACTTAGCAGTACCGTATGATAATGGAAGAGGTTTCTCAACAAACACTGGAGAAAACACAATTGTAGTTGAATTGTGGTTTGGAAGCAAAAAATTCTTGTTCATGAGTGATTGTGAAGGTTCTTGCGAAAAAACATTAAACAACGACTTATCAGAAAATGTTGAAATACTATTCTTAAGCGAATCGTGTAAAGCAAACTCACCTGATTTTTTAATTAAAAGAAACCCAAAAAAAATAGTTTACAAAGAAATTTGTGATAAGGACCTCATAGAAGTATTTAGTTTGGAATCATTAAAAATAGATAATGATTATGTGTTTAGTTTTGAGGGGTGATTTTATGAAAAAAGACGAAAAAAATTTAGAAGAAATTTTTTTAGAAAATAAAAATCTTCTTTTTATATTTATTATTGGATTTATTTTAGGTGTTATGTTAGCAAAATAAATTTTTTACATTATTGCAGGAATTTTATTATTCTTTTTAATCAAATTCAACAAAAAATGATTCCGCAAATAAAAGTTCAATTTACTGGCAGGGTTTATTTTATAAGTGAAGACACTATAAGATTACATCATAAAGACAGCGAGTATTATTCTGAAATTAAAGATATTTCTTTTAAACAAAATAAAATACCTTTTTTTGTTAAGGACTACTTAAAAATAAGTATTTCCCTAGTAGAAAATTATAGAAAAGATTATTTTGGTGATAAAATAATAATTTATAGACAAATAGAGGAAGTTGGTGTTGGTTATTTAACAACACACACAGAAGCACAAGGTTTTCTAAAACCATTCATAACAAAAAGAGTTTGTGTTATAAGCTCACCATACCTTCAAGACAACCCTTTTTATTACTCAGACATAATAAAAGTTGTTATTCAAAAAATTATATAATAAAAAACATAAATATTTAAATATTCTAAATTTTTTTTTATTATTATTAGGTTTGTTTTGAGAAAAACAAACCTTGCACTAAAAGAACTTCTTCTATACTAAACCGAACTAAAAATCTCGAACTAAACTACTAAATACTAAACTACTAAAGGTTTTTCTCAGACAAGCCAAAAATCCAACTACTAAAAGGAGGTATTAAAAATGAAAAAAGCAGAATTAAAAACTACAGGATGGCTACTAATAATAATAGTAGCAATCTTCCTCGCGTGGAATGCAGGTTGGTTGAGACCACCAACACCAACCCCAACACCAACTCCAACACCACAACCCCAACCACAACCCACAACTTGTCCAAGCACAGGACTAACAAACCTAAGATTAGAAGTAATAAACACAGCTAACGAAACAGGAAGTGAAAGCTTTGACGTAACAGCATACTTGTACAAAATCAACAATGGAGTTGAAGAATACGTAACAACAATAACAGACACAACAAACCCAGCAGCAATAGCAATTGATTGTGGTTATGACTATGTTTTAAAACCAGTAAGCACAGACGGTGCTTCAGGAAACAGTGGTAAATTCACAAAGGTAATAAGCGGTTCAGGCTCTATTAGGGATGGTTGGTTATACTTCTCAGCAAGAAGCGCTAACCAACAATTAATAGTTGGAATGGACCAACACGCAACATTGCAATGCAGGGCCTATGACAACAAACAAAAAGGATTAGTATTTAATGATGACGACGCATCAAACACAGACTATGAAGGAGATGGAGTTGTTTGGACATCAACAATCAACAATTCAAGCCCAACCAACGAAGCTTTGGGAATTGACTTTAGTTTTGACTGCGTTGCAGTACAAACAGATACAAATTATAATGATAGGGGAGTTTGGGTTTTAATAGAAGCCCCAACAACAACTTGGAGCACACCAGTAGTATATGTTAATGGAAACAGAATATCAGAATCAAGCGGTTTAATGACACCTTACGAAGCAAGAGCTTTCGCAAATTATGAGTACAAGTTCTTAATACCAGAAAGCGTTGTTATCAAAGACGCTGGAGAGGGTATTGATTTGAGAGTTGTGCTTAGCTTATTGCCAGGAGTTACAAGTGCAAATGCTGACCCAGAAATTGATTTAGTGCCAAGAGGTAGTTATTTAAGTATTGACGGAGTTACTGTTAAAGTTGGAGCGGCAAGAGATGATTCAGCAACAACACTCATCTATTCTGTTTACGACATGACTATTGACGTAACAGAGTAAAGTTTTTTTTTTTTTTTTTTTTTTATTTTTTTATTTTGGAGGTGATTAATTTTGAAAGAAATCC
>JAWBOW010000033.1:9830-10345 GCA_038825775.1 Candidatus Woesearchaeota archaeon | reverse complement strand
TACAACCAATAAGCAACATTATAATTCTTGAAAAAAACTATTATGAAATAAACCAAACAATAAACATAAAACTAAAATATACTATTAAAGATGCAGAGTTGTTCATAAAAACTCCAAATCACAATTACAAGTTCTTAGGAAGCTTGGAAGAAAATATAAAATTCTTTTTAGAAGAAGAGGGAAATTATGAAGTCACTTTAATTAAGAATCAGCAAGTCTTAGATAAAAAAAATTTTAGTGTAAATAAAACTAAAAAATATTCTGAAATAATAACCCAAAATAATTATGAAAACTATTATGAAAATAAATTTTTAACAGTGGAAGAGAAAAAACAAGATGAAAGTTATTATGAAATAACAAACAATACTTGTATTATAACAGAAAAAAATACTTATTATTTGGGAGAAAAAATTGCTATTAAAGTCAACAAAAAGAGTTTTCAGAACTCAAAAGATTCTAACAATTTAAAAATAATTACAGAACAAGAAACATATTCAATGCTTGGAGAACTAAGA
>JAWBOW010000033.1:0-9820 GCA_038825775.1 Candidatus Woesearchaeota archaeon | reverse complement strand
TAAGAGATGAAGTTACATTTATACCACAAAGAGAGGGAAATTATAAAATAATAATTTACGATTCAAAAAACGAAGTTCTTTGTGAAAAAGATTTTAATGTTATTTCAAAATCAGACGAACAAAAACTAAAAAGATTAGAAGTATCAACAAAAGAAAAGGAGACAATAAAAGAAACACAGAAAGAACAAAATATGACTTTAATAGAAGATAAGACAACACAAAATAAAAGTGACATGTTAGAACAGGATTTTTTAAAAGAAAAATTAAAATTAAAGATTAAAGACAAAAAAGGAGAATTTGCAAAAATACTTTTATATTTAGAAAAAGAAAATAAAACTAAAAACTTAACAGGAGAAATTCAAAAGGGAGAAAGAAAATTCAATAAAATAGTTTTAAACATAAATAACTCTGATATTAAAAAAATAGAATTAGAAAACGCAATTTTAGACGAAAATTCAACAGTAAATATTGAAGAATTTTCATTAAAAGACAAAAAAATAATTAAAGAAAAATTCGCAACAAAAACATTGCTTATAAATTATAAAAAAACAAAATTTACAAAAATAAAAATAACTTCTGAATCAAAAGGAACTGAAATTTGGATTTGCAAAGATTGGAATTTTGAAAACAACACTTGCAATCAAGAATTAGAAAAGATAATCGAAACAAGATATAATACTACATACGAACTTGATTTAAAAATAGAAGAAATCGAAGAAGAAAAGAACATTGTAATAATAGAAACGATAACAATACTGAATCCAATAACTTACTTAAGAGATAATGAAATTTGGACTGTAGAATTTAATACCACCGGAACAGCAGACCTAATAATAAGCTCGAACAATAGTAATTGGACAGAGATAAATTTGGACTTAAACGAAACAACAGATGAAATGAAGTTTTTAGACTTAAAATGCGGAAATAATTCTCTAAAACAACAAATCAAAATAATTGATATTGATGGAAATATTAAAGAATTAAGCGAAATAAGAGAAAATGAAAGTTTTAAAATACAAAAATTCTTAATAGAAGATTACAGTTGTGAAGAAACATCTTATTTTAGCAATTTAATGCTAAAGGCAGGATACGCAATCCTAAAATTTGAGTTTGGAGAACAAACAGCATATGCTATTGATCCTCTAGTGAATGTTTCAACATCAAACATAACATCTCTTCATATCTCAGTTTTAGAGGAAGACAAGTTTGTTCTTGTTTTTTGTGATGATACTAATGATAGGATTGTTTTTAGGGTTTATGATACTAATGGTAGTTTGGTTTTGGGTGATGTTGTTGTTGATTCTAGTTTGGCTGTTAGTGCTTGTGATTATACTAGTGTTTCTGTTTCTGCTTTGAATAGTTCTCATTTTGTTGTTGGTTGGATTGATAGTGGTAGTTCTTATGCTAGTTTTCAGGTTTTTGATGTTTTTGGTAATGCTTTTAGTTCTAGGGTTGATGTTGATACTACTGCTGGGACTTCAAGGAGTGTTTCTGTTTCTGCTTTTAATGATACTCATTTTGTTTTTGGCTGGTATGATCAAGTTTCTCGTTATGCTAGTTTTAGGACTTTTACTAGTTCTGGTAGTGCTGTTAGTGGTGTTGTTAATGTTGATACTACTGCTGGTACTTGTAATGCTGTTTCTGTTTCTGCTTTTAATAGTTCTCATTTTGTTTTTGGTTATTATGATCAGGCTAGTAGTGATGTTACTTTTAGGACTTATACTAGTTCTGGTAGTGCTGTTAGTGCTGTTGTTGATGCTGATACTAATGCTGGTGCTAGTTCTTTTAGTGTTTCTGTTAGTGCTGTTAATAGTTCTCATTTTGTTATTGGTTGGTATGATCAAGCTTCTGGTTATACTAGTTTTAGGTTGTATAATGTTGCTGGAACTTTGGTAGGAGTTCAGGTTAATCCTGACACTGCTGTTGGAACAACAGCATCAGGAGTAATGATAGATGTTTCTGCAATAAACACAACTTCATTTGTATTCTCATGGTTTGACAACACAGCAGACATTGGAACATTTTATAGCACTTATTCAACATTTGGAGTTACCACTCCAACAGCTATTGCTAATAACATATCAGTAATTAATAATTCTTTAAAATACCATACTGTTGGTGGTTATCAAGCTGCAACACAAATCGGTTTTTGTGAGGGAAATAAATTTGTAATAGCATTTACAAACACTTCAGGACTTTATTGGAAAACATACTATACTAACGGAACAGAATGGGATGGAATTTGTCCAGACAAAACACCACCAAATGTAACATTAATATATCCTAACAACAACACCATTTTAGAACAAAGAAGTGTTGATTTTAACTTCACAGTTTATGATAAAAAAACCCCAATAATACCAAACTGTAGTCTTTGGGCTAACATTTCAGGAACTTTTCAAGAAATTATAACAATTTATAACATAAGCATCAACACAATAACAAACATAACACTTAATGATTTGGAGGACAAAAACTTTATTTGGAATGTAAAATGTTATGATAGTTCTAATAATTTTGCATTCGCACCAAACAATTATACACTAATCATAAATTATAATCCACCAAACATTACAAATCCAAGCATTAATACTACAATAATAAACCAATCAGAATTTGTAAGATTTAACACAACAATAACAGATAATTATGGAATAAGTTATGCTTACATAACTATAAGATACCCCAATTCAACTTACAAAAATTTTTCATTAAGCAAAAACAACGATGAATATTACTTAAACTTCAACGACACAATACAATTGGGAATTTATAATATAACCTTTATTTGGGCAAACGACACTCTTGGAAAATCAAACTATCAAAACCTAAATTTGTATTTTGAAGTAACCCCCTCACCCCCTGCAGAGTTTGATTTAATATCACCCAAAAACAGAACAGAATCTAAGGACTTAACACCAACTTTAAGTTGGCAGCAAACAATAGAATCAAACTTTGCAAATTATACAATATTAATATCTAAAAATCCAAATTTTACAAGCATAGATTATGAATACCATACTTTTAACATAACAAACACTTCTTATAAGGTTGATTACGCATTGGACGCAAACGCAGTTTATTATTGGAAAGTCATAGCTTATGACATATTCGGAAATTATAGGGAATCCACAAACTATTTTGTTTATATAACAGACACGATAGCACCAAACATTCAACTAATAAACCCAGAAAATAATACTGTTATGAGTCAATTTGAAATTGTCTTCAGTTACATTCCACAAGATACAAACACAATAGACACCTGTGCTTTGTATTCTAACATTTCAGGAAGCTTTTCAAAAATAGTTGAGAACAATACTATAATAAAGGATTTTGAAAATAACTTAACAACAACAATAAACAATGAGGGAATCTTTGTTTGGAATGTTTGGTGTAATGATAGTGCTGGAAATAGCAAGTTTGGATTACAAAACTATACTCTAAAAATTGATTTTTCACCCCCAAAAATAAATCTCATAAGCCCTCAAAACAACCATTTTGAGAACGAAACTAACATAATAACTTTTATAGCAAACGCAACAGACACCTACTCTAACATAAGCTACTGTAAACTCATAGTGAATGATGAAGTTAAATCTGAAAAATATAACATTATAAATGACATGCCATTTAATTTTACAATTTTCCTAACAAATGGAAATTATACTTGGAGAGTTAATTGTACTGATTACTTCGGATTTGAAAATTCTTCAACCACCTATAATCTTACAGTTATGGTTATAGACTCTCAACCACCATTTCTAACAATAATTCATCCTGAAAACAATTCCTACTTATCAAACGAGACAGTATATTTCAACTACACACCCCAAGATTCTACCGGAATAGAAAATTGTTCTTTAATAATCAACAATTCTATAATACAAACAGATTATGAAGTTGAAAACTTTATAGAAAATTATTTTGTGACAACATTAGAAGAGGGATTTTATGTTTGGAAGATTGGTTGTTACGATAACAGTTCAGAATACAACTATGGAGAATCAACAGAATATACTCTGATTGTTGATTTGACAAACCCGCAAATCATTTTAATCTCTCCAGAAAACAATTCTTACTCAAAATCAAACACCAACTTTACATACATGCCTATTGACTCTAACTTAAACACTTGCATCTTGTTTGGAAATTTCAGTGGAATTTGGAAAGAAGAAAGCATAAACTATAATCCAACAACCGATCAAACAAATTTATTTTTAAAAACATTAGAAGATGGAATATTTGTTTGGAATGTTTGGTGCAATGACAGCTCTGGTAGAAATAGTTTTGCAGAACAAAACCTAACCTTAAAAGTTGATTCTAAAGCTCCACAACATTACAACAATCTTACTTATCCTGAATCTCCAACAACATACGATATTAATAAAGAATATTCTTTCATAATAAACTGGACTGACAATTTCAAAATAAAAGAAGTAATAATAGAACACAATTTTACAGGAACAATGCTTAACATAACATTAATAAACATTACAAATGAAGAAGAAGCAAACAATACAATACAATATAATTATTCAATACAAAATCTAAACTCTGCAACTTATTATTATAGATGGTACGCCACTGACTTTAATAACAACACAAATACGACACCAATATACGAATACATAATTGAAAAAGCAAATTCTAAAACAGAACTTTATCTCAACGGAATAAAAAATAATTTAACAATAGACGAAGATAATTATGTTAATATAAGTGCACAACTCATAAAACCACAAACAGGGACAATAAAAATATACGTTAATAATAGTTTAATACATACAGGAGATTCTCCAACTAGTATAAACTATTTGTTTGAAGATCCTGGAATTTATAATGTAACAGCAGTATTTGAAGGAAACAATAATTACATTAATTCATACGATACACTTTTCGTAAATGTTAACGACATAACCCCTCCTGAAATAAACCTAACCTACCCATCACCTAATGCTTTGATAGGTTTCGCAACTATAAATTTTAATTTTATAGTTTATGATAAAAGCATGATAAGCAATTGTAGTCTAATAATAAACGACACAATAAACCAAACTAGTTATAATATAACAACAGAACAAATACAAACCTTCACACAAACATTCGAGGAGGGAAATTACACTTGGCAGGTTGAATGCTATGATATTTTTGGAAATTACAACATAAGTGAAAAGAGGAATTTTACATACATAAAATCAGACAAGATAATAGGCTATGCACAAACCTCAAAACCACAATACCAGAAAGGAGAACCAGCAGTATTAATTGCTAACACAACAGATATTTTTGGAAGTCCTTTAATAACGAACATAACAAAAGCAGAAGTTATTTTTGGAAACACAACAATTGATTGGTGGAATAATTCTTGGAAGTATAGAAAACAAATCTTCATAAATAACCCCTATAACAAGACCTTGTATAAAACTATAGATTTAAATGTTAGTGGAATAAGTTCTTACATTAATAATTGTGAAGAATTAAGAATTGTGGTCAATGAAGGATTCAACCACACACAAATACCGACACAAATAATAAGCAACTATTCAAAAGAATGGTGTTTAATAAGATTTAATGCCAACATAACAAGAAAATTAGGAGTTCAAGATAACTATTGGCTCTACTATGGAAACCCAAACGCAACATCAACAGGACAAACAATAAGTCTAGCAGGGCTAAAAGTTCAGAGGAATTGGTATTATATGACAACAACCTCAGCACTAGTAAACATTGAACCTTTAAGCACTGAAAATTCTTTTGTTATGCTCACAGTCAATATCGCAAGTGGTGTTCCGTCAAGATCACAAATAACCTCAAGGATTTATTCAAGCAATCAATTATTGTTTGAAAGGTATGCAGCAGTAACAGCCGCAAACATTTCTTGGCAAATTGTTGAGAGTTCTGAAATCAAAGTTCAAAAGGGAACAGCTTCGTTTGCAACAGCACAATTAAACACAACAATAAATTTAGATAATGAAGTTAACCTAAACGAATCTTTTATAATAGTTATGGGAAGGGCAAATTCAGGAACAACAGGAAATAATAACCAAGGATTTTTTAGGGCTATGTTTTTGAACTCAACAACAATTTACATAGAAAGAGCAACCTCTGGAAGTGCAGCAATGGTTGAATGGCAAGTCATACAATGGAGTAATGCTAAAGTCCAAAGTGGTAACTTCTCATTCTCAAGTTTAGACTACAACGTGAGTGTTAGCCCAATAAACACTTCAAGAGCATTCTTGATTTTTGGAAGTGCTATTTCAGGAGTAACAACCATTGACGGAAATTTTATCGGAGGAAATATCACTGATTCAACAACTTTAAGATTTTATAAAGAAACAACTACTGGAACAGCATTTATTAGTTGGTTCTTGGTAGAAATGCCTGAAGAATTCAAAGTTCAAAAAAATTCTTCAGCAATAACAGCTGATACAAATATTATTATTAGTCCTGTCATAACAACAAAAGCATTTCATGTTCAATCATGGTCTGCAACAACAGCAACAACAACCTATACTCAAGGATTTATGAGGTTTGAACTCCAAAACTCAACCAACCTTTGGGAGGATGTTATTACAGGAACAAATACAAAAAGAATTGTATCCTTCATTATTGAAGAACAAATTTTAAATGTAAGCTTAGGAACACAGCAAGAGTTTAAAACAAACTCTTCAGGAGAAACAAACAGTTATGGAATATTCTCTTTTGATTGGAGCACAAAAAATCAAAGTTTAGGAACTTATAGTTTAGTTTTTATTGCTGAAAAAGAAAACTTTACAACAACAAGAGCAGCAAACACTTTTGAAATAATACCTGACACTACAAAACCAACAGTAACCTTGTTATTGCCAGAAAACAACTATACAACCGGTGTTGGTTATATTAATTTTTCCTACATCCCTTTTGATTATAACTTAGCAAACTGCACATTATACATAGGAAACGATTATGTTTTCAATCCAAACATTACAGACTATAATCCAATAAACAATCAAACCAACTACTTCAACAATATTTACTTTAGGGTTGGAATTTATTATTGGAATGTTAAGTGTGAAGACACTGAAGGAAACTTTGGATTTGCAATAGAAAATTACACCTTAAACATTTCAGGACCTGATTTGGTTATAAGTGAAGAAAGAATATGGTTTAATCAAACAACAACTATTGAGGGTTATAACATTACTGTTTTTGCAAACATAACAAATTTAGGACTAAGTGATGCAACAGACCCATTTATAGTGCAGTTCTATTATGGAGATCCTGCTTTTGGAGGAACACAACTTGGCAATAACATAACAGTACAAAATCTTTCTAGAAACAATTTTGTTATACTAAACACTTCTTTTGTAGTAAAACCAGGAATAAACAATGTATTTGTAATTTTGGATCCTAACGACCTAATTAATGAATCTGACGAAACAAACAACAAAGCAAACAATAGCATTATTATACCTATCTACCAATACTATTATGGAAATGTTAGTGTGGAAATATTGCTTGGAGATTATCTTAACAGAACACTATTAAAAGTTGAAAGCATAGAAACAAATTATGGTAACATAATAATTTCGGATGTTGATTCTTCATTCTCGTTCAATGATTTAATACCGTTGACTAGAAACATCAATAATCAAAGGACAAACAATGATTTCACAGATTTAGATATAGTATTTAACACAACAAACACTCCAGATTCAATAAAAAACACTTGGGGTTTAGGAACAGATGATCCAATAGCAACAGCAACATTCAACATTTCTGGAAGAATAATAGAAAACGTTCCTATAATAAACTCAACCAACAATTCAAACTTCATAACAGGAATTCTATGGGATAGTGCAGATGACCTTTCAAATAATTATCAATTTGATTATAACGATAAGGAAGACATAGTTTTTGTTACAAAGATAAATCCTAAAAAACAAGGAAAGTATGGAATTTATGATTATGAAATTCGAATCCCCTCTCTATTAAAGAATTATAAGCCAGGAACTTCTCTTGTTAATTTTTACATTGAGATAATATAAGATGATTTATAACACAACTTTTAATAAATCACTCTAAAATTAATACAAAAAGTTTTAAACTTATTTTTCAAAATATATTTATAACTACTTACAAATAAAGTAATAATCTTTTGAGTGATAATAATGTTCTTTTCAAGAAAGAAGAAAAGGATTGAAGAGCAAGAGGAAAAAGAGCTTCCAATGTTAGCAAAGGATGTTCTTGAAAAAACAAGAACAATAGAAACAATACAACCAATCGAAATTAAAGAACAAAAGAAGGATAATAAAGAAAAGAAAAGATTTTTGTTTTTTAAAGCAAGAGAAGAAAAAAAGGATAAGGATAAGGAAGAGATAAAACAAAGCAAAGAAAAAGAGAAATTTGAGATTAAAAATTTTAAAGAAGAGCCAAAAAAAGAGGAGAAAAGATTGGAAACAGAAAATATTCCTGTGCAATCGATAAAAAAGAGCTTAAAAGAACAGGCAGATCTTGATTTTGAAGATTTAATAAGCACAAATAAGGGCTTCTTTGCTAAATTGTTAGAAGAGATTTATGAAAAATCATTTGAGGAGTTGGCAAAAAAGGATTTGATTGAGGAAATAAAGAATTATTTTGCAACAGAAAAAAACAAAAAAGAGATAGAGTATGAAAAAAAAGCAGCATACTTTAGATTAAAAAACCTTCTATTGGAACTTTCAAAGCTTGAAAAGGATTGGGAAGAAAAAAACATAATCATTGAACAGTATAAAGAACAAATAAGAACAACAGAGGAAAGAATAAGAGAACTTTCAGAAATAATAAGGAAAGAAGCACAAAAATTGAATTTAGAGGAGGAAATACCTTCTGAAAAAGAGTTTATTCTGAATGATGGGAGGAGATTAAAGAATTTAAGAGAATTATTAGAAGCGTTAAAAACAATGGATAACAATTTATTTAATCATCATGTTAGTCCTGAAAGGAATGATTTCGCAAATTGGATTAAGGACGTGTTTAAGAAAGAATTCTTAGCAGAAAAAGTTCTTAATGCAAAAACAAGAGAAGAAATCATAAAAGTGTTAAGTGAAGAATTAGAATAAACGATTTTAAGGATTCTATAAAAAAATTATAAACACAAAAGTGTAGAAGAAATAAAATATAGAAATAAAAATTTTAATTATAAAATTAGTTATACAAGAATTTTTAAAGTCAAGTTTCTTTTTAGAAATTAAAAAATTATTTTTATTCTCTTATCTTTGCTTTCTTTATTTTCTTACTTTTAACTCAAAATTTTTATTACAACCTTCCTTTGCTATTTTTATTTTCTTACGAGTTATATTTGTCCTTTTATTTTTTTGGCTAATTATATTTTTTAAAATTTTCAAAATTTTGCAATTTTTCTTAAGTTTTTCTTTAAAAACCAATTCAAAAATACTTTTTTCACTCAAAAGTTATTATAAAAATGAGAAAGATTTATATATTAGTTGTGTTTTTAGTATATTAAAATACAAAATATATTATTTGTTGATTTTTTTATATCAAAACAAAATTGCAAGTTTGTTGCAAGCGAGGTGACAAGAATGAAAAGGTTTGTTGTAATAAGTATCTTATTCTTAACAGTTTTAGCACTATTAGTTAGAGCAACAGATGAACCAAGATTCCCAGACCAGTTAACTGAAACCCCAAGGGGAAGACATGACAAGATGGGTCCTCAAAGTTTACAAGCATTGGCTGGTAACATATCATACTTAAGCATTTATACAAAAGCAGTAACACAAGCATGGCAGGGTTATGTTGGAAACATCTCAGGTAAAATTGTTTTGGATGATGCGAACAA
>JAWBOW010000032.1:0-10858 GCA_038825775.1 Candidatus Woesearchaeota archaeon | reverse complement strand
GCTTTTGTTTTTCATCTTTCACCACCTTTTTATATTTACTTTTTATATTCGTATTGTTTTTATTATCCTTCTCTAAAGCAAGGCGTTTCTTTATTTGATGCTAAATATAAAATTAAAAATTGTCTTTTTAATTAGTTTTTATATCGTTTTTAATACTTTTTATTTTTTTCTTTAATTTGTTTTTTATTTTGTTTTAAGTTTTTTATTTTCTTATAGTTAATGTTTTTGTATCAGCATCCTTTTTATAGCCGTAAGGCCCAATCTTTATGTTAAGTTGGGAATAATAAGCAGGACCTGTTTCTTCTAAGCCTTCTAATCTGCAATACACAGAAGCACTTCCTGAAGAGTCAAGTATAACTGTTTGTGGGTCACAACTTAATGGTTTATCAACAAGAGAAACACTAACTGGAATCTCATTAGTGTCCATAAATGTTACTTGAGTGCAACTGCCAACTTTGTCATTCTTTATTACAGTTCCTCCCCCAAGATTCTTTATTGTTATCTCAAAATAAGCGGCTCCAATGCTTGATTCTGTTTTTATTGATGTAACTCCAACAGGAGCTCCTTGTCCTGAACTCAAACTTATGGTTTGTGGTTTACAAACATCAGATGAACTTAGAGTTGGGTCTGGATCAATGCATACCTTTTGAGAGGCTTTTGTTTCGTAAGAATAACAAACAAGCATCTTAATAGGAATGTTTTCTAACAAATCAGTTCCCTCAGGGAGTTTTGGAGTAAAGCTTCCGACTTTAAGCATTTTTCTCTCCCCTTGTGGAAACCTGTTTGATTTTCCATTTAGAGTTCCAACATCAAAACTTTCTTGTATTGGAAGTATTTGCTTTTCAAAACCAACAAAAAAAACCTTTGGAGAGGTTGTTATTGCACCTAAATTTTGTGCGTCGATTATTATAGAAAATGGTTTTCCATCATAAACAACATCTGGAGGACTTCCCTGAGCAAACTTTACACTAACACCATCTCTTCCAACATAGTAAGTATCCTTGCTAGAATCTGGTGTTGAACATCCTGAAAGAATTAGGATGAGAAATGCTAATAAAATAATTTCCTTGCTTGTTTTTAGAGCTTGTTTCATTTTTAAAACCCTTTTTCTTTGCATGATAAATTCAAAAAAACCTTTTTATTTATTAAATTTTTCTATTTTTATCTATTTTAAAATAGTGTTTGTTTTTATTTAATCAAATACTTTATAAACCAAAACATTTTTTGTTTGTGAGTAAAAATAACCAAAATCTGCCTTAACAGATAATGCTGTCTTATAGGAAGGTTGTATATCTGAGGGTTTTGAATAACAAGTAACATAACCTTCGCCTTCTTTTAAAACTACTTTTTTAGGAGAGCATGTTAAGTCCTCATGTCCTAATTTTGCACTGACTTCAAGAGCATCAACCTCTTGAACTTTTAATGGAATATTGTTGCAAATTTTGTGATAAGAATCCTTTAATGTTACAAAACCATTACCAACATTCTTAATGTATATTGTGAACATTAGTTTTGACTGTTTTTCACTTACTGGAATAACTGATTGTTCAACTTTTGTTATGGCTATTGGAGAGCCCTGAGATGAGAATTGAACAGGACTTGGATTACAATTTTCTGGCTTTGGATTGAAAGGGTCTGGATTAACACAGATGCTTGTTTGTAGAAAAGTTGAGTATTGATAACAAGCAATCATGTTTATCAAAAAATCTGATTGTGCTTTTCCTTCTAATTTTGGGGCTTTTGCTGAAATTACTTCATACTTTTTCTCTCCATAAATGCTCCTCCTCTCCTTTTTGCCTTTTAATTCAAAATTTATTGTTTTTTTATCAACAGTTAATCCTGGAATGTCTGAAAAACCAATTGTTATTATTCCCTTTTCTATGTTAAGAGCTCCCTTGTTCTCTAATTCAAAACCTATGTGAAATGTTGAGTCTTCAAAAACGAATTCTGGAGGAGCGCTTTTCATAAAATTAACTTCTAAACCTTGAGTTCCAACATAAGGATTAAAGATACTTATTCCTGATTCAGAAGAACAACCGGTAAATAAGATTATGAGAAGTGAAATAAAAATAACACACAAAACTCTCAGTTCAATACCCAAATTCCTTGCTTTTTTTGTTAAACTCATTTTCAATTTTTTATTTTCCTGTTCTTGAATAAATCTTTTTTATTTTTATTTTATTTTTTTTATGAACAACTTTCTGATTTCGGCTTTGTGCAAATATCAAAAGCGTTTTCTCCATTACAATCAGGATTAATAACCCTAACAGTTATGCTGTCTTTATCAAAATAATTTATTGGGTTAACTCTTGTGTTGTCTTCAAAAACCTCAAAATGTAAATGAACGTCTGTTGAATAACCAGAAGATCCCATTGTTGCGATTATCGTTCCTTTAGAAACATCATCTCCCTTACTCACTCTAATACTGCCTTGTTTTAGATGAGCGTACAAAGTTTTAATAGTTTTTCCATTAATCTTTCCGTGGTTTATTTTAACATAATTTCCATAACTTTGGCCTTTACAAGAACAACAATCCTCTGTTCCTTTTATGCACTTGCATTCTGGACAACCATCAACAACTTCCTCAACAACTCCGTCAGAAACAGCAAATACTTCTGCTTTATAATCCTCATCCCCATCTGCTTCTATGTCTAAACCATGATGGAAAGAAGAACTATAACCCCAACCATTGCCAAAACAATTATAAACAGAGTAATGACCGTTATACTTTCCAGCAGGCCAAACCCAATTAGAATCAAATTTATTATTAGAATCAGAAGTTATTCCTGAATCAGAAGTTCCTCCATTAGTGCTTGTTGTTTGATCTGTTTTTTGTTCTTTTTCTTTATCTTCTTTCTTCACATAAATGTCAATGATGGTTGATTTTAAAATTTTGTATTCGTAATCTGTAACAACCTTTATTGAGGGCATCCATAAAGGATGTTCTGTAAAATCCATTTTATTAAATTCTAAAGTGCAAACAAAGTTCCTCAACAAATAAACAGGAGGCTCTTCTTGTTTTGTTGATGTAACACCATAATAATTCCCATTTTTTACAAAAGGACACGCTTGATCATCAAAGCTTGTAATCTCAACACCCTCTGGCAGGAAGATCTTAATATCTTTTATCTTTGTAATAAAGCCGTTTAAACCATACCATTGGTTTGTTAATGCAATATAAAGCTCTGTTTTTTTCTCATCTTCTGAAAGAGCTATTATTTTTTGTGGGGTTGCAATTCCAAGATTTATTGGTCCGTCATTAAACTTTGCAACTCCAGTAATTTGAATTCCAAATAAGTTATACATAAAATCAGGACCAAAAATTTGGTATAAACTATCCCTCATTTCCCTTTTCATTACATACATTCTTAGTTCTGATTCTGTTGTGAAATTAAAAACAACACTAATGTTTAAAGTGTTAGTAAAATCGTATTCGTTCTCAAGCACTCTTCCATTACAAGTGATTATCCTTTGATTATTACTCAAATCAGAAAAGGGAATTTCTTTTGGGGTTGGACTTAATTCTTTTTGGTCGATAAAACACTCAACCTTCATCTTCTTGTTAGGATAAACATCAAGGTTTAAACCCTCAATAACAGAGGAAAAACTTATATCATCTCCTACCAAATACTTCTTATCAATAAATGGTTTTGGCTCGTAAAGATTTATGCCTATCTTTGGACCTTCTGCTTCTCCCTCAGGACATTCGCCCATAGCACATTTTATTCTTGTGTTAATCATTTCTTGACTTTTTTCAAATCTTTCAACCCACTCGGCACTTAACTCTTGAAAACCCCTTCTTGTTCTCACATTAAGAGGTGCTCCATAAATTTCTTGCTGTCCAATAGGACCTCCTCTTATAATAAAACTTAGTTGTCTTGGAAGCAAAGTTGTTAGAATAGGTAAATAATAAGGCAATAATAAGAATAAAATTCCAAAAACTAAAAGCCAAATAAATCTCGTTTTTCTTTTTTCAGGATCTCCAAGAAGAATTAAAACAATTAAAATAATAATTATTGTTGTGAAAATTCCCATAATGTTTAACCTTAATATTCCAATCCAATAAAGAAAAGCCAATATTCCTCCAATAATGGAAGAGTTAACAACAAATTTTGTGTCTATTCTGTGAACTAAATCAGAAGTGTGTGTTTCATGAATTAAATTCTTAGGTTTTTCTTCAGCTTCTTCACCGGCTTGATTAATTTTTTCATTCTTTTTAAACAAAGAAGAAAAGAAATTAGTGATGTTACCCTTAAAGTTGCTAAAAACTTTTAAAATACTATTTAGGATTTCAGAAAAAAAATTTGGTTTTTCTTCGTCAGGTTTCATTAATTCTAACACCTCTTTTTTAAGATAAATTTTTTTGTGTTAAGAGAATATTTATTTTTTATTAATCACATAAACCTTTAATTCTGTTATGTCTATAGTTTTCTCCGGCTCTATTTTTAAAGAGTTAGCGTTTTTATACAAATAATTCTTGTCTATTGTTTTGTTAAAATATAATTCTTTTGTTGTTAATCCAATAACATAACCATTAATGTATATTTTTGCTTCTTTTTCAGAAGTGTCAGCAAACCTGAGCTTTAGAATAACTTGTCTTGATTCGTTGATTATTTTATTATATTCGTCTTCAGGTATTTGGAAATAATAAGTCGGGTTTGTTATTTCCTTAAATACCGGTTCTAGCCTCAATTGATAAATAAGATAATCTCCTCTTTCAATTTCAAAATAAATTGTGTTTTGTCCTTGAATCAAATAATATGATGGAAAATTAAAAAGCATTGGCGCATTACAATCAGGAGTGAAATAACCAATCTCATAACCATTCAAGTTTATTCTTACCTTTCCATTCTCTTTTGAATAACAATCAATGAAGAATTTTAAACTCATACTTTCTAAAGTTTGATACTCTGAACTTGTTATTTGGAATGTTTGAGTGCTTTTTGTCCTGCTCAAATCAGTTTTATATCCTAATATTTTTATATCTGATAATTCATAATGGTTTTTTGAAAAAAAACCTGGTTTTGAAACAGAAAATTCAAGAGTGTTTTCTTGTTCTAACAAGTCCTGGTCTAAAACAATCGGCTCTGGATTATATGATTTTATTTCAGAGTTAAATATTTCTACTCCATTAAGTTTTATAATTAATCTTCCTTTCCTTGATTCTGCATTAAAACTAAGAACAACATTTCTTATATTTTTTATATCATCAATTTTAAAAACAAACGTTTTTTTGTCTTGAGAAAAAAATGTTGATCCAATATAAAACGGGTTTATCCTCTTTATAGTTATTGCTTGTGTTATTGAATATATTCTAACATCATTCAATTTGTGTCCTTCAGAATATTTTTCTGTTATTGTTTTAGGCATTATCCTACCTGGATTTTCTAACAACAAAACATACTCTGCTTCATTTTTTTGTTCTTGTTGCGACTCATTTTTTATGCTCTCATTCAATAACTCTCTCCTGCTTTCTGGAGGAATTAACAAAACATAAAAGAATATCAGAACAGCAATTGCTATTATTAAACCACCAGCATAACTTGCACTTATGGTTTGGGCCTTTTTTCTCATGGTATCACCTTTCACAAGCACAACAGATTAAAAAATTTTTATTTGAATTTCTAAAATATTTTAAAATTTATTTAAGTTTTGGTAATTTTACTATACTTTAATGAATAATTTTAAATAAGTATATATGTTTTTCTGTTTTTGAAATGAAAATAACAAGTAAAAATTTGAAAAAAGGAATAATTGGTTTAGTGGTTGAAAGTTACGATGACCTTTGGTATTTATCACAAATTGTAATGAAGGGCGACTTTGTTAGTGGAAGCTCTAGTAGAAAAATAGAGAAAGGCAGTGATAAGGTAAGAAAAAATATTTTTGTAAAAATTGAGGTTGAAAAAACAGGTTTTCAAAGGTATTCAAGGGATTTTAGAGTGTCTGGAAAGATTGTTGAGTGTAATGACGAAGATGTCCCAAAGGGAAGCTATCATAGTTTAACAATAGTTCCTGGAACAAAAATAACATTATTCAAAAATAAAATTTCTGATTATGTTCTTGATATTCTAAAAGAAGCTACAAAACCAGAATACAATTTTTTGGTCTGTATTTTTGACAGGGAAGAAGCAATATTTGCAATAATGAACAAACAAGGGTATAAAGTTTTATCAAACATAAAGGGAAATGTTGAGAAAAAACATTCTTATGAAAGGAGTAATGAAAAAACAGAGGATTTTTATGAGGAATTAAACAAACTCATTGAAGAGTACGACAAGAGTTATAAGCCCTCTTCAATAATAATAGCAAGCCCTGGTTTTTGGGCAGAATACTTAATAAAAAAACTTAATGACAATATAAGGAAAAAAATAATAGTTAGCAGTTGCAGTTATGTTGATAAGAGTTCTTTGAATGAAATCTTGAAGAGACCTGAAATAAAACAGGCCTTAAAACAGAGCAGGATTGCTGAGGAAACCCAAATTATTGAGGAAGTTTTAAAAGAAATTTCAAAAGACGGTCTTGTTGTTTATGGTATTGAAGAGGTTAAAAAAGCAGTGGATTATGGAGCAGTAAAGGATTTATTAGTCTTGGATTCTCTAATGCAAGAGATAAGTAATAATGAAGAACTTGCTTACATCTTAAATAAAACAGAAGAAACAAGTGGAAAGGTAAGAATTATTGATTCTGAATTTGAACCTGGAAAAAAACTGAAAGGGCTTGGTGGTGTTGCTGCCATAACAAGATTTAAGGTTTCTTAAAAAAAAGAAAAATTACTATTAATTGGTTACGATTTTTCTAATTTTTTATTAAAAAGAGAATTACAAAAAGCAAGATTTAAATATATGTTCTTATTAATCAGTAAAGTAAAGGGGTAAATAAACAACTTAGTAAGCACTAAACTTTGTAATTCAATAGAGGTTACGAGAGAAATTACTAACAGAATAAGAGTAAAAAAATAAAAAAATTAGTCATAAAAGTTTTATTGTGGTTTTTTGTTTTTTTCCACAAAAAAATCATAATTTATAAAAGAATAAAAAAGTGCGGAGGGTCTAAAAATGATAGTTAAAGAGGAATTTCTGAACAGACTAAGACACTATTTCTCACTAAACTTATACGAAGTAAAGATTTGGACAGCACTGCTTTCAAGAGGGGTTGCAACTGCTGGAGAGCTTTCTGACATTGCAAATGTTCCGAGATCTAGGAGTTATGATGTTCTTGAAAGCCTAGAAAAGAAAGGATTTGTTGTTATGAAGTTTGGAAAGCCAATAAAGTATATTGCTGTTAAACCAGAAGAAGTTATTGAGAGAGTAAAGAAGTATATGAAAGAGGAAGCAGAAAACAGAATAAAAAGATTGGATGAAGTTGGAAAAACAGAAATTATTGACGAATTAAAAAACCTTCACAAGCAGGGAATTGAATTAGTTGAGCCAACTGATCTATCAGGAAGTTTGAGAGGTAGGCACAATCTTTATAATCATATGGAAACAATGATCAAGAATGCTGAAAAAACAGTTACTATAGTAACAACAGCGGACGGTTTGATTAGAAAGGTAGAGGGATTAAAACCTGTTCTTGAATCGGTAAAAAAGAGGGGTGTAAAGATAAGAATTGCTGCTCCTATAACAAAAGACAACATGAAGGCTGTTGAGGATTTGAAAGGAATTGCAGAGATAAGAAATGCGAAGTTAAAAGCAAGGTTTATAGTTATTGATGGAAAGGAAATGATGTTTATGGTCATGGACGATAAAGAAGTGCATCCAACTTATGATATTGGAATTTGGGTTAACACTCCCTTCTTTGCTTCAGCATTAGAAGAACTATTTGAACTCGCATGGAAAGAAATGAAACCTGTTGTTAAAGAGAGTGTTAAGACAAAATAAAAAAACAAAAAAATTTGTGAGATTTGCACGGCAAGTGCAGTTAAAATTTAATTAATTAAATAAAATACTAAACTCTTTATAAACAAAAAAATATTTCTAAAAATTAAGAAGTCCCTTACTTTACAAAGAATAAAAAACTTTTTCTAATCAGAATTAGTTGCTGATTATCTACTTGTGTTTTTAATTAAAAATTATTGTTTAGATTGGTGAGAATGTTGTAAGTGGTGTGAGTGGTGGTGTAGTCTATTATAAACTTCCATTATTCTATCATAAACCTCTTTTTTTTCTTTTGCATTCAAAACATTGTCATACAAATTTTTTATTTTATGATAATACTCTCCTGCTTCCTTTAACTTACCTTGGCTTATTAAGCTCTCTGTTTTCTTTATTAAATTATTAATCCTCTTTACTTTATTAGTGCTGAAAAACAACAATTTCAGCAGCAAGAAAAGATTGGCTAAAACTAACAAAATAATAAGCACATAATAAATATTCATTTTGCCCACCTCATAGACACCCCTCTTGTTTTTTACAAAGCTAAAATTCTTCTCAATAAAAAGGTTTTGGTAATTAACAACAATCTTTAAATTTAAAACCTTTTCTAATTCTAAACCTGATAAGTCCAAAAACATTTTTAAGCTTTCTGCTTTGCCAGGATAAATTTTAAGAGGATTGCTCTTAAAACTACTTATTGTTTTTGAGTTGTTGATAATAAAAACTTCTACAAACACATCTAAGGGTTTGTTCCAGTTTAATCCTAAATCAAAACTTAATGATTTTATGCTACCTGTTTCGTTTCCAAGAACAACATTACTTATGCTAAATTCTGGTTTTCCTATTGTAAAATTTTGTCTTAATTCTTTGGTTGTTGAGGTATTGTTATAATAAGTTTTTAAAACAAAATAATATTCTCCTTTAGAAAAATTTAATTCTTTTTTTAAAATTTTAGTTTCTCTTCCCTTTAAAGAGAATGTTTTATTTAAAAAATCAATTTGTTTTTCAAAATCAAAAAAATAAAGCTCCAAAAACCCGCTTATCTCTTCACTACCATTATTAAAAATTCTAATAATAAAATCTTTTTGTTCAAAACCAACTTTTGTAATCAAAATCTCTGGTTGGTTAAAAAAAATCTTGTAATCAAAATTTAGAGTTAAAGCACCACCTATGGTTCCAGTATTTTCAGAGCTTGAAAAAACAACTCTAACTAGGTTTTCTCCAAAATCTATTCTTTCAGGAAGAGAAATTTTCAAATTAATAGTCTCATAAGAGTATGGTCTTATCAAAAGTTCTCTCTTATCAACAACTGCAAATTCTTTAAGATTGCCTGCTGTTGAAACTGAAACATTAAGAACTTTATCAATGTTGTTATAAACCCTAATATTCAAACTATCATTAAAATAAGGAACAAAATCAGCATTCTTAAAAGCAGGGGCAATTGCAAATCCTATACAAAAAACAAAATTTGAATTTAAAAAAAATAAAAGAATAATTAATGATAAAAAAAATAAAGAATTCTTATTTAATTCCTTCTTATAAATCTTCAAGATAAAATCCTCTCTTCCGCCCAAATAATAATCTTTTTTCATTATATTCTCATTAAAAAATTATTATAGTTCAAAAATTTTTTTGTTCTTAAATTTTTTAATTTTTCATTATTTTTAACCATTACTAACCTCTATTATTGAACTCCTATAACCAGCTCCTTCCTGAGCAGGAACCTTTATGTAAATATCAATCCTTGCAGAGTTATTACCATACTTATAATTTAATCTTTTAATAATACTTTGTGGTTCTTGAGTAAAGTAAGCCCAATCGGTTTGAGAGTTCTCATAATCAAAGGATAAAACTCCTTGATAAATTCCTGCCTTAAACTTAAAGTATTCTGTCCCTAAACTTACAGACTGCCATAAAGGAGTTGCATTAACACTAATATTAACCTCATAGTTTCCATAATTCCTAACAACAAAGGGTTCTGGAACATCATCAGTAGTGTCATTCTCTTGGTTATTGCTTATTGTTCCAAAATCAGTAGCATTACTAATCAAAGTAATATTTAAAACTGGTTCTATGCTAAAGTTCCAAACATCAGAAAACTCTCCATAATCTTGACTATCAAAAGCTCTGACACGCCAATAATAAACCTTGTTCAGATCAAGATAAACCTGCAAAGTATAACTTAAACCTGAAATTCCAGAAGCATTAACAATCAAATAATCAAAATCAGAACTATTACTTAACTGCAAGTGATAAGTCAAAGGATCATTATCCGCATCATAAGCTTCCTCCCAAGTAAATGTTGTGTTCCTATCATGAACTGTTGTGTCACCATTTATAGGAGAAGTTAAATTAACTTTTCCAGGAGGAGAATTTCCAATAAACAAAACACTACTAGCATTAGCATCTCCACAAAAACCAGAATTATCGCAAGGAGTTATTTCTAAAATAATCCTATCACCAAGACCAAACTCTGATGTGTTCAAGAAAACACCTTCACTAACATAACCTTCCTTAACTTTCGTTCCATTAATATACCAGGCAAATATCGAATTTCCTTCTTCATCATCATCAGCATCAAAATAAGAATAACTCCCTACCAAATCATCACTCGTGGTTGCCGGCCTAGGACTAATATCAACATCATAAGCAATTGGTTTTCTATTAATATAATAAGGACTGTTAGCATAATTTGATTCTGAACAAGCAGAGAAAGCATCACAAACAAAAGCATACCAAGAATAATTATAGTTTGTTTCTAAACTTGTGTTGTGAGAACAACTCGCTTGAGTTCCAGAACTAACAAAATAAGAACTACAAATCTCACTACCTGAAGAACACTCTCCATTTATTGTAGAGTTTGTAGTGCAAACAATTAACCTATACATATCTCCTTCATTATCAGTAGCGTTTGCTGTAAAAATAACATTATCCCCTTGTCTTGTTGGGTTTATAACTGTAGAATTATCATCAACATTTCCTAC
>JAWBOW010000031.1:0-11155 GCA_038825775.1 Candidatus Woesearchaeota archaeon | reverse complement strand
AAACAGATGTAGAAAATATATCAAAAATATTATTCCAACAAACACCTACCTTCGTAAACAATACAAACATAACAAACCAAACATACAACAACGTAAATACAACAGATTTTATATCAGTACCTTCATTATCCCCAAACCCAATATACATACTCGATTCAATACCAGATCTTGCAGGAACATTCCAAGTTTTAGATAGTGATACCCCTAACAACAACGTAACAAACGATTTTGCATTAAGAATTAGAAAAGGAGTAGCTTTCGTAGAAAGAACAGCAGCAGCTTTCCCAGGAACACCACCCTACACCATTACAATACAAAGATACACATCAATACGCAAAGATAGACTAGTAGTTTTCCAAGACATATCCAAAGTAGGATTCCCTTACAAAATGTTATTAATAGGGAAAAACGTAGTTAATGGAGAACTAACAGCAATATACCTACCCTCATTAGTAATAGAAACACCACCAACCGTAGGAATGTTTAGTGAAGACTTCCAAAAACTAGAAGTTAGCTTCCAAACACTAGCCGAATTCCCAAATACATCTCCATTAGATCCAACATTCTCTCCACAATACCTAATAATAGATACATACGAACCTAACACTAATCCAGAAATCATAGCAGCACAATTTAACTTCGAAGCAATACAAAATATGCCATCATAATGATTAATCTAAAACTAAATGAACTTGACAATTATCTCAGGGATATAGGGATAATTCTAGTTACAGACAATAACATCCCTATATCCCATAAAACAGCAAACATAGAAGTAATAAATTGTAACGTCAATCTCAATATTTTCTCAATCAACATGTTACTAGCAATAGCCATAAATGATATAAACTTCGATATAACAAAAATCATAGTAATGATAGAATACATAACACTAATACTAACAAAACTATATCAACCAACAGAAATAGAAGTAAATATAACAAACCAATTCATAGATGAAGACTTAATAAATATCATTGAATTTAGATGGAATTATGTAATAATAAGAAATAATCTCAACCTGGTTAATCTAGAAGAATATATAACAGAAATCAAAAATAATACAAACATATGAAAATAGGATTAATAACAGAAATAAATGAATTTTTGCAACAAAATTACAACAAAAAGAAACTTTTCGAATTTATGAAATACATTCGAAATAAATATTATCCCTATCTCTCTATAACAGAAACAACTAAAATGTTAGTAGAACAAAAAGAAGAAAACAAAAGTAAATACCATGGAATAAGCAAAGAAGACTTAATAAAAATAAGAGAAGAATACAAAAAGAGATACTCACAAGGAGAAACACACCTACTAGAAGAAATAGAAGAAATAAACAAAATACTCACATCAAACACAGACATAAATAACCTACTAACTAAAACATTAATATTCCTCAACTACAACAAAATAAAACTTACTATAGAAGATATAAAACAACTAACAATAAAAGAATTAGAAAACCTTATCAATGAAATAAACAACATCAACAAAGAAATAGAAAGAAAGATTAAAGGAGGTTAACATGGAAATAAATGACTTAATCATAGAAGAAATAGTTAATATAGACGAAAAATTACCTCCAAAAAGAAAATTCTGGGAAATAATAAAAATACTCAAAAAACACTCCAACCTCGACGATGTAAACGTCTTCTATGAATTACTACAAAATCAAATACTAACACTATACATAGAAAAAGATGTATACGAATACCTACTCAAAAAAATAGATGACTACACATTCCTAGCAGAACAAAGTATAAAACTTACAGACAAACAAAACCAACTCAAAGAATACATAGATGAAATGGAAAAACATAATAAACAATCTTCTCAATAAAAAAAAAGATAACTTCCTCAGAACTTGGACACGTAATTACCCACAACGAAAAACACCCCTAGCCAAAGAAATAAGACGTAACATAAGAAACATAATCAGAAAATATAACCCAAACCTCAATAAACCAGTTAAAAACTTACCACCATTCATAAGAAATAGATTATTCCTAATATACAACTACTCATGGAATACAGGTAAAATACCCTTCACAGCACTTACATATACATACGATATCCTATACCCAAAAATAAAACCACAAGACATTACAAAAACTCCCATAAAAGACTTATTCACAATAATAACATATGGAGATAAAGAATTAGATAAACTAATTACAGAACAAAAAGAATTAGTAGAAAGAAGCAGTAGAAAAATAGAATACATTAAAAACCTATACGAAAAACATTATTATCCAATAATATTCAATCACATAGATATAATAGGAGAAGGGAAAAATAAAAAAATACTAGTAAAACTTAGTAGTGATAAAAATAAAGATAAATTTTACACAATAAAAGAAAAAAGAAGAATAAAAATAAACCTCGAAGAAGAACTAAATAAAGTAAAAATAAAAGAAGAAGATATAAGAATAATCCTAGAAAAAATACTCAAAGAATTAGAAAAATTCCTCGATAAAAATACACAAAAACTAATCAAAAACCTACTAAATAAACTACCAAAAAAATACGAAACAGAAGGAATTAGAAACTATGTAAATTACCTAAAATCAATAATAACATCAATATCAAAAGGTATAAAATACTTCAACATATCAGTAATAAGAAACTACCTTAGAGAAGATATTAACTACTTCAAAATAAACAGAGAAATAATAAAAATTATAAACCAAGAAATACAAAAAAGTAAAATGAAAAACCAAGAAAAAATAGAAATTAAAAAACTCATAACATGAAACACGATATATTCTTTAACATAAAAACAAAAATAGAACAATCAAAATTACCTTTCTTAGTTACTTTCAAAAAAGTACCAGGAACACTCAAAGACTTAGTAACAGACATAGAAAAAGAACTTAGTAAAATAACAAGCAAAAGAAGATCAAAAGAATTAACAATATCACCAGAAACCTATGAAAGAATTAAACAAAATCTAACAGAAATAAATAAGATAGCAAATATACAAAACATACAAACAGAAAAGAGAAAAAAGAAAACAGAAGAAGAAAGACAAATACTGGGATTAATACTCGATACATTCAAAGATATAGCAGAAGTAATCTCAACTAAAAACCCAAAACTAAAAGAAGAAAAAAAACTAGTAGAAGATGAATACCTAATACTTAGGAAAAGCAATAATCTCTTCACACAAAAAGTAAACAAAATAAATAAAATACTCACAGCTTATAAAGAAATATCAAAAATAACACAAAAAATAATAGAAAAAACAGAAAGATTCAATACAATCATAACCAAAACAATTAACATAATTCCAAAAGTAATAAACAAACTATCAAGCCTATCAGAAAAACTAACAGAAAAAACCAAAAAAATATTCCAAGAACCATTACTTAAACCCGAAATAATTAAACAAGCCACACAAACAACAAAAGAAAAAAGAATAGAAAGAGAAAAAAAACTACTAAACCAACAATCCCAAGCAATAGACAAAATAAAAGAAAAAATAATACAAAAAAACGAAAAAATAAAAGAAGAAATAAACCTCATAAAAGAAGAAAAAAACTTAATAGGAAAAATCAATACAGTATACAAACAAACAATAAACCATATAACCCAAATCAAAAAAATACTAGAAGACATAATAAAACTACAAAGCAAAATACTAGCAAGAGGAACAATGCCAATAACAGCAACAAAAAAAGTATTACCAGAATCAATATTAGCAATAGCAAAAGCAATAGAAAATGAAAACAAACTACTCAACACAAGCCTCAATGTTTTCAAAAAATCAAGTGATTATGTAATCAAAGCAATAGAAAAAGAAAACGCACTACTAAAAGAAAGTAAAAAAATATTCCAAGAGATAAATAACACAGCAAGAAATAAAAACAGAGAAATAAACAAAGAAAAAGAACTAATAAAAGAAGAAAAAAATGAATTACAAGAAGTAGAACATATACTCGATAACTTCACATTCCTCCTAGATATCCTCTCTCTTAAATTATTCCTCGTAGGTTTTAGCCTAAGTACCATAGGTAATAACCTCATAAATACATCAAGATCAATACTCTACTTCATTAACTCAATAATACAAAACACAGAAGAACTACTACTAATACAAAGAAGATTATCATCACTATTCTCAAACCTAGATAAAGATATACTACAAGGAGAAAGAATACTAGATATACTCAATAAAATGGCAGTAGAAACAGTATACGAAACAACAGAACTAGCAGAAGCATTTACACAATTCAAAGCAATAGGACTAGAAAATCAAAGAATATTCGAACTAACTATTGACACAGCAACAGCATTTGGATTGAAAGTAAGCCAAATAGCAGACGACATAGCAAGAGCACTAGAAGGAGACGCAACAGCTTTCAAAAACCTAAGACACTCCATAGGACTAACAAACCAAAACATAGCAAAATTTGGAGGTGCACTAGATAAAAGTGGAAGACTAATACTTAGCAACACAGAAGCACTAGATAAAAACAGACAAGCAGTAATAAAATACCTAGAACAATACAGTGGCATAGCAGAAAAAACAATAGGTACACTACCACAACAAATTAAAAACCTCAAAGACGCATTGATCATACTACAAAAAGAATTCGTCAAAAGCCTACAATTCATAGGAGATCTAGCACAAAAAATAGCAATGTTAATACTCAAATTCAAAGATATGAATGAACTACTTAAAATAACAATCACAACAACATCAACATGGGGTGCACTACTAACAGCAATAACACTATTCATAGGAGGTACAGCAACAAAAAGCATAGGAGATTTCCTAATCCTACTCTCATACCTAGGAACATCCATATCAGTAATCCTCGCAACAGTAGTATACCTCTACAGAAACTTAACCTTATTCAAAGATATACCAACAATATTCGCAAACATAGTAACAGAACTAATAAAAATAGGAGCATTGAATAATAAAATAGGTAAAACACTAATCAACTTCATAACCAACTTCAAAGACTTCCTCATTAAAGGATTACAAATACTTACCAATTTTAGACTACTTATAACTACATTACTAACATTCGCAACCAAAATATTCCTCTGGTTAATGAGAACCATAGGTATATACTTCATAATCATAAACCTAGCCCTCGTCCTACATAACTATCTCAAATCAATACAAGAAAGCCACAAAAAAATAAGCACATATATAGAAGAACAAACAAAACAATATTTCCAAGTACTAGCAGCCATAAAAGGTATTTCAAAAGAAAAAATCATATTAGTAGGTTTAGCAGAAGACTTTGCCAATAAAAACAAAGAAGTAATAGACCTATTAAACATCTACAACAATAGATTAGAATTTACAAAAGAATTATTCGAAAAAACAAACTTCGAAGCAGAACAACTACTCGATCTATTCTTCAAAATTAATAAAACACTACTAGATATCAATAAAAACCTAACAATAGAATCAGTAAAAGAATTCAAAAACAGCATAAAAACAATCCTCTCCCAAGCAATAGAATTAGACTACATAAAACCTAAAACTAACTTCATAGAAAACTTCTTTGGAGACAGTAAAAAACTAGAAAAAGAATTAGAAAAAATTAATGAAGACTTAACAAAATTCGTACAAGAACTAGACATAAAAACAAAAGGAACAAGCCAAGAATTAATCAAAAACCTAGAAGAAAACAAAATAAAAGTAATACAAAAACTTAAAGAAATGGAAAAAGAAGTAATACAAGCAGAAAACGAAGCCTTTAACAAAACCATGACTTTCAGAAATAAAAAACTAAAAGAAATGAGATTAAAAGAACTAAAAGAAGAAATATACCAATTCGAAGAAAAAATAAAAGCAATTCAAGAAACACTAAGAAAATACGAAAAAGAAGCAGTAGAAAAAGTTAAAGAAAGAGAAAAACTTTACCCAATAGATCTAGATCCAGAAGAACAAAAAAAATTTAAAGAAATCAATGAAAGATTAGCAGAACTATCAGGTATGATTTTTTACTTACGAAAAATAGAAATGAAATATCATGGATTAATAGAAAGAAGACATAAAGAAATATTATCTTTAACAAAAGAAATAGATGATCTTAATAAAAAAATAGAAACATTCCAAGACAGAATAGAATTAATACAAAAAAACTTTCAAAATAAAATCGAAACTACAGAACAACTATTCAAAAAAGCAATAGATGAAATACATAAACAAGAAATGGAATACTACAAAACACTCGAAAATATACAAAGAAACATAACATCATACATCCTAAAAGATTTAACCTCAAAAGCACAAAAAGAAATAAAAGACTTTATAACAAACTTTAAAAAAGATTTAACCTCTATCAAAGAAATTAATATATCAGATGATATAATCAAAGTTAGAAAAAACCTAGAAGAAATAAATAAAACAAGACAAAAACTACTAGATATTGAAGAAAAAATTAAAAACACAACAGATATATCAAAACAAAATACATTACTCCTAGAATACAATAACCTACTCTATAAAGAAAATGAACTAATTAAAGAACAAGAAACCCTTTTCAAAAACATAACAATAAAAACACAAGAACTCATAGATAATCTCAAAGAAATGTACAAAATACAAAGCTTAATAACTAAACTCAAATTCATAGGAATAGAAGATAAAGAAATAGACAAAATCATAAATAAAAATATTAACAAACTACTACAACAAATAGATAAACTCAAAGAAACAGAAGTAATAGCACTATTCGAATCCCTAGACCTAAACATAAAACAATTAAACAAAGAAGAAATCGAAAGAATACTCGCCTACAAAAAATCATCAAAAGAAATTAAACAAACATTAAAAGATATAATACAAACAGAAATAACTGTTAACGAAATATTAGATAGATTCCAAACTAGAATACAAGAATTAAAACCTAATCAAATATTCCAAGAAGTTAACCTCCTTATCAAAGATACAAGTAAATACCTACAAAATAACCTCTACCTAACTCAAAACGAAGTTAAACTAATACAAAAAATAATTGGCCTAGAAAACCTAAGAATAAAACTACTAGAACAAATAAATACCAAAGAACTTAAAATAAAAGAAGCAGAAGAAATATTATCAGATTTAGAAAAAGAAATAAGTAAAGAAAACCTTGATAGATTCAAACTTAAAGACATTGAATTAAAATACATACAAAAAATACAAAACACACTCTACTCCCTACCCTACCTTACAGATATATACAAACAAAAAATACAAGACATCATCAAAGAAAAACAAAAAGAAATAAAACAAATAGAAGAAGAAATAGAAGATTACAAAGAATTAGCAAGACTACTAGAAAACATAAAAATCAGTGAAAAAGAAATTAGTAAACTTAAAATTGACACTGCAAAACTAAGAAAAGCAAGAGAAGAAATAAAAAAAGAAGAAACCGAAGAAAAAAGAATAATCTTCTTCTCCAAAGCAATACTAGAAGATATATACCAAGAAGCACTAGAAAAAACAAAAGAACTAATGAACAAAGAAATTAAAAACATTCTCCAAGCACAAAGAATAGAAGTAGATATCATACAAAACCTCAAAGAACTAATGAGAAAAGGAATAAAATTCAATAAAGAAGATATATACAACTTCTGGAAAGAAGGTAAAAAAATTTACAAAGAATTCCTACTCGAACTCAAAAACAAAATAGATGACCTCAAAAAAGAAATAGAAGAAATCTTTAAAGAAGAAGAAACAGAAAAAATACCAACAGAACTAAGAAAATTCTATGACATAGCCAATAAAGCCATAGAAATAGGTAAACAAGCAGGAAATGAAAGATTAACAAAACTAGGAGAAACATTAAAAAGAAGCATAACTCAACAATCTATATTCTCCACACCACTAAAAGAACCCGAAGAAGTTTTCAAACAATTTGGCCAAAGTTATCAAATAACCCTAACCAAAAGCATACAAGAAGAAATAAATAAACTAAATACACAAATAGAAGAAAACATTAAAAAAGCAAGTGAAGATTTTCTCAAATCCTCAGAAATGTTTAGTGATAGCGTCAATAAATTCGATCAAACAGTACAATTCCTAACTAATAACCTCAAAACCATCACACCTAAACCCACCCACACAAACACTAACTGGATTCTCAAACAGCTACTAACTCCATAAAGGATTTTCATCATAAAAAAAACTAAACATAAAATATGAAAGATATCCTAGAAAAAATAATCAAAGATAAACAAGAAATATACCAAAATAACACCTTACTCACAGATGTCATAACCTGCTTCAATAAAAAACAATTCAAACTACAAACAACCTCCACCAACAAAGGTAAAATAATAGACCATATCATTAAAAGCTTCTTCAAAGATGTAAATAAAACCTATCTAAAAGAAATAAATTACAGGAATGTTAAATTCTTTGCAAAACCAGACTTCATTATCAATAACATTATATACGAATTAAAAACATTCTCTAGACTTTATATCTCAGAAAAAACACTATTACAATGTTATGGATATCATAAATTCTATGAATTACCAATAAAACTTATTATCATTACACCAGATAACATCGAAGAAATTGACCCTTTCGAAAATCATGATATCAACAAAATAAGTACTCTATTCGACGAAAGAATAGATAAATACAGAGAAAAAATACCTCTATACGAAGAATGTGAAAACTGCTTCTTCAGAAAACAATGTCCCTTAACACAAGATAAAATCTCAGAATTCACTAAAAACAACAATTATTCATCCAGTTATAAAATACCTTTCAATATCAAAGATAACAGCATAATTGTAACACCCTCTAGAAAAATATACCAAGTAAAATATATAGGTACATTAGATGTTTAGTAAAGGTAGAAATTTTGAATACAAAGTTAAATACTTCCTAGAAAAAAATAATCTACTAGTTATTAGAAATCATCTATCACGTAAACCAGATCTTATCATCAAAAACTCTAAAATCTCTTTCCTCGAATGTAAGAAAAACATAAAAAAAGGGAAAAAAGATATTTGTTATATCGTAAGAGAAAAAGATATTGTAAACTATTTGATTGAGCCTTTTGAAGTTAAAGAAAAAGACAGCTTCATACTAGAAGATAAATGGTATACAATTACAGAAATCAATAAAAAACTAGTACTATTAATCCCAGAAAAACTTGATCCTCGATATCTACAACCTTTTCTAGAAAGATTAGACTTCTTCATATCAGCTTACTTCTCCTTCTTCTCTTTGAAGGAGATTCCTCAACTTTTTGATCGAAATATCAAATTCTCCAGGATTTAATTCAAATCTACTTTTCTCTATCTTTACTTTCATCCTATCTCCTTCTCTATCTATTACAATACCTAAATCAAGGTAATTTGCAAAAGCAGCAGTATATGAATTATATATAGAAGGGGGTGCTTTTTCTACTTTCTTTGACTTCAAAATATGATTCAATAAAAATACAGTTTTATCAAATGATAACCCATATAACATCTTAACTAACTCTTCTTTATCAAAATATGACTTTGTATTCTTATCTTTTACTGTAGCCAATGTATCAACAAATACTACATCTACATCTCTTCTCCTTGCATAGTTTATTATTGTTTCAAAATCAAAAGTAAATATAAAATCTATCTTCTTTTTTATTGATGGTTTTAACTTATCATATATAACTCTATCTTCTAGAAATATATACAAAACATTATATTTTTGTGATAATAGATGAGCCAAGTATATAGCAAAGGTAGTTTTTCCTACTCCATTATAACCCACTATTCCATTAAATGTTTTACTATATATCAACAATCTTTTCACTTTTAAAATTAATTTTCTTTCTATATCTTCTAAACTTATCAATGATTTTTTACCTATTGTAAACATATAATCCATTATATCTTCAGTAGTAAAACTATTATAATACTTCTCTAATCTATCTGGTATATATAACTCTAATTCATGATTATTATTCTTCTCTTTTTCTTTCCTATACAGTATTATATCTTCATACATTCTTATAGCTTTGGGATTTTTTAGGTAGTATGATAGGTTATATTTTTTGTTTTCTTTGTGGTATAATAAGCATAACAATATTTCTATTTCTTCTTCATTTAAGTATTCAAGCTTTAAATCTGTTATAGCTTTCATACTTATCCCTCCTTTATTACTTCTTTCATGAAAGCTTTCATTACTTCATGTTTAGGTAGATATATAACATAATATATTCCAGATTCTACGTAAGAATATTTTATAGTTTTTCCTACTGTCCATTTTCTGTATGTACTTGGTTTATATTCATTTGTTATTTTGTAATTGAATTTTTCTTTTATTTCATCTAATGTAAAGCTTTCTAACCATTCTATTATAGCCAGTTTTAATCTTGATATTCTCATTTTCTTACTTAAGCTTATTCTTAGTTTCTCATATTCTTTCTTCTCTTCTTCATTTAATTCTTTCTCTTCGTATTCTATTAGTTTTTCTATATCTGTCTTATATCTTTTGATTTCTTCTATAAACATTAGCATATTAATCACCTCCTATACTTACTTTTATGTTTGGTATGTTAATATTTAATTCATTATCTTCAAAGTTAATAAACTTTACAGGTTTTTCTAATATCTTTTTTATTTCTTCGTTTATTTCTTTTACATCATATGTTTTTGTAGAAAACATAATTTTATAAATTCTTATTGTTTTTATTTTATCTTGGTTATTGTAAAAGTTTACAATTATAAATTGTTTTTTGTTTTCTATTTGTATATGATTTATTTCTTCAGTAATGTATTCTAGTATTAATTTTTGTAAAGATAAAGAAAAATTATCTTTATTTACGTATATTGGGAATGAGATATATGGTAGGATTTTATTTTTCTTACAGAAAAGGAAGAGATTAATTATTTTTTTCATTTTCAGCCTCCTTGCATATTCTTTTGATGTAGTTTATGATTAAAAATGATTTTATATCATTTTCTTCATATTTATCTAGGTATTCTTTTAGCATAGTTTCTTGAATATTTACAGTGATATAATCGTATATAAGACCTGTGAAAAAGCTTACTTTTTTAAGTTCAGGGTATTTAAAATAGATATCATCCAAATCAAAATATGGTTTATAATCATAATAAATATCGTTCTCTTTTCTTATGTTTTCTTCTATTTCAAATTTTATTTCGAATAATTTTTTTATTTTCTTATACATTT
>JAWBOW010000030.1:0-12199 GCA_038825775.1 Candidatus Woesearchaeota archaeon | reverse complement strand
AAAATTTTGGAGGTGTTTTTATGCCAAATTATATAAAAGAAGCAATAAAAAATCCCAGAGTTATTTCAAGAAGCAATAAGGGTTTATAAAAATTTTTATGGAAACTACCCTACCAATATTTTAATAACAGCCAACACAGAAAATAAGATCGGAATGCAAGATTTAAACACTGGAATAGAAGTTATTGTCAGAGATGTTGACACAAACAAAAATCCTGAGGGAATTGAAAAGCATTTTAATGAAGTAAGAATGTTGGAGCAAAAACTTAAGCAAGGAAAATTAGTAACTTATGATTTTTGTTGTGATGATAATAAAGAAGTAAAAATGGCTTATATAATAAAGAAGATTTAAGAATATTTTTTGGTTTTTTATTATATTTTTATGTTTTAAAATTTTAGTAATATAATAAAAAATAAAAAAAATTTATAAATCCTTATTTTCTATTACATCTTATTAAACTTTTAAAAACGAAAAAGAAGTGTATAGATCTGGTTCTTTGATTGTCACAAATCATAGTTTGATTCAATTTAAAAGTTCGCTAGGACAAACAACATACAAGGAAATTCTTCTGGATAAAAATTAATTTCATCACTTTTGATTCAAAAATAAATTTTAATTTCATACTTTTAGGAATAATTTTACTAATTTTTAGTTTTTTATTATTTAACTATAAAATTTTATTTTACATAATAACCTTTTTTGGTCTTTTATTGGTTTTTATTAGGTTATTTTTCTAAAAGAGAAGTAATAGAATTTACTTCTAACACCTCAAAAATTTCTGAACAAAAAAAGATTTAGATGATGAAATTATAAGAGTTATTAGGGAGATAATTTATAATAAAAAATAAAATTTCTTTAAATTTGTTTTTTTAGTTTTTAGGATTCTTTTTTTACTTTATTTTTTTATTTTTCATAATCTTTAAATATTCCTTTTTTTTCTCTATGGAAAAAATTGCTTGGAGGTGTTGTAAAAATGTTTTGGTTTGCACTAATATCTTCAATACTTGCTTTGGGTTTAGCAATTTATTTGGCATATTTTGTTTTGACACAAGAAGAAGGAAATGAAAAGATGAAGGAAATTTCAAGAGCTATTAGAGAAGGTGCTAATGCTTATTTGAAAAGGCAGTATATTGTTATTTCAATATTCTTTGCAATTATGTTTTTTATAATGTTATTGTTGTCATATTATAAACTAATGAGTTTTACAACTCCTTTCTTGTTTTTGCTAGGAGGATTTTTTTCTGCACTAACAGGTTTTATAGGGATGAATATTGCGACAAGAGCAAATGTTAGAACAACAAATGCAGCAACAAAAAGCTTGAACAAAGCATTAAGAGTTGCTTTTTCAAGCGGAGCTGTTATGGGTTTAAGTGTTGTTGGACTAGCATTGTTTGCAATAACACTAAGCTTTGCTTATTTAACAAGCGTTTTTAATAATTTGGGAGATGCTGTTTCTGCACTTTTAGCTTTTAGCATGGGCGCAAGTTCTGTTGCTTTGTTTGCAAGGGTTGGTGGTGGAATCTTTACAAAAGCAGCAGATGTTGGTGCTGACTTAGTAGGTAAAGTAGAATCAGGAATTCCAGAGGATGATCCAAGAAATCCTGCTGTTATTGCTGATAATGTTGGCGATAATGTTGGAGATGTTGCTGGAATGGGTGCTGATTTGTATGAAAGTTATGTTGGCAGTATTATTGCAGCAATGATTTTAGGTTTTGTTGCTTTAAAAAGCATTGATGCTGTTTTATTGCCATTAGCGATTGCTGGTTGTGGAATTGTTGCTTCTATAATTGGAACATTTTTTGTAAGGTCTGGTGAAAAAACAGAACAGCACATTTTACTATTAGCATTGAGAAAGGGAATAATTGCTGCTGCACTCGTTGTTGCGTTCTTGTCATTTATCATATTTAAGATTCAAATTTTTATTCCTTTTAAACTATTTTATTCAATGTTGGTTGGTTTGGTTGCTGGTGTTTTAATTGGACTAGTAACAGAATACTATACTTCTTCAAAATACAAGCATGTTAGAGAATTAGCAAAGAGTTCATTAACAGGAGCAGCAACAACAATCATTGACGGATTAGCAGTTGGAATGTTAAGCACTTTTATTCCAGTTCTTATTGTTTCTGTATCCACAATTGCAAGTTATTATTTAGCAGGAGGTTCGTCTGATTTTAATTTAGGATTGTATGGAATTTCATTAGCAGCTGTTGGAATGCTTAGCACTTTAGGAATTACTTTGGCAACTGATGCTTATGGCCCTGTTGCTGATAATGCAGGAGGTATTGCTGAGATGAGTCATCAAAAACCAATTGTTAGGAAGAGAACAGATGCTTTGGATGCTTTGGGCAACACAACTGCTGCGACTGGTAAAGGTTTTGCAATTGGTTCTGCAGCACTAACAGCACTTGCTTTGATTGCAACATTAAAAACTTTTGTTCCACAACTTAATCTGAGTTTGTTAACTCCTTCTTTGATTGCTGGTTTGATGATTGGTGCCATGCTTCCTTTCTTGTTTAGTTCAATGGCTTTAAAAGCGGTTGGAAGAGCTGCTTCTCAAATTGTTGAAGAAGTCAGAAAACAATTCAAGGAACTAAAATTATTAACCACTAATAATAAACCAAACTATGCAAGGTGTGTTTCTATAAGCACAAGAGCAGCTCAGAAAGAAATGATTCTTCCAAGTTTGATAGCAATAATTGCTCCAATTCTTGTTGGTGTTTTGTTTGGTGTGGAAGCTGTTTTTGGATTATTAGCAGGGGCTTTGAGTAGTGGTTTTGTTTTGGCAATTTTAATGTCAAATGCTGGTGGTGCTTGGGATAATGCTAAGAAATATATTGAAGAAGGACATTATGGCGGAAAGGGAAGTGATACTCATAAAGCAGCTGTTGTTGGAGATACTGTTGGGGATCCATTCAAGGATACTGCTGGTCCTTCATTGAATATTTTAATAAAATTGATGTCTATTGTTGCACTAGTGTTTTTGCCATTTATTATTAAGTTTGCATTGATTGGTTAATTAAGAAAAAATAATTTTTTTATTATTTCTTTGTTTTTTTATTATTTTAATTTTTAATTATTGAGAATTTATTATTCTGAACAATTTTGTTGTGTTTATTTCAGCAACAACTATTGGTATTTCTAACTGCAAACTTTCTATTATTACAGGAACAACCTCTCCAAAAAAGCCTATTTCTTCTTCATTAATTATAATCTTTGCACCCCTCCCTTCAATTAGTGCTTCATGTGATAATTCTTCAAGAGAGAATTTTAGGTTCAAATTTTTTAAGATTGATGTTACTACTTGTTTAATTCTTGTAAAGTCCTCTTCTGTTCCAGCACTTGCAATTCCCAAAACAGATTCTTCTCTTACCTTTGTCTCTTGATCAGGGTCTTCTATAAAAACAGTTCCTATCTCAAAAATTCTTTGTGGGTAAGTGTTGTGTTTGTTTTCAGAAAGCACATTCAACAAAGAAGGTATCATGTGTTTTCTTAAAGCATTAAAACCTTGGGTTGCTGAATTTTTTATCTGAACAAGTTTCTCCCTAAAACCACACTTTGTCTCGTTTGCTTCACTAGTTAATGATACGGTGTTTGTTTCTAAGAATCCAAAACCAACCATTATATTTGCTATCTTCTTATTAAAATCATAAAGTTTGTCTTCTTCTGCTATTGTTGAAATGTTTGGAAGTTCTCCTGTTATTTTGTTATAACCATAAGCAATTGCAATATCCTCGATTATGTCATATTGGTGTAAAATATCAGTTCTATAACAAGGTGTTATTGCTTTTCCAGCATTATAAGAATAACCCATTCTTGAAAGAAGTTTTTTAACATCTCCTTCCTTTAGTTTTATTCCAAGTATTTTAGAAGCGTATTTTACATTTAACTTCATAACCCTTGATTTTAATCTTGGAGTTTCTTTGCCATTAACTTTCACGCTCAATATTTCAGCTCCCCTGTCTGCTAAACTAGTTACTATTATGTTTAGGGCTTGTTCTACTGCAAGTTCATCCTCTCCGGTAACATCAATAAAAATGTTCTTTGTGCCTTCTGTCACTTGGGTTAAAACACCATTTATTATTGGAGGAAAACTAATAACATCATCCTTCGCATCAATTATTATTGGATACTTTTGTTTGTCTTCTAAAATCCAAGCGTACTTTTTGCCTTTTGGATGAACTTCTAATATTTGTTTTAGGTTCATCTCTATTGTTTCTCCTAAAGGTATAAAAGAGATTTTTGAAGGCTCAACTGCTTTGTATTTTAATGGAAACTTTATCTTGTCATAATCATGGATGCCAATAGCAACTTTTCTCCTGTCCCTCCCATGGGTTTGGTGTAGTTTTTCCTGCAATTGCATTAAATTTTTTATTTCTGAACTGTTAAGCTCAACATTTTTTAGAATAGCACATTTTATATAAGGTCTAACATTCTTTACGCTCTGTTCAACCTTTACTCTTTTATTGCTTGGCTTTACTTTATATTTTTTTAGTCCTGGTTTTATGTTCATAAAAGCAGAGAGTGCTCTTGCAAAGCCCTCTACTGAAAGCATGTCAGGTCTGTTTGGAAAGATCTCTACTATTATTTCCTCATCATTTATGCTTTTTAGGTCTGTTCCTAAGTAGGATATGTTTTCTGCTAATGTTTGATCATTAATTTTCTTGCCTAATAATTTCAAAACTTCCTTTTTTTCAAAACTTACTGTTGGCATTTTACAACAACCACTCCCTTATTTTTCTAAGCTCTCCAAGATCATTTTTATATATTGTTCTTAAATCATCAATTTGATAATAATTTTTTATTATTCTAGCAAGTCCTAATCCCCAAGCCAAAACTTGGGTTTCAAAACCAAGTAATGGTTTGACAACCTCAGGTCTTAACATTCCTGCTCCTCCAAGCTCAAGCCATTCTTCATGATTTTCATCATAAACTTCTACTTCACAACTCATCTCTGTGTATGGGAAATAAGCAGGTCTTATTCTTATTCTTTCATAACCCATCTTTTTGAAAAACTCTTTTAAATAACCAACTAAATTTCTAAAATTCACATCCCCAACAACTATTCCTTCTGTTTGGTCAAACTCGAACAAGTGACTCCAATCAAGGGTTTCGTTTCTAAAACACCTTCCCACTGCAAAGTATTTTACAGGAAGATCTTCTTTTTTTAGAGAAGCGATTGTTCTTGCACTCAAAACAGTTGTGTGGGTTCTTAAAACATTCTTTTTTGCTTCTTCAAAACTCCACTTGTACTGCCAGCCAATACTTCCAGTGTTAAAGCCATTCTCGTGTGCTTTTTTTACATTATCAACTATTCTTTTGTCAGGCAGAATTCCAAACTCAGGATTTTTTATAAAGAAGGTGTCTTGCATTTCCCTTACAGGATGGTCTTGTGCTGTGAAGAGAGCATCAAAATTCCAAAAACTTGTTTGTATTAAAGGACCTTTCATCTCTTTAAATCCCATTCCAATCCAAATTTTTCTTATATAATCAATTGCTTCGTTTACAAAGTGTCTTCTTCCAAAATACGCTTCTGGAACTTCTGCTTGAATATCATACCTTCTGAATTTTTTCTGCTTCCAAACTTTGCTTTTAATTATTTCAGGAGTTAGTTTATCAATAACATTTTCTTCAAAACCAACCTTTAAAACTTCTTCTCCTAATTGTGTTAGTTTTGCTGTTTTTGTTTTTATAGAGGATATTTTTATTATGTTCTTTCTCTTTTTTAACCCCTCAATAACTATTTTTTCAGAATCGCTTAGTTTTGAGATTTCTATTGGCAATTTTTCAAGCAGTTTTTCCTCGTCAAGTTTTTCATTTAAGAGTTTCTTGCCAAATTCTGTTAGTGATATGATAATATCCTTTTTCCTAAAAACATAAATAATATTTTTCCTTCTTAACAAACCAATGCTTACACTTATTTCATTATTGCTTAACTGTGTTTTCTTTGAGATTTCATCTAATGTTAGTGTTTTTTGTCCAAGAACTTTTATGAATTTTCTTTCAGGAAGTCCTTCTTTTAAGTATAATCTGCCATTAGAATCAAGTTCTACTATCTCTTTTACTTCTTCTTCTAAGGTTATTAGTTCTTTGTTCTTTAACCATTGCAAAGCCCTATTTACTTCTACTTCTTTAAGCCCTGTTTTTGAGATTAGTTCTTCAACACTCTGTTTTTCCTTTAAATAAGGAAGGACTTTTCTTTCAAGAGCATGCAGTGTTTCTGCTATTTTCTTTGCATTCATGAGAATAAAGATATTATAATTAAGTATATAAATCTTTTTTTTATTTTTTTCACAATAATTACTACATAGTTTGTTAAAAATCGTTTATAAAATGCAATAATTACTACATAATATATTTTTTTGTTAATATTTTTAAAATAAAATACTACATAATAATAAAATTTATAAACTCTTTTTCATAAAATAACTTTTGTTGTTGTTTTTTGATGTTTTTTACAAGCTTTTGTAAAAGCCAACAAACAAAAAATGAGCAATGAAGACAAACAAGGAAGCAAGCAAGAACTTAATGATAAAAATAATAAGGACGATTCTCAAAATGAACTCTTAATTAATTTGTTTAAAGAATTGTTAAAAAAAACTCTTTCTAAAGAGGACTTATTAAGAATTTTTGAAGAAATAATTCAAGAGATAAAAACAAAGGAAGAAGAAATTTCAAAAGAAAAAGTAGAAGAAAAAAAAGAGGAAAAACCAGAAGAAAAATTAGTTGTTAAAGAATTTGAGGAAGAAATTTCTAAAATACCCCTTGTTTTTAATAAAGAACTATCAGTGTTTGAATCAATTGTAAAATTCTTGAGAGAAAATAAAAATTTAAGATATGCAAAAATCGCAAAGCTTCTTAATAGAAACCCAAGAGTTATTTGGATAACATATCAGAGGGCAAAAAAGAAATTTCCTTATGAATTAAAGCCAGATTATTCTTTTGAAATCCCAATTAATGTTTTCTCTTCTAAAAAACACTCTATTCTTGAAAGTGCTGTCAAATACTTAAGAGAATTTTACGGGCTAAAATTCTCAAGAATTTCTGAACTTCTAAAGAAAAGCTACACAACAGTTCACACTGCTTATGCTCGCTCAAAAACAAAGGATAAAAACAAGAAGGAGGAAAATGTTGACTAAGAGAGAACTTTATAGGATTAGGGAATTAAGACAAGAGATAAGTAATTTAGAGTTTCAAAAACAACAAGCAATAAGAGAAATCAATAGTATTTACAAAGAATACTTGCTTAACAGAATAAGTTTTGAAGATTACAAAAACAAAATAAAGAAATTACTTGAAAACAAAACAGAGAAAGAATTTTTTGAAGAGATTGAAAACAAGATTAGGAAAATAAACAACAGAATTAAAAGTATTGAACAGCAAACTAGAATTACAACAATAACACTTTTAGCAATCCCAATAATCTTATTTTTGTTTTTATCATTTACTGCTTTAAAGCCAAGGATAACAGGATTTACAGTTTATAATGAAAGCTTTGAAAAAAGCAATATTACAGAAACACAACAACAAGAAATAATTGCTCAACAAGAACTTACAGAGCAAATTACACAAGAACAATTAAAGAATGAAAGTGTTGAAACAATTAAGAGCGCAGAATCTGAAATAAGAGATGAAGTACAATCAAACATAAGCAGTGATGGTATTTTGGATAGTATTACAGAGTTTTTAGACAATAAAACAATTGAAAACATCTCAGAAACAGAAAACATTACAATAAAAGAAAACATAAGTGAAGAGATTACAGAAGAAATTTCTATAAATATTTCAGAAATAAAAGAAGAAACCAAAGAAATAGAAATTTTAGAGAACATAACAGAAAATATAACACTAAACATAAGTGCTGAAAACATTACAATAGAAAACATCAGTATTGAAAATATCACTAACAGAGCACCAGAATTGATTAAAGAAATTCCTAACATCACAATTAAGCAGAATGAAATAATAACTATAAACTTATCAGAATACTTCTATGATTACGACAATGATACTTTAATATTCACAGCAGCAAAACCAGAAAACATTAGCTTAGAAATAATTGGAGAAATTGTGACTATAAAAGCAGAGAACAATTTTTACGGAAAGCAGAAAATAGTATTTATAGCATCAGACCTTAAGGATGTTAGTTACAGCAATGAAGTTATAATAACTGTTTTGCCAGAAATTGAAAACACAATTCCAAAATGCTACTTTATAGAATTAGAACTCTTAGAATCGGAAGAAAAAACAATAGACCTTAACGATTATTGCTTTGACGAAGAAAACGACACACTAATTTATAATATAACTCAAATCAAGAACATTGCTTTTTATTTAAATAATTCATTATTAAAAATTGTTGCAGAAAAACAAGGTAATTATGAAATACCTTTCATGGTCAGTGATGGCAAGAACACAACAACTTACCTAATAAAGATTAATATTTCAAAAGCAAAAATCATTGAAGAATTAACCCAATTGCCGGCAGAAATCAGAAAACCAGTTGTTTGGGTTAAGAGATTAACAATTAACAGCAACAAAAACATAACAATAACAACACAAATTCCAGAACAAGCATTCAATATTACAGTAGAGAAAGAAACAAAAATTGAAAAGTTTGAGCAAGGAACTTTAAAAACAGAAAAACTTTTGGAAAAAATTAGTGATGAAGAAGTTATTGTAAGAGTTAAAGGTATCACAAGAACATTAAAGGATGAAAAGATTCTGAGAAAAGAAATTAAAGAAGAAACAAAAGAAGAAGTAAAAATAACAGGAATGGCTGTTTTAACAACACAAAACATTAATTATAACAAAATAATAAAACAAACAATCATTGCTTTGAAAAATCTACTTATTAACATAATAAACTTTTTCAGGACTGTATTCAGAATAACCGGATTTGTTGTTTATTCAGAACAAGAGAACATGAGTTTAAGCTTTAATGCAGAACCAACAAACTATATAATAACTTATAACACAAAAGCACCAGAAGTTAAAGAACAAGAAATAATAACAGATACAAAGTGGAACAAGAAAGTGATTGTTAGTTCAGAATTACACTATAATAACATTACTGCTTACACAGAAATCATTGAAACAGAAAACTCAAGAATACACCTTTATGAAATAACAGATGACTCAAAAATTGAAATAACAAACAACAAGGACTATGAAGTTGAATTCATTGACACAAACAACAACTCATTAATTGATAAGGTAATATGGAAGATACCACACTTAAGCAACAAAAGTTATGAAGTAGAGGTTGATCTAATAATCCTTAATGTTCAGAGTTATCCAATGGTTATGGGCAATTGGACTGTTGCATTCAACACTTCTGGAAGTGCTGATTTAAAAATAACAGCAATAAACGAAACAACTTATTCAGAGAAAAGCATTGATTATAATGAAACAATTGATGATTTAGAATTCTTAGAAATAAAGTGTGGTGAAGAAATAATTAATGATTTAGTTTATATAATACCAGAACAGAACATTTCAGAATGTATTAACAGCACACTAAATTATAACTCAACACAAACAAACATTAGTTGTGAGTTGCATAATGAAACAATATTAGTAAGTTATAGAGAGATTTTACAGCAAGAAATCTCAATAATAACAAAATCAATATTCATCAAAAACTTTAGTTGTGATAACAAAACATCATACTTGACAGTAAAAGTCCTAACACCAGGAGTTCACACTCAAGAATTCAATTTTGGAGGAATAATAAAACATGCTCATAACTTAGCAGGGGCTCCAACAATAATTCTTGAAAGTCCAATTAACAACACAATATTACACACAGGAACAATACTTAACTTTACAATAATTGACGACAACTTAAATCAAACATGGTATAGTAAGGACAACGGACTAACAAACATTACTCTTGAAGAACCATGGGATATTAATACAAGCACTTGGACTGAAGGCTCTTATAACATAACAATTTGGGCTTCTGATAATGACACAAACATAAAATCAGAAAAATATTATTTTGTGTTTAACAACTCTGCTTATGGAATCTTATCAGTAAGATTGATCTGGCCAAGTGATTTTGCAAACACTTCAGTTTATAAATACTCAACATTCAACTTTAAAGTAGAAGTTATTTGTTCAGAAGGACCTTGTGGAGATGTGAATGCAACATTAGACCCAATAACCATTAGGAGAATGGTTGAAGAAGAATTAATAAGAGAAAAGAATAAAAAAGAGCAAGAATTAAATAATAAAGGGGTGGGTAATGAGTAAAAACAAAAAAATAAAAATAATTTTAATCATTTTAATCATTATAATACTATCATGCTCTCTTTTCATAATAAAAAATAAAATCCGCAATAAAAAAACAACTTCAAACAATTTAGATTATATAATAAAAAATAAAGAAGTTGAGTATAAAATTACTAATGATGAAAATCTTGTTGAAAATTCTAGTTTAAACTATACACAAAATAAAGATTTGGAACTTATAGAACTAATCAATTTAATAAGCCAAAACATAATAAAATATGTTAATAATTCAATTCTTGATAATTGTTCAATAATAGGAGGTTATACTTATAATCAAGAATTAAATATTTATGAACCAACAAGTTATGGAATTGGTTATTATGTGCTTTACGATTTTTCAGAAATTTATAAAAAAACAAGAGAGGATTATTATTTAAGAATTGCAGAGAATCAAAAGCAATGTATTGAAAAATTATGGCCTCAAAACTTTGATAATGAAAGAATTTTGGTTTTATCAACAATACTTTGGGCAGAATCATCTTATTATTTAGCAACAAATCAAAGCCCAAACCAAAAAACAATATTATTAGCCGAGTATGTTCTTAAAAAGGACAGTAATGAAACTAACTTCAATCTTTACGCCCAGCATATGCTAAGAAAAACATGGGCCTTGGCAAATTATTATGAACTAACAAAGAGAGAAGAGTTTTATGAAAAAGCAAAAAAAATAATGCTTGATTTAGAACAGAAAAAACAAAACAACAATATTAGCGAGTATGTAAAAGCAGAGTTCTTAAGAGGTTTTTGCGAGCTTTATAGAGTAAAAAAAGAAAAAGAAACTCTTGATTTTATAAACAAAAACTTTGAAATTCTTTTAAACTTCAAAAATCATGATGGAAGTTTTGGAACAAAAGAGATTGACAAAACACTAGTCACTTATCAAGCATTAAATGCCTTGGACTCTTGTTATGAAGCAACAAAACAACAAGAATATCTTGAACTAATAATAAACTCACTAGAATTTTTATCAAAAAACCTTGATGAAAAACAATTTGGAATAATAGAACTAAAAAACAAAAAATCAATCTCCCTAAACACTGAAATACTAAAAGTAATCATAAAATTGAGAGAAAGCTTGAAGGAAAAAATGGAAAATCAAAATTAAATAAAAAAATACGAGAATATTACAACAACACCTTACTAAAAATAAATTTCCTAACAAGACAGCTAAATAAAATAAAAAAATTGAAAAAATAAAAAAATTTAGAATAAAAAATTCATTATAAAAATGAAAAATAAGAAATTAAGGTTAAAATCAAAATTTTGGCAAGTGAGGAATGAAAAACAAAGCTTATTAGAATGCAATTAAAAATAAAAAAATATGACAGATTAAAAAACCAAAAATTAACCAACCAAACAAGAAAGATTTGAAAATAATTAAAAATCAAAAATAAACTTTTGAGACGAACAAACTTTTAAAATAAAAAAAATCAAGGATATATGAGAACAAAAAAACAAGCTAACTCGGAATTTTGCATTAAAGAAAACCAAAAATCAACAATTACAAATTCTAAAACTAAAACAAAAAACAAAAACTCAAAAGAAGCAAGCAGGTTAAGAAATAATAACAAAATAAAGAATATAAAAGAAAAAGCACTTCAGAATAAAAACTTATTTAATAAAAAGTTAGAAAATAAATCAAAACTTAAAAACAATTCAGAAAAAGAATTCAAACAGAAAATAAGAACAATAAAAAATCTTTTTAACCTTAAAAAAATAAAAAACGATTTAAATAGCAAATTAAAAAAAGATAAAAATTTTTTGTTGTTAGAAAATTCTAATAAAAATTCAAATAATGAAGTAAATAAAAGTTTTAACAAAAAAACAATTTTTAGCAACGAAAAAAACAAAACAAAAAACATTTTAATTTTAAACAGCTTAAAGAAAAAACAAAACAAAAAAATCA
>JAWBOW010000029.1:0-13115 GCA_038825775.1 Candidatus Woesearchaeota archaeon | reverse complement strand
AAGGGCAAATCCAGAATCATACTCTGGTGATTTTTGTATTTCTTCATAAGCAACTTCTACAATTACTTCTGGTTTTAATTTTACAAATCTTCCTTTTTGCTCAATAATTAATGGCTTTAATGTTTTTGTTAGTTCTTCAAAACTCAAACCTTCTTCTGGTTTTTCTTTTAAACCAGTTGCAACCTTTCCAATACTTAGTAAATTATTGTTTTCATCTTTGCAAGCAACATAGTAACTTGAAAGCCATTTTGATCTCTTGCCCTCACCCCACTCTGCTGCTATTATTACTAGATCCAAGTTTTCCATTATTTGTTTATACTTGACCATAAAGCCAACTCTTGCACCTGCTCTGTAAGGGGCGTCTAATTTTTTCATCATTATACCCTCGTTTCCTTCTAATAATGATTGTTTAAAGAATTCCTCTGCTTCTTTTTCAGAGTCAGTGATTATTTTTTTAGAAAGAACTATTCTTCCCTTTTCAGGATTAACTATTTTTTCAAGAAGAGCTCTTCTTTCCTTTAATGGTTTTTTTATAAGTGATTCCCCATTATAGTATAGAATGTCAAACAATTGGACTTCAACAGGAAAGTCCTTACACATTTGCTCAATATCATACTTTCTCTTTATTCTTTGTGAGATTGCTTGGAATGGCAAATACTTGCCTGTTGTTTTGTTTATTCCAACTGCTTCTCCGTCAAGAATATAGCTTTCTGCATTAATATTCTTCAAACCCTCAATAATATCTGGGAATTGTTGTGTAACATCCTCTAATCTTCTAGTAAAAATTTTTAAGATGTTCTTGTCTTTGTGTATGTGAATTCTAAAACCATCATACTTGTACTCGATTTGTGCTGGCCTTCCAACGGTTTCAAAACCCTCTCTTATTGTTGGAGTTTTTATTGCAAGCATTACCTTTATTGGCCTTCCTGGTTGTAAATTAATTTTTCTTAATGATTGTAACCCGTTGACTGCGTATTTTGCAACTAAACTAAAATCTGTGAGGAGATTATAAGCGTTATCAACTCTTGATATTAAATAATTGTATATTTTTCTTGCATTCTTTTCGTCCTTGCAAAGAATAAATTCGTAATCCTTTATTTCTTTACTCTTAAGCTCTTCATAATCTTTTATTTCTATAAAATTTTTTTCTTTAAATTCCTCAATTTCTTGTTTGAACTTAAAATTATTCTTAAAACCACACTCAGGACAATTTTCTGATTTTGGAATCCAATTATTGCAGTTTTTGCACTTGAAAAAAACACCAACTACTTTTGGGAATAAAGCCCAACAGATTGCATCTCTCAATGTTCCCTCACCAATACCAACCCTTAACTGATCTAATGTTGTCCTAACAATATACTTTGCTTCTTTTGGCTTTGCACTTGTTAAAAGCTCTGAGAGAATTCTTATCTTCAAATCAATACTCTTTTCTCCTTCTAACATAGAAATCTTTTGAAGGTTGTCAAAAACCTTTTTGAGAGTTAATTGTTCCTGAAACAATGTTTTCTGCTTTTTTTCTTTTGTTAATTCTTGAGCAACCAATCCTAAATCCCCAAGTTCCCTCCACTTTTCTTCTATGAAATCCTGGTCATAACCGGTTGATAAAGATATTGCTTTTATTACAAGTTTAGAAGCTATTCCTAATTCTAAACTAACCCAAATTGGAAAAACCTTTCCCTGTATGAGTAAAGTTGCAATGTCAAGCTCTTCTTTCGGAACTGATTTCAAAAACTTGTAAAGAAAGTAAGTTTTTTCTAATCTTTTAGAAGTTGATTCTAACTTTTCATAATATTCAATTATTTTCTCATATAGCATAATATTATTTTTGTTTTCGTGATTTAAAAGTATTTTGTTTTTTTGAAAATAAGATAAAGAAAAATTTATATATTCATAAATTGAATTTTTTACTTAGTGATTTTAATGATTCATCTAAGAGATAATTTGTTTTTGAGTAAAAGAGTAGATTATAAAATTGATGACGAACTTAAAAAGTTCAAAGCGTCTTTTTTAGATTATAAACCTGATTTTAAGATTTTAGAAGAAAAAGCAAGAAGGTTTAAGAATTTAAAGAACATTATAGTTATTGGTTTTGGGGGCTCTATTAATAATTTTAAGGCAATCTTTTATGCTTTGAATTCTAATAAGAATGTTTTTTTTGTTGATACTGTTGAGCCAGAATACTTGTTGAAAATAAAAAATGAATGCAAACCAAATGAGAGTTTAATAATTGCTGTTAGCAAGTCAGGAGATACTCTTGGAGTTATTACTAACTTGTTATTTTTTATTAATTCTGATTATAAGAACGTTATTTGCATAACCCAAGGTGGTTTGTTAGGAGAGATTGCTCTAAGGATGGGTTTTGAAATTTTGCAACATCCAGACATTGGGGGAAGGTTTTCTGGATTAACAGAGAGTTCTTTATTTCCAGCGTTGGTTTGTGGTTTTAACATAAGAAGGATTTTTGAGGGGGCTAAAAGTGTTTATGATGATGAAAGTTTGAAAAAAGAAATTCTTGAACTTGCTAAGAATTTTTATTATTTAGAACGAAAGGGTTATTATGAGGTTTTTATGAGTTGTTATTCTCAAAGGTTTTTTGGTTTTTCTTTTTTAATAACCCAGTTAGTTCATGAAACTTTTAGTAAGAATGGTTTGGGACAAACAATCTTTTGTTGTTTGGGGCCAGAATCACAGCACGAGTCAAACCAAAGGTTTTTTGGTGGCAGGAGAAATATGATTGGTTTTTTTGTTAGAATAAAAAATCACATTTCAAAAAGGATTAGGGTTCCTAAAAAGATTTCAAAATTAAGTTTTAAAAACAAAGATTTAGAAGTTATTGACAATTTTGATTTGAAGGATTCTCTTGATTTTGAGCTTGAAGGTGTTTTAGAGCATGCTGAAAAAGAGAAGATTCCATTTGTTGTTTTAGAACTTGATAGTTTTGAGGAGTTTGGGGTTGGGGAGTTTATGGCTTTTTGGCAGTTGTTTGCTTATTATTCTGCGCTCTTAAGAAGGCAAAATCCTTTTGACCAGCCAGAGGTTGAGTTTAGCAAAGAACAAACCCTTAACAAGGTTTTGGGAAGAAAATAAAAAATAAAAAAAATTTATTTTCTCCATATTAATCTCATAGCTAGCAGACAGCTTATTAAAAATAATAAAAACCAAACCCAAACATTAACCCTTAATATTGCTGGGACCCAATAAACCAATAAGATTCCAAAAAACAAAGAAGACATCTTTACAAAAAATATGTCTGTTGGTTTTGCTTTTCTCAACAAGCTGTCATACCAGCACTTGTACTTTGTAAAACAACATTCCTTTTTTGTGCTTGTTTTTTTGGCTTTCATTTTCAAGAATTAAATATGAAAATTAGAATATAAATGTTTTGCTTTTGTGCTGAAAATTTTATGAAAAAGATTTAAATAATGTTTTGTATTATTTGAGTTTAGTATAGAAAAGTTAAATTTAGTTTAAAAAAATGAGGAAAGGTAATTGTAAAGATAATATGACTAAAAAGTTTTTGGTTAGAAAAAAAATTTCTAATATAAAAAAGAGTAAGATTAATAGTAAGAGGAGGATTTTGTTTTTAGTTATTATACTATTCTTGATTTTGACATTAGCATTTATAATAGTTTTTAAGATAAATTCTCTTTTAAAGGAAACGCTTATAATAAATTTAGAGCCGCAAACACTTAGCATAAGAACAAAAAACAAGGATTCTTTAATGCTTAATTTTAATGTAAGTTTAAAACAGAATCTTTTATGCAAGAGCACTTGTTTTTACGAGTTTAAAGATGTAAGTAATAATGAAACTTTAAGTTTTGGAACTTTAAATTTTAAGAACTCTGGAAAGAAACACTTGAGTTATGAATTAAGGATAAATGAGAGTGGTATTGGAAAAAAGATTTATATTCTAGAGCTTGATTGTTATAATAACAACAATAGTTTTTGCAATAGCGAGAGAAGTTATCGTTATAAGACCTCTATCATAGTTTTGGATTATGAACTCCTGCCAGAAGAAAATTTTAGTAAGAATTATATTCTCTCAAGTATTAAAAATTTAGAAGTAGATCTTAATTTTATTGATTTTGAACATCAAAAGAATTCTTTTGTTTCAAATAATTTATTAAAAACTATATCAAATAATAGTTTTGAATACAAAAAGATTTTAGAATCAAATATTATTTTGGAAGAAAACTATTTAGAACTCTTAAATAAAATTTTAGAACTTAACAATTTTTGGAGCAGAGAAGATTATTTAAAAGCCCACGAAACATATTCTAAGATAGAAACAATAACGAATTTTCTTAAAGAATACTCATTTAATGTTACAAAGTTTAATAATGACACATTAATAAAATATAACAGTGCTGTAAAAAAGTTGAGAAGTGTTCAAGAGGAGCAAGAATTAATTAATAATGCTTATTTGTTTTTGCAAAAAACTGATGAGAACAAATCATTACAACTCAAGAATTTATTTTCAAGAACGATTGATTATATATTTTATTTAAAAAATGGTTTTTATAATAGTTTGGATGAGATTTATAATAATGTATCTAAAGTTGAAAGTGAAATTTCAAATATGATAAAGGATTATTATGAACAATCATATTCTTTAAATAAAAAGCTTTACTTAAACTTGTTGTTTGCTAATTTCACAATTTCAGAGTTCTTTCAAACAAACATTTCGCTTGATTCGAATCTTGAAATTAACAACTCTCAAATTATGGATTATTTGTGCAACAAAACAATAATGATTAATTCTATTCTGCAAGAGCATAATAGGAAAGCAGATGAACTCTTGTTTAATAATTATTCATACTTAATTAATTCTACACTTTTTGAAAAGAACAAAAATTCAATTATTAATAATGCAAGAATCAATGCTTATGAAAAAACAAGACAAAAACTTCTTGAAATGAACATATCTTATTCTAATGAGTTCATAAAGAATGTTTCTCAAAATATTTCATCAATAAACTTTAGTAACGAGTTTGAAAATATAACTATTGAAGAACTAAAAAGCATTACAAGTTTTAATCTCTCTGAGGATTTTTATGATAATTTAGATTTTTGTTTAAGAACAAAAGAAATCAATGTTAAAGAACTTCCAAAAATAAGTTTTGTATTAGAAGAGCTTAACATAACATTCTCAAATTATACTAAAAAATTATTTTTTGAGTTAAAAGAAAATCCTAAAAAATGTTGTTTTCAAGATAGTTGTGAGTGCTGTTATTATGGCTCTTGTTCTAAAAAATATCCTATAATTTTTGTTCATGGTCATTTGGCTTATGAAGGAAACTCTCCAGAATCTTCCATGAATTCTTTTTCAAGAATGCAAAAGGCAATGTTAAATTATGGTTATGTCCCTTTTAACCTTGATTTTAAGCTACACACTTATGATGAAAATTTTGATGGTTTTAAACTAGTCCCAACGATAAGGGCAAGTTATTATTTTATAAGTTATTATGAAGTTGGAACTAGAATTATTTCTATTATGAAGCATGAGAGTATTGAAAATTATGCAATAAGATTAAAAGAGATAATTGATGAGGTTAAACTAAAAACAGGTTCTGATAAGGTTATAATAATAGCCCACTCTATGGGTGGGCTTGTTAGTAGGGAATATCTTATGCTTTTTGGAGAGGAAAGCGTTGATAAGTTGATAACGATAGCAACGCCTCACAAGGGAATAAGTGGAAAAACGCTTTATTTCTGCAAGCTTATTGGTTCTGAAAAAGAATGTGAGGATATGTCAAAGGAGAGCATATTTATGAAGAAACTTAACTCTTATAAACCAAGTTTGAAAATTTATAATATAATTGGTTCTGGATGTTATTTAGACGATAAAGATAGTGATGGTGTTGTTTATGTTGAGGATGCTAAGTTAGGTTATGGTGAGGAGTATATCATTAATGGAAGTTGCAAAGATGTTTTAAAAACAGATTTGCATAGTAATTTATTAAATCCTAATAAGTACCCGCAAACTTTGGACTTAATATTAAACATACTTAATGAATAAAAATTTAGGATTTCTTTATTCTAATCTGTCACTTCTGTAATTATTATAAATGTGTTTTGCAAGGTTCATTAATGGAGTGTTTGTATTATTTTCAAAATTCTTTATTAGTTTGTAAAGAACTTCAATTGTTGTTAATACTTGTTTTAAGTGCATTCTCTCATTGTTTTTTGCTCTTTGTTTTGCCTCTTCTATTTTTAAGTAAAGCATTATTTTGTTTTGTAAGTTATTAATTTCTCTTTTTATTAACCTTATTTTTTCCTCATCAAAATTGTTAAATGTTAGAGTGTTAAGTTGAGTATAAATTCTATTTGAAGTGTCAAAGTTTAGATTGTCGATTTCAAAATTTGCTCTTTTTATTGAATTGTTTATTTCTTCAAAACTGTCAAGATTTATTTGAAAATCTGTTTTTTCAGCATGAATTTCTGGTTTTTTTGTTATAGTAACATAATTATTGTCTAAAATCTTTTTTTCTTTATCATCTTTTCTTATTATTGACTCCTTTTTTAGAAGTTCTTTTGGAAGTGTCCTGTCATATTTTCTGCTAATGGTTTGTGTCGAATCCATGTTCAAATAATAAATCAATAGAAAAACTATGATAATTATTCCTAAAATTATTCCTATACTTGCTCCATAGTTTTTTAAGTTGGTAATGTTTGATACTAATAAGCCTGTTATCTTTGATTGTTTTTTAACTTCTGTTGTTTCTGGCAAGAGTATTATAGTTCTTAATTTTTCCGCACTGTCAGAATAAATTCTCTTATTGATTATATAAGATATTTTTCCACTCCTAAAGTTGGAAAAATCATATTTTATTATTGGATCACTCTCTATTATTTGATAGTTGTTTTGCAAGAATAGAATATCAGAAGCTGATTCTGATATTTCTTTCGGTATTACCTCAATTATAAAAACTTTCTCTAATTCAGAACTTAGAATTATGTTTTCTTCTATCAGTGTTTTTTCCTCAAAATTGTTCTCGTATGTTATTCTAACAGATGTTATTGTTGTCTTTATTGTTTTGTCTTTTGTTTTTGAAAAAGTGTTATCAATATAGTTCTTATCTTCTTTTCCAAAGATTTTTTTGTAAGCAAAAACAAAGTCCTCATAATTGCTACTCTGTTCAATTGTTTTTTCTTCTAAAATCTGAAAATCCTTTGGTGTTGTGCTTAGGACTGATTTTGCCTTTAGCGTTATCCTTTGAAGTTCTGAAATAATTTCTTCATCTGGAAGGGTTGACTCTTTTAAAGAATTTAGTTCGTCTATTAGTTTTGTTATTTCTGATTTTGAGGACGCAATCTTTTGGTCTATGCCAAAAACGCTTAAGAGTGATTTCTCTTTATTAGATCTTGAGTTTATATTTTCATTATAAACTTCAATCTCTTTTTTTATATTCTCTATTTCTCTGATTTTTTCAGCAATCCTGTTCAAGCTCTGTTGGCTTACACTTATCTTCTTTGTTGGTTTTAATGGTTCAACATATATCTCTTCAGAAAAACTTCCAATGTTTCCTGCCTTATCAACAGCCCTTATTGCATAATAATAAGGAATTGTTATTGAGTCGATAAAGTAATCGTTTGTTGTTTTTGTGTAATAATCAAGCTCTGTTATTCCAGGATTTTCTGAGCGATAAATATTATAGTAAGAAATATCTTTATCTTCTGAATACCATGATAATCTTGCAGAGTTTGTTGATGGGGTTGCTTTGAAAACAGTGATCTTCTTTGGGGCTATTGTGTCAACAATAAATATTTTTCCAGTGGTTATTTCTGTTCCCTTGTTTCCTTTCAAGTCCTCCATTAAAACAGAGAATGAGCCAATCTGTTCTCCAGCGTCTTGTTCTATTAAAATAAAACCTTTATATTCCCTACCAGAACCGATAAGCGGGACTATTATAGTGCTTGAAGGGTCAGAGCTTAAAACATAACCTAATGTTATGCTTTTTACTTCTTCACTTGTTTTAACTCTAACCTCAAAAGTTCCATAACTTATTCTCTCCTTGAATTCGATCTCTGCTCTTGGAGGAGTGTCTACTGTAAATAAAAGCATAAATGGTTGTTCCATAATATTTTCTGCATAATCCTTGCATAAGAAGTATAAAGTATAAGTTTTGTCTTCTAAATTTAAATTTAGAGTGTGGATTGTGCCAATATCTGTCATTGAATTCATGCTTTGAAAATTAGTTTTTTCAAAACTATACCTGCAAATAGAATTCTCATTTGTTACTATCTTAATTTCAAATTCTTTAGAACTTATTATTGAAAGATTTGATGGTTCTGAGCTCACTATATTTGGAGCTGTTGTATCAAGTGAAAAGTTTATTGTTGTATAAGCTTTGTTATCAAAGTTGTCTTTACAGTAAATATAATAAAAATAATCACCATCACCTTCTAATTCTAATATGGATGTTAGGTTGTAAGTGTGGTTTTTTTCATTTCCTAACATTAAAATCCATGTTTCATTGTCTTCGGAAAAACTACAGAGGGAATTCTCATTAGTAACAATGCTCATTATTACATTATAATTGTTTATGATTCCGTTTGGACTTTTTGTTAGAATTGTTGGAGCAACATTATCAAAAAAAACATTTCCTGTTTTATAATCAATGTTCTCTAAAATGGTTGTTCCGTTTTCAAGTTTTCTGTAAAGTAATGTTTCTATAGTATAAAATCCTAAACTCGCGTTTACTAAAAAAGTATGATTTATTATTTTTAATTCAGGATTTAGTTCTTCAAAATCGTCCTTTTCGAATGTAAAATTATTTTCATTAGGGATTAAGTTATTGGTTAAATTGTATAAAACAAAACCGTCGAATGTTTCGTTAGTATTTATTATGAAATTAATATTGTTTATTCCATAATAAATTGTTTGAGGACTAATTATGTTTATGTTTGCAGCTGTTGATGTTCTTGTATTTTGCAATAAGATTATTGTGATAAAAAAAAGAAAAAACAGCACAGCAGGGCATTGAAGCTGTTTGCTTGTTTTCTTGGGATGAATCTTTGGATTGGGGGTGTCTGAAAAGAATTCAGAACAAGATTGTTTCATCCCAATGCCTGCTTGTGCTGTGTCCTGGAGGACCATTATTGAAAAAAACTCGCTTGCTTGCTTGTCTGCTTGCTTGTGTGAGCATGATTCTTGATGCTTTTGAATTAATGAATAATTTTTTCTTAGAAATCCTTTTATGAAAGATTCCTCTTTTTCCCAGGGCTTGTTTGTATTCATTTTTCATTCTTCTTTTCCTTAAGCTTGTCTATTTTTGATAGTATGTTTTCGTCCTTTGCTATAGCTTCTTCTATTGCCTTTTGTAAGTATTCATTTAAAGTAATATTTTTTAGAACAGAAATTATCTTGGCTTTTTGGTGAATCTCGTCTTTTAAAGGAATGTTTACCCTCTTCATGAAGATCCTCTGTGTGGTTAATGAAATTTTTTGGTTTAAAATACAAAAAATAAATAATAAAGTTTCAAGCCTTTTTTCTATTATTTAGACAATAATGAATTTTTATTATTTTAGTTATTTAAATACTTTTCTATTTTCTAAAATAAATATTATTAAAATATAATAATGACTTAAAAATCATTATAACTCAAGTAACTAATATGTTTTTATACTAAAATTTTTTAATAATTTAATTAATCTTAAATATTTAAATTAATTAAATATTTTAACACAAAAATATTTTTATTATTAAAATTATTAAAATTCACAATTTTGCGAGGACAAAATTATGATGGTAGTGGTTATAAAAAAGAAAGTAAAACATACAGAAAAGTAAGTTAAAAACTATCAAGAACTCTTTTTAACAAAATTCAAATAAGAATCTAAGATTTTTATCTTATAACTTAGTTCTGCTCTCATGCTTCTAAGTGAAAATATGCTCTTCTTTGTCTTTAGTGCATAATAAAACATTAGTTTTTCTCCTACTTTTAAATCATTCACATACCATCTTACTACTTTAGTGTTTTTCTCATCAAATATTTCTTCCCTTATCTCTTTTTTGCTTTCCGAGAATACTTTTATTTCGGATGTCTCTGCATCCTTGGGATAAGAATCCTGAATTGTTATTTCTTCCATTGTTGTTTTCAAGTAATTCTCCAAAACAATTCTAACTTCATAAACATCTTCCTGTATTTTAGCAATTCTCTTGTAGAATTTTAGTCCTTTTTTCCTTAAAAGTAATTTTAACAGGAGTAACAATAATAAAACTCCAAGAATTATAAATATTATTAAAAACCCAATTCTAAATGCTGCTGCGGTTATTATCAACCTTGGTTTCTCAACCTCTTTCTTTTTTATCGCTTCTATACTCATTGATGCATTTTCCAGAGTGAGATTATAAAATTGTATTAGAATATCATCCAGAGGGTCTTCATCAATATTTAAGGTTGTGCTTGATGGTTTTCTAAACAAAATTCCGGGCCCGTCCAAGAATGCTATGTAAAAAGAACTGTTTGATATTTTTGTGTAGGTCATAAAGTAGTTCTTTTTGTAATAAGTGAAAAACCAAACAGGACCTTCATACATTTCAAAATAAATCTTTGGAGTTATGTCAAGGTCTCCTAAATAAATCATTTTTATCTTATTAAAGAATCTCTTTTCTTCTTCTGTTAGTATTTCCTTTACTTCTTCACTTATGTTTTCTTTTTTCTCTTCTCTTTTTGGTTGTGGATAATAAACTTGAACAGAAGGTCCTGTTATTGCACCACCTGCCCCGCCACCTCCCCCTCCACCAGCTCCTCCACTTGGAGGTTGTTCTTCTTCTCTTGGAAGTATTGTTAGAGTGAAGATGTCGTGAGTTATATTACAACCATCATTAACTAAGATTGTTATAACATAACTTCCTGGCTTAGAAGTGGCTATAAAACTTATTATTCCATCTTGGGTTATGTCAAATAATTCTGTGTTGTCTGTAATATTTAATGGGTCGTTATCAGGATCTGAAAATGTGACTTTATAATAAAAGTATTCTCCGTATTTTACACTTTGAGCCCCTATTGGTTCTATTATTGGTGCATTATTTCCATAACAATACTTAAAATTCCAAACATCAGAAAACTCGCCATAAAAATTGCCGTCAAAAGCCCTTGCCTTCCAATAATAATACTTTTTTTCAAGAGGAATGGTAATTTCATAAGATATTATTGTTCCGTTGCTTTCATTAATTCCTTCAATTCCTGTTTCGTTTATTAAAGTTGTATTAAAATCAGAGTCATTAGCTAATAATAAATCATAAATTACAGGATCGTTGTTTAGTTCTATTGTTTTATACCACTTTAAAAATAAAGGATTATCAAACACTAAAGAATTATTTTCAGGATAGTAAAGAATTGTTTTGTTTGGTGGAACATCAATAACATTTGTGGTTGAGATTATGAACCCAACTATGCTTGGCTTTATTAAGAACAAGCTTAAAATTCCTGCTGAAAATAATAATAATACTATTATTGCAATTTCAAGTTCTGTTTTTTGCATGTTTGTAGTTGTTTGCTTAAATATTATCTTTTTTTGTTTTTTATTTAATATATGTATTTTATTTAATATTTTATTTTAACTCAAAAATTTCTTACCTAAACCTATAAACATACTTGAATCTTTTTCTCTTTTTCTTCTTGATTATTGCCAATAGAAGTATTATGATTAAAATTATTAATGCATAAACAATTATTAACCAATCGAATGCTTTTCTTGGCTTTACATTCAACACACTAAATGTTTCTTCTGTTTTTTTATTAGCATAATAAACTACTCCTCTTATAATATACCTTCCCTCTTGTTTTGGTTTGAAAAACATTTCAAAGTTTGTTGTTTCGCCTTGTCTTACAAAGAGTTCTTCTGATTCAAGAACTTCTACTAAAGTATCATCTAATTCTATTTTCCCCTTGAATTTTGCATTATAATCTTGTTCTCCATTATTCTCGAATATTGCTTTTATGCTTATTGTTTGTCCAACACTAACCCACACAGGGTTTTCTATTCTTAATAATCTTCCACTAGCACTTAGAGCGCCTTTTTCTAGAACATCAAATGTTAGTAGTTTTGATGCAAAACATTCTGGAATTGAAATGTCAATCCAGTATTGTCCAATGCTTAAATCGTTGGTTTTAATCTCAACTTCAAAATTTCCTTCTAAACTTGGATATATTTCTTCAGCAGTTAATGTTTCGTTTGCAATTATTTTAGTTTGTTCTTTGTCCCAAATAAGATAATTTATTCTGGGGCTTAATCTAACATTTCCAGTATTTCTTAAATAAAAGCTTAATTTTGTGTTTTTGCCAACTTCTGTGTTTTTAATGTTAAAGGAAGTTGCAGTGCAACTCTTTATTTCCTCACCAATAACTTCAACTGTTATTGGTATTTGAATGCTCATTATTATTGCTGATGCTGTTGTGTTTAAGCCAATGTTTGTTGGAATTTTTTTAACGAGCAAATAACCAGTGTAATTTCCAGTTGCTATGTCAGAAGGAGTTCTTACGATTATTTTTAAATAATAAGGATTTTTAGAGGTGATGTTAAAGGTTGTGTTAGTTATGTTTATCCAGTCCTTAATATAACCATATTTTTCAACAACAACTGTTGAAACATCCGATAATGATGTTATTGTTAAAGTTCTCTGTTGAAAACCATCTCTTAACATCTTTTCAAAAACAAGAACTCCAGGGCTTACTCCAATATTGGCACTGATAATTTTAGAATTCAAGAAAATTAGTAAAAAGATGAAGATAAGAGTCCTAATTTTTTTATTACTCTTTTTTTTGCTTGACTTGTTCGCTTGCATTTTTATTCCTCTTAATTATTTTGTTTTTATTAAGTTTTCTTTTTTTATTTTTATCCAACTTGTGCTGATAGTGTAATGTTCCCTTGGCATACGCCTTTTGCTCCTGATGGAATTCTAATTCGCCAGTAAGTTGTTCTGTTGGATTCTGTTGTTGTTCTCTTGTTTAAATTAAAATCAGTTGCAGTGTAAGGTGTTGTTGTGAGTGCTCTCATTAAATCATAACTTTGGTCATAACCAGTGATGTTGTAGTGTTGGTTTTCAACAAATATTGAGCCAAAAGGATTACAGCTCATGTTTGTTCCGTTTAAAACTAAATCTATTT
>JAWBOW010000028.1:9538-13215 GCA_038825775.1 Candidatus Woesearchaeota archaeon | reverse complement strand
TGGATAAATTTAGAAATATTAAAAAATTATAAATTTGATTATCCTATCAGTGCATCTGAAGATAGAAATTTAGGATTTATATTACCTTATGAAATAAGCCCCTTAAATCCTTTAGATATGAAAAAATTAATAAAATTAAAAAAAGGCACGCCTTACCTAATAAACTTAATTTATTAAATAATCTATATTAAAATAATCTAAAATTTCAAGGTCGTATAACACACTTCTCATTATGCACCAGCACGTTGTCTGCAAAGTAGTTGTTGTGGGGAGTTAGGTTCAAGAGGTTATAGGTTTTAATCACAATTCTGTTGCAATTAATAGAGACGACCTTTTTAACAATAGTTTTGTTGTTTGTTTTGTCAAAAGCATAAACATCATCCCCAACACTCAATTGGGTAATGTTAAGTTCTTCACGCTCAGCAGAATATTCTGGAATAATTGACTTTATGCCCTTCAAAGTAAATATTGGGTGATCCCAAGTAACATTCAAGAAAGAACTATCATTAAACCTCACAACACAAAGATTATCCCTTATTGGACTCTCAACTTCCAAAACCTTAGAAACACTAAATTTCTTATTCTCAAAATCATAACTAACAACAACATCACCAGGCACAACATCCTCTATTGGTTTATAACTCCAATCTGCCATCAAAACCAAAACACCGGCTGGGAAGCAACTCTGTTCTGATAATTCAGGATCATGACCCATTGATAATTCAGGATCATGAAAACGTTCAAACTTACAACAATAAGGTCTATTTCCAAATCTTTGTCTGCACCATTGATCGTTATTGCCCAAATTATAATGGATCCAAAATGGTGGCTCACAATTTTCAGTTTCTTTACACTCACAATCTCCAAAACCATAACAACAATTTTCACTTCCGCATTGTGGGTTGATGCAATCTCCTAATTGTGTGCAAGTGCAATCACAAATTTCATTAGTGTTTGGTATTTTCATCTTTGCTTTTTCTCCTGCTCTAAAGCTTAGTTGTGTTGTTGGATCACAACAGTGTGGGTTGTAAGAGAATATTTGGTTGTTAAAACTCCAATTTTCATTATTAATCTTAAAAGCAACATTACCTGAGTTTTCATTAGGAGCAAAGTATTGGCACTTAACATTTATTATAACGCTGTCCTGCCAATCACTAAGGTTTCCAGTATCTGTAACATTTATTATGAACTCGTTAGTCCCAATAAATTCTTTAAAAGCGTAAAAAACAGAATTATTTATTTCTTGGTTTGTTCTCTTGTTTTTTATTTTTAAGCTTAAAACATCCTCGTCAGGATCAAAAGCAAAAGGTGAAAAATCATAGCTTTCGTCAATGAATAATTCTATTATTGGAATGTTTTGCAAAACTGGATTTCTGTTTTGCATTAAGAAAACAAACTCGTATGGCTTATTGTTTATTCTTGCTTTTGAGTCAATGATTTTTCCAACATCATAAACAGTTCCTTTTATCTTTTCTATTCCTATTGTTCCCTTGTAAGGGTTTATTAGCATTCCATCCTCTGTAAAAGTGAATGTTAGGTTTTTCATTTCTCTTTCTAAGAGCATTCTTAATAAAGAATAAATTGAGACGAACCTAACATCAGAAGTATAAACTTTGTTGTTCATTTGCCTGTCATAAATTATTATTGGATATTCAAGCTCAAAGCGAGTGTTTTTTCTCGAGAATGTGACTTTTATTTTTGGTTTTTCCTTTTCATAAATCTTTGCCCTTATGCTCTGGTTTAATCTTGAGATGTTAAAGCACTCTTGGAATTTTAGAGTTGCATAATTTTCTAGTTGTTCTTTTATTGTTATTATTTTTTTGTTTGAGGTTTTTATGTCTTCTGGTTGTAAATAAACAATTATTGGCAGGCCATAATAATCGTATCTTGGATATGCTGGGGGGTTATCAATAGGATCTCTAATTATCCAGAATGGAATATCAAACTTTTCAGTTCCAACATACACTTGTCTTGTAATGTTTGTGCCTAAAATAGTTATTGGAAGTTCTGTTAGGCCTCCTTGGTAAGAATAAATATAACCTCCTTGTTGTCCTACAAGCAATAATGCTTTTTCAGCACTTGTTTGCAGACAATCCTGTATTGTTGTTTCTATTTGTGTTGCTATGCTCTTTCTTGTTGATGATGCTATAATGTTTTGTCTTAGTGTTGTGTTAAAAAACGAGAATGAAAGGATGAAAGCTAAGATTAGCATTAGAACAACTATTATTCCAATAATTATGAATATTGAGAGTTGTGATTTTTTATAATTCAACATTACACCTCTTTTTTTTTACTAATAATAAATTCGTAGTTTAAAAATTTTTTGAAATTAAAACTTGATTAAAAAGATTTAAATATTAGAAGTAATTTTTTAAAAATCAATAAATAATTTTTTTGCAAGCAATACTAACAAACAAAAAAAAGGTGGTTTTTGTGGGTTATGAAAAAATTGATAGGAGAGTAAATGAGATTGACGCTGAACTTGAACAATTGCTTTCAAAACAAAGGGCTTCTATAAAGGTTGTTGGAACTGGAGGAGGAGGTAATAATACTATTAACAGGATTTCTGAGGTTGGAATTGTTGGTGCTGAAACAATTGCTATCAATACTGATGCTCAGGACTTGTTGTATACTACTGCTGACAAGAAAATCTTGATTGGAAAACAACTAACTCATGGTTTGGGAGCTGGTTCTGACCCAAAGATTGGTGAGGAAGCTGCTAAGGAAAATGAGCATGAGATAAAGGAGGCATTACAAGGTGCTGATATGGTTTTTATTACTTGCGGTTTAGGAGGTGGAACAGGAACTGGTTCTGCTCCGGTGATTGCTGAGATTGCAAAAAAAACAGGTGCTTTAACAGTTGGCATTGTTACTCTGCCTTTTTCTATGGAGGGAAAGAGGCGTTGGGAGAATGCTATTAATGGTTTGGAAAGGTTAGAAGCGATAGTTGATACTTTGATTGTTATTCCCAATGATAAGCTTTTAGAGATTGCTCCTGATTTGCCATTGCACACTGCTTTTAAGGTTGCTGATGAAATCCTAACCAATGCTGTGAAGGGAATTGCAGAGTTGATAACAAAAACAGGACTTATAAATTTGGACTTTGCAGATGTTAGGACTATAATGAGTAATGGTGGTGTTGCAATGATTGGTGTTGGAGAGTCAGATAGTGGTGATAGGGCTGTTGAGTGTGTTGAAAAGGCAATTAATAATCCCTTGTTGGATGTTGATATTTCAGGAGCGAATGGTGCTTTGATAAACATTTCTGGCGGCTTAGATATGACTTTGGAAGAGGCGAGAAAGGTAGTTGAGACTGTTTCTGAAAAGTTGGATCCTGATGCAAAGATTATTTGGGGTGCTCAGATTAGTGAGGACATGGCAAAAACAATTAGGGTTATGCTAATAATTACTGGTGTTAAATCATCACAAATTTTAGGCCCTAGCAAGAGGATTAAGACAAAAAAAGCCAAGGATATTGAGACAGAACTTGGTATTGAGTTTGTTGATTAAGAATTTTTTTTCTTTTGTGAAAAATCACAAGCTTTAAAAATACTGATTTAATCCACAATGAATAGTGGTTTTTATGATAAAGAAAATAATGAGTTTTCCTAAGAGAACAGCAGGTTTTTTCAAGTCGTTAGTTTCATCTCTAAAAACCTTTATTCTTGAGTGCAAGA
>JAWBOW010000028.1:0-9528 GCA_038825775.1 Candidatus Woesearchaeota archaeon | reverse complement strand
TTTCACACTAACTCAAAAACCAACAAGTCAAGAGTATAAGATGATTGTTAAGGTTACTAGTTTGGGAATGGTTGCTCTTGGACTAATTGGTTTGGTTGTTTATTTGTTACAACAAGCCATAATGTAAAAGAGGGTGATAAAGAATGCCTGAGTTGTATGTTCTTAGAGTAACAGCGAATAGGGAAGAGCAAGTTATGGGTTTTGTTGCTAGTAATGCTATTAAGAAAAAACTCAATGTTTATTCTGTAATAATGCCTTATGGAATGAGGGGTTATATTTTTATTGAGGCAAACTCCAGGGCTGATGCTGAGCAAGCTTCTCTTGGAGTTCCATATGCTAGGGGACTATTAAAAAATCCTGTTCCTTATTCTGAAATAGAGCACATGGTTGAGGTTGAGAAGAAGAAGGAGATGGTTATTAAGAAGAATGATATTGTTGAAATTATTTCTGGTCCTTTCAAGCGTGAAAAGGCGAAGATTACAAGGATTGATAAGACAAAGGAAGAGGTTGTTGTTGAATTACTAGATGCTGCTGTTCCAATACCAATAACCTTAAAGATGGACGCTGTTAGGGTTATTAGGAGAGAAGAAGATCAGGAAGAATAAGGGATTTTTTTGAATAAAGATTTTTTTGTTATTAAATTTTTCTGGCTTAAGGTTTTTTAGTTTTTTATGCATTTCATAATTTCTTAATCTTCTTAAAAATTTTTTTGTTAGATTTTAAAATTTTTTTTAAGAACAAATTATTAATCTTATCCTAAAAATTTTTTATTTCTTATTTTTTTCTGCTCTCAAAAAATCCCTTTTCAAGCTCTTTTTTTAACAAATCAGTATCTGTGAAAATCTCTAGTTTCAAACCTGTTTTTTTAGAGAATTCTTCAAGATTAACAAAACAATCCTTGACAAAGTTTTCATCGCTTATCTCAACCTTATTCAAAAAGATTAGTGTTGGTTTTTTAAATGATAAAATCCTGTTCAAGAGTTTTATTTGTTTTTTAAGTTCATAATCATAAGCAATTACAAAAACAATTATGTCAGCTAAGTGTTTTATTGCCAAGAAGGATTGTTTTTCATAAACATTCATCTTTTCAGCTCTGTTCAAAGTTCCTGGAGTGTCAATAATTTGAACTTCAAAACCATTAATTCTTAAGTAGCCAATGTTTAGTTGTTTTGTTGTGAAAGCATAATTTTTTATCTCTGGTTTTGAACCGGTAAGCTTGTAAAGCAGGGTTGTTTTTCCAACATTTGGGAATCCAGTAATAATTATTGTGAACAAATCCTTAACTCTTGGAAACTCCTTGAATTCTTTCCTAACAAACTCTAAAAAATCCAAGTCCTTGGAAATTCTTTTTAGCAATGAGGAAGTTCTTCCGATAAAACCCTTTTTTTCAGAGTATTTTTTTGAGACCTCACTTATTTTTTTAGAAGCCCAAGACAAAGCAGCTAAGGATTTTTTAATATTGACAATTCCAATTTTTTCATTAATCAATTCCTTATAAAAATCGTTAAGGTTTTCAATTGTTGGTAATGATTTTACAATGTTGTTTAAATCATTAACAACTGACTCTTTAAAAATCATTATCTCCTGTTTTTCGTCATAAGATTCTCTTCTTTCAAAAGATTTTTTCTTTTTCACACCAACCCTTTTTTGCCTGAACTTTCTTAGTTTTTTAAAAGCCCTCTCGATAATGTCCTGGCTTTTATAAACAATGATTGAATTAAAGTTTTGCTCGTTCATAATTAATTAATAAAAAAGAAGGATTTAAATAAGTGTTGGTTTTTATATTGAAAAGGATGAAGTTAGTATATGTTAGTTTAGAAAAAATAAATGTTAGGAATTATTTGCCAAAAGAAAATAGTGCAATATTTGAGATTTTTATAGAGGACAATATTTCAAAGAGTGTTTTGAGAGAAAGAATAAGTGTTGAAAAGGCAGTTCCTTCAATAATTAATTTGATAGTTAGCAGTGAGGAGTTAAAACACTATGAAGTTGGGGAGGATGTTAAGGTAATAATTCAAGATATTGATAAAATAAAAAAGATACTTAATGATTTTATAAACGAGTTAAAACAATTAATCTCAATCTTGAATGCTAAGGACCCGACACGCTACTTAGACACGTTATCAAGGATTAATAGGAAAACACTGAATGTTAAAGAATTGTTAAAGCAGAAAACAGAGAAGAAGAAGAGTTATTGGGAGGAAAAGGTTAAAGAACAAAAACTTGGATTGAAGAGATAAAATGAAGGAGCATAATCTAAAAATTTTAAAGTTGCTTTTTGTTTTGATGGGAATCTTTGCAATAATATTCTTAATAGCGTTTTTTGATCAAAAAAGAGGGATTAAGATATTTGACATTGGTTTTGGTTTTGAGAATTACTTAGTTATGGTTCTTTCAGTAGCAAGCATTTTCAGGATTGTTTTTGAGATTTACAGGTTAGAGAATAGTTAAAAAAAAAAAATTACATCAAAAACCTTCCTGGATTTTCGTCAAGGTTTGTAAAACTATCAGAAACTTCTATGAGTTTTGAAGAACAAGACCTTCCAAATGCAATAATCTCAACCCTACAACCAAGAGCTCTTTTTAAATGCTCTACCAAAGGCACAAAATCGCCATCACCGCTAACTAAAACAACAACATCAATCTTTGGGGCTAATTCAATAGCATCAATCGCAATTCCAACATCCCAATCACCTTTCTTTGCCCCACCATAAAAAACTTGCAATTCCTTCATCTTAACCTCAAAACCAATCTTTTCTAGTGTTTCAAAGAAAACATCCTCTTCTTTAATATCTGCTTTTATAACATAAGCAATAGCCCTCACTAACTTTCTATTCTTAACCGCTTCTCTAAGCAACTCTCTAAAATTAACCTTTGACTTGTAAAGGTGTTTTGCAGAGTAATACATGTTTTGAACGTCAACAAAAACAGCAATCCTTTGTTCTTTATGCTGTGTGCCTGGCATTTTAGACCACCACAAAAAAATTTTTACTATTTCTTTCTTACCAAATTTTTTTATTTGTTCATTTTTTATTTTTCTTCAAAAAACTCTTCTTAATTATTCTACCAAAATAAATTTTTTTGTTCTAAATTCTAACTATCTTTTTTAATTTTTTAATTCTTCTTTTTTTATTTTTTCTTCTTTGCCCTTCAAGCACAAATTACAAGGTTTAAATCCTTGTTTTAGAGCATCTTCCTTTGTCTTAAAAAATACTTTATTATGGTCTAATAATTTTTTAACAGAGGTGCAGTTTAGAGAGTGAAATTTCATAGAACCCTTTGAACCAACAAACTCTTCCTTTAAGATTCTCAAGCTTTCCTTCCTGAAAAGAATATCGCATCTCTTACAATAATATTTGAGATTATCATTTCCATAAACATCACTACCGCACAAAGGACAAGCATTCTTTACAACAAATATTTTATCCATAAAGGCCTTATTATTTTTTTACATGTATTGTTTTTGTTGGGAATGCAAACTTTATTCCTGATTTTTTGAATTCTTTATAAAGATTAATCCTTACCTTTTCCCGAACTTTCCACAAATCATCATAAGTTTTAACCCAACCTGCAATTCTAAACTTTAAAGCATACTCTCCCAAATCCAAAAAATAAACAAACGGCTCCGGATCTTTTAGAATTTCAGGAATTCCTTGTAATGATTTCAAAGCAATTTTTTTAACCTTATCAACATCACTTCCATACTCAACACTAAAATCAATAAAAAACCTTCTTGGAGTTAGTGCAGTGTGGTTTATTATTTTTGAAGAAGCAATTTTAGAATTTGGCAGGGTAACTATTTCATTATCATAAGTTTTTATCTTAACACTCCTAAAACTTATATCATAAACAATTCCAAAAACATTATCAACTTCAATAACATCCCCAATCTTAAAGGGATGATCACCCATCAAAGCAATTCCGCTGAAGAAATCCCCAAGAGTATTTTGTAGTGCTAGACCAACTACAATTCCTGCAATTCCAAGTCCTGTGAGAAAAGCAGTTATCTTAATACCCCAAATGTTCAGTATTAGTATAAAACAGATAAACCACAAAACACCATCAACGATCTTAATAACAACATCATACCTTGATTTTGAAGGAATTCTCTTCTTACCATTATCTCTCAAATCAATAAAATAAAACCAAATCAGTAATAAAGAATTAATAAATAAGATTGCAGCATAAAATGCAAAGATTACTGTTAGAGAATCTATTGTTCTAACAATACTACTCTTAAAATGCAGTGCTGTTGCTGTGAATGACAACGCATAACTTATTGCTGTTAGAACCAAAAAAAACCAGATTTTTTTAGTGTATTTTAGAGCAAAATCTACCTCATAACTCTTGAACTTGTTAAGTATTGAATAAATAATTCTCTTCAAGAACAAACCTATGACTATTCCAATAATAAGGACTATTAATGAATTACTTCCAATGTTAACATATTCATTAACCAACATAAAAATCCCCTCTCAACATAAAAAAATTTTTATTAGTTTAAATATTTTTGTATTATAAAAATTTTGATAAAAATTTTGAAAAAGAATTTTAAGAGGCTTTTAATTTCCCCTTAACCTCTATAATTCCAGAGATTGGAAGTTTATAAACTGCCTTTTTAAGAGCGGTTCTTGCTAACTCAATATTTTTCTCATCAACTTGAATCTCAAACAAAATTTTACCTTTTTTCACTTGAGCAGCAATTCCTATTGGTTTTCCAAATGCCTTCTGCATTCCAGTGCTTAACCTGTCAGCACCAGCACCACTTGCCAATGGGTTTTCTCTTAAAACATGATGTGGAAACATCCTAACCCTAAAAAAGTAGTTTAGTTTTCCAACTTTTTCTTCCAAAAACTTATTTGCTGATTGTCTTGCCGATTCTATTGCTTCTTGCCTTATCTGTAATGATTTGTCTGATCTTAACAAAACTTTTACTGGAAATTCTCTCTTTGGGTTTCCCATGTTGAACTTAACAATTTTAAGATGAGGCCTTCCCCTAATGAATGATTTTTGCCTGTACTTTGAGATTCTAGTGTATGGTCTTTCTAACCTCCTATAAGCAATTGCTTTTCTCAATCTTGCCATAAGCAGAATAGGAACTATGAATGATTTTTAAAGTTTTCTATTTAGGACAATTGAATTTTTAAAATAAAAAGATAAAGTTTTAATACTACAAAAAATTTTAAAAAAAATAAGTGTTATGCCAGAATTGAATAAGAAATTAAGTTTAAAAAAATTAAGTGTTAAGAAGAAAATATTAATAGTGTTTGCAATAATAGTTCTTTCTTTACTAGCTTATTTTATAAAAAGAGTTTTAACCCCTGTTTGTTGTGAGCCAACAGAATTTGTTCTTGAAGAATCTTTAATGATATCAAGTGAAGAGCTTGCAAAAGCAAACGCAAGATTAACTTTAGGAATTAATGAAATGGCAATAAAAAGAGGAGATAAAAAAATGATACCTTTTGCTGTAAAGAACGAATTTAATGAAGATAAAAATTTTATATTAATGGGAACTGGAAAGATTAATGAAACAGGGGATTGGAATAAAGATGATTCTGTTATAACTTGTTATGCTTCAACAGCAGACAATCCAAACTTTAAAAAAATAAGTTTTAAAACACTAAAAAGCTATTTCATTAAAAAAGGAGAAACAGTTGTTCTTAATTTAGAAATAAGAGTTGCAAGAGATGCTTCTGAAGGAACATATTATTGTGGTTTTATAATAAAAGACCCAACACAAACACAAAATGTAGTAGAATACGCTGATAAAAGATTCACAATAATGGTAGAATAAAAATTTTTAAAATTCTATTTTTTAAAATGTTGAGGAAAAAACTTAGTTTTGAGCAGAAATTCAGAATAATTAGTTTTTTATTAAACAAGTTATTGTGGTTTGGTTTTATAATAATGGGTGTTGGCATTTACAAGTTATTTGAAAAATCAGAACTAGCAGGTTATTATTTAGTGCTTATTGGAGGCATAACATTAATCTTGTTTTGGACAATATTTTTTAGTGTTTATAAATTCTGAATTGAGGTGTTTTTATGAAAAAGAAGGGTTTTGAATTGTCAACAAGTTTTTTAGTGACTTTAATACTTTCAATAACAATACTTAGCATGGGAATTTATTTTTTGAGGAATGTTTTTAGAAATAGTGAGGACATTACAAAGATGCCTGTTGAAAATTTTGAAAAGCAAATTGAAAACATTCTTTGCGATAGTTCTCAAAGAGTTTGTGTTGGAACTAACAGGAAAGAAATTCCTGTTGGAAAGTATGCTGTTTATACATTAAACATCCAAAATCATTTTGCAAGCAAAAAGAAATTTCTTATAAATGTTCAAGTAAAAAATGGTTTTAAACCAAACAAAGATCCTATAGACGATTATAGTAAAATAAAACATTTAGTTCCAAAGAAAGAGTATGAAATAAATGGTTATGATAATCAAAGGGTTGCAATAGCAGTTCAACCAACTCTTGGAAGTGTTAGAGGAACTTACACGATAAAGATAGAAGTAAAGTATGTTGATGATAATGGAGAAGAAAAGGATTATGGTAACGAAATAATTTATGCAATTGTGGTTTAAAGTTCAAAACCTTTTATTAAATCAAGAAGTTCTTTTTTCTTGTTATTTGCTTTTAACAATCCAGAAGCAACCAAAACACCTTTTGTGCCAAGTTCTAATGCTTTTTTAACATCTTCCTTGTTTTTAACACCAGCACCACAAAGCAATATTGTTCTTGCTTTTTTAGAATTAATTATTTTAACTGCCTGTGAAATTATTTCTGGCTTTGCATTTGAAACAGAAACATCCCCTTCAATTAATTCTGGGGGTTCTAAAGCAATAAAATCAGGAGTTAACTCTAAAACTTTCTTTAATTCATAAACATTTGGAACACAAACTAATGAAATCATTCTTAGTTTTTTGCAAGCATTAACTAAAAATTTTATACCATCATAACTAATCTTATGCTCAGAATGATTTATTAATAGTCCAGAACAATTGTTTTGTTTTAGGGCTTCTGGAATAACAAAACCAGTATTCCTTCCATAAGTTAATGGTTCTGCAACACTAAAAACTTTTAGTTTTGTCTTTGAAGCAACTCTAAAAACATCTGCTGGATTAACAGCAATAAAAACCTCTAAATTCAATTTCTTGCGAAAATTTTTTGAATAATTCTCAACTAAAATTGCGAGCTTCTCAGCATTCAAGCCAATCCCTTGCTCGTAGTTTTTGAAGTTGATTATTAGAAATCTCTTATCAATCTTTACCATAAAAAACCCTTAACAAATAATGGTTTATAAATTTTTTTAAACTTTTCAAGAAAAACAAAATTTTATAAAGATTAAAAAATTTTTTTGTGCTATGATAAATTATTATCCTGTAAGGGTTTTATTCAATATTTTTGGAATAAGAATTTATTCTTGGGGTTTTTTTGTTAGTTTGGGAATATTAGTTGCTCTTTTAACAGCAAGAAAGTTATACAAAAAAGAGTTTGAAGAAATACTTAATTCTTTCTTAATAACATTTATTTGCTCAATAATCGGGGCAAGATTATTGTATGTTATTTTGAATCTAAATCATTTTTTGCAAAAACCAATTGAGATGATTAATTTTCAAGGCGGTGGTCTGAGTTTTTTTGGGGCTTTATTCTTTGGGCTTTTAGGATTTATTATTTATTTTAAAATCAGTAGGATTGATTTTAAAAAATACTTGGACATTTATGCAATCTTCATTCCAATAGTTCAAGCTTTTGGAAGGATTGGTTGTTTCTTGAACGGTTGTTGTTATGGAAGGCCAACAAAATTGTTTTTTGGAATTGAGTATTTAGGAACAACAAGACATCCTGTTCAAATTTACGAGTCAATATTAAACTTAATTGTGTTTTTGCTTCTTTACAAAACAAAAGATAAAAAACAACTCAGAATATTCTCTTTAAATATAAAACTCTTCTCAGGAGCAAGATTTCTATTATACTTAATACTTTACAGCATCGTAAGGTTTTTTATGGAGTTTTTCAGAGAAGAAAAAATAATTCTGCTAGGACTAACACAAACCCAAATTTTGTGCTTGTTTATCATCATGATAAGTATCTTTTTACTCTTTAAAAAACAAAGAATAAAACAAAATATTAAGAAAAAAAGAAAAAATTAAAGATGAGCGATAAGAAAAAAAAGAGGAATTTGGAAGAAATCTTGAAAAAAATTCCTGTTGTTGAGTGTGGAGAAAAACTTGTTAATCTAAAGAATTATTCTAAAAACATTATTATAAGTTTGGATCCTGAAATTAGGAAAGAAGAGGGAATTCCAGAGGATGTTTGTTATGTAAGAAAGGGAGTTGCAAAGAGATTGTTAAAAGCTCAAAGATTACTGCCAAAGGGTTACAGATTAAAGATTTATGAGGGGTATAGAACTTTATTAACCCAGAGAAAATTATTCGTCTCACACTATAAGATGCTCAGAAAAAAATATCCTGAACTAGACAATAAAAAGATTAAGGAAATGACAGAAAAATTTGTTGCTTCTGCTTTTAAATACCCACCACACGCAACAGGCGGTGCTGTTGATGTAACAATTGTTGGGCCTGATAATAAAGAACTTGATATGGGAACAAAGGTTAACGAAACAAACAAACTTTCATACACAAATTCTAAAAGAATTTCAAAAGAAGCAAGAATTAACAGGAGATTATTAGTAAGGGTTATGAGAAAAGCAGGTTTTGTAAATTATTATGCTGAGTGGTGGCATTGGTCTTATGGTGATAGGTATTGGGCTGCTATTTGTAAAAAGAAAAGGGCAATTTATGGAATCTTAAACATTGATGTCAAAAGCATTTACGAGCACAAAAAGGTTATAAAACCAAAAAAATATAAAAGGAAAAGAAATAAAAAACTTAAAAGAATAAAAATAATGGAGGAAAACAAGAAAGGAATTAATTAAAAAAAAGAGGTGTTATGAACGAGATAATAAGGAATGATAACATAAAGATTATAGAGGATTCTATAAGTGCTTTAAGACAAAAGGATGTTTTGAAATTAAAAGAGATAAGTGACCACACAATACACAACGCAAGCATATTCCAAGACGAGGATTCAATAACAATTGCAGTTCTGATTTATGCACTATCAAAGATATTGGAGCGTGGCTTTGAAAATCAAAGTTTGTTTGAAAAGAAATTAGAGTTTGCAAAATTACAACTAATAAAACAGAACATTGAGTTTTATAGAAAGATAATAAAAGAGATTTTCTCAGAAATATCAAGAATTGACTCGCAATTAAAGATTTATGTGCAAGAAGTGATTGAAAAGGCAAAGATAAAGAAAGGAGCAAAACTTTATTATCATGGAATTTCAATAGCTAGAACCGCTTCAATTTTAGGAATAACACAATGGGAGTTAATGAATTATATCGGAAAGATTGAAGAGCCAAGTTTAGCAAAAACTAATGTAAGTGAGAGGTTAAAAATTGCTAGAAGGATATTCCGTTGAAAAATTAAAATATTAAATTATAAAGGATAAAAGGGTAAGAAT
>JAWBOW010000027.1:0-13245 GCA_038825775.1 Candidatus Woesearchaeota archaeon | reverse complement strand
CAAAAACAGAATTACAAGAAATAGACCTAATTGACTTACAACTTCAATACGATTACTTAAATAAGATTTTAGGAGAAAACGATAATTGTGAGGTTATGAAAATTGCTCTTGAAAGCGCTGTTAAAAGACTTGGAGAGTCGTTATCAAAGATTGAAAAATATGGAGAGGAAACAACAACAAAAACAGAAGATTATTTTAGGATAAAAAAGAAATATCTCTTAGATAACATAAGGTATTGGAATATTGCTGAAGAAGCAAAACAGTACTGCAACTTAAGCATATTGAGCATACTTTATTTTTACACAGACCCCTGTCCCAATTGTCCAAACCAAGGAGTTATTTTAAGCTATTACAAAAATGTTTATGGTGATTCTCTGTTGGTTTTTCCTCTTGACGCTTCAATTCAAGACATAGGTATTTTAAAGATGATTATTTTAAAATACAACATAACAGAATTTCCTTCTCTTGTAATAAACAATAAAGTTTATTCAGGAGTTGTAAGCAAAGAAGAGCTCAAAGAAATAATATGTAAAGAAACAAGTTGGGAAGGTTGCTAAAAATATTATAAAAAATAATAAAAATTAATTAAAATTAATTATAATTAAAATGTTTAAAATGCTTTTAAAAAAAATAAAGAATTCTTGGAACAAAAAATTTTCTAAATTTAAAAAAATCTTTATCCTTTTTTTAGCATATTTTATAGTTACATATTTGTTAATAATCTTTGGTAAAAGGATTTTTTGGCCCGACGAGGGAGTTTATATTGCATTAGGAAAATACATTTTTTCTAAAGGAAAATCTGGTCTGTTCGAACCTTTTAGGCCTTTTTTATTACCTGTTATTTTGGGACTATTCTGGAAAATCAAACTTAATCCTTTGATTTTTGGGTATTTTTTTGAATTTGTAATGTGTTTATTGTCTGTGTTTTTAACTTGGGGGGTTGTTAAAAAAATTTGGGGAGAAAAGTATGCATTAATTGCTTCCTTGTTTATAATAACAAATCTTGAGTTTATAATTAATGGGACCAGAATACTTGCGGATGTTCCTGCACTAACTTTTGCAATAATAAGTATTTATTTTTTCATTAACAAAAAATATTTTTTTTCAGGACTCTTCTCAGGAATTAGTTTTATGACAAAATTCACTTATGGAATTTTGCCAATAGTTCTTGTTGTTGTTTATTTGTTAGAAAAAATATTTTATTCTAATTTTACCAAGATCAAAAACAAAATATTTGTTTTAAAGAAAAATTTGATTGAAATATTAAAATTTGTATTTGGACTAACAATTATAACACTACCTTATTTTATATATAGCAAAATAGCTTATGGTAGTTTTACATGGACTCTAAAGAGTGCTAGTAATGTAGTAAAACTTTACGCTTGGTTTGTTGAATATCTAGATTTTTCAAATTATTTAAAGAAAATTTTTATTAATATGCCTCTCATCATATTCGCAGTTTTTGGAGTTTTTTATTTCTTAAAATTAATGTTGTATAAGAAAAGATTAATGAAAAATTTAGAATTTAATATAGTTTTGATAAGCATTATTAGTTTTTTGTTTTACATTTTATACTTTGGAATCTTTGCAAGGACAGAACTTAGGTATTCCTTACACATATTATTCTTTACAGCAATCTTAAGTGTTTTTGGAATATCCTTTTTTGAAAAAAATCTTAAAAAGAAAATACACAAGGTTACCCTAAATGTTTTTATAGGAACTTTGTTTTTTATTCCAACAATAATGCAAATAAATTATGTTGTAGGATTATATAGGGGAGAATATTATTCGAAATCAGAAAGAGAACTAATAAATTTTCTTAAGTATAATATAAAAGATGATGATTTTATACTAACAACAACAACGATTCCTGCAATTTATTTTGACAACAAAATGCTCGGATTTGCTTCTTATGATTATGCTTTAGGAGTTCTTGAGCAAAATAAATTTAAAAAGGGATTAATAATTGTGAATAATTGTGAATATGCTTGCCCTGTTAATGATCTTGAATGCGAATCTAAAAAAACAGAATTCTTTAGAGCATTAGAAAAGGAAAAGTTAATTTTTGAAACAAAAATAAATGATCAATGTAGTTATAAAGTTTATGATAATAGATAAAAATTAAAATAAAAAATAAAGAATTAATTATTCTTCTTTCTTTTATCTTTCACTTTTACTAAATCTCCAAAAGTTAGTTCGTTCTTAAAATCATTTTTCTTTGTTATTGGAACTTCTTGAACTTCTTCTATCAATTTTACATGAAGAATTTTTTCCAACCTCGCTGCTGTTTCTAAATCCGGCTCTGCTTGGAATGTTTCAAGCTTATGAACAAATGATTCTTTTAATGAAAGTTTTTTAGCAAACTCCTCAAGTTTAAGCCCTAATCTTTCTCTGGCTTTTCTTATAATATTACCATAATCAGAAACTATAACAAATTCCTTCTCAACAACTGGCTCTTTATTCTTCTTTACAATAACAAAATCTTTTTCTTTCTTTTCTTCTCTTATAACGGAAAGTACTTTTCCAAGTTTTGAGCACTCATTACAAACTTTTAGTTTTGAGCCTTCAATCATTGCAAGATAAAGTTTTTCTACTTCTTTACCACAAATTTCGCATTGCATTTAAATCACCTTTAAATTTTATAAAAGCTCAAAAAATATTTTTCTTGTTCTTGGACCGTCAAATTCTAACAAAAAAACCCTTTGGTATTCTCCCAAAAACAATCTTTTATTATGAACTGGAATTAAAAGTTGCGTATTTAACAAACATGATTTTATATGGGAGGAAGCATTATTATCTATTCTGTTATGCATGTAATCTTTCTCAGGAACGATTAAGCTAAGCTGGTCAAATATGTCCTTTATTAGATTTTTGTCAAATCCTTCGTTTATTAGAAGAGAAGCTGTTGTATGCAATAAAAACAAAAAACAAAACTTTGAGTTTTTATTCTGTTTTTCATTTTTTTCAATATGTGAATTAATTATGTCTGTTATGTCTATTGCCTCTTCCTTTGATCTCGTCTTTATTTCTATTATCATGATATTTTATATTCTTTTTACTTTTACTTATTTTTTCTTGTTTTATAATTTTTTAATATCTTTTTAAAATCAAACTTACTTAATAAAAATGATATTATAAGATACGATAAAATTAATAGAATTATAAAAATAAAAAAATTATGATAAAGTGTTGTTTTTTGTAATGTTTCTTTTAGTTGTGGTTGTGTTGAGGTTGATTTTAAAACCTGAACACTCTCGTAAGCAACTTCTTGTTTTAAAGTAGGAAAATCTCTTCTAAGGAAATTTAATTTTAGGTAATTTATAAAACTCAACGTTACTAATGAAATAAGAATTGATGTTAAAATCTTTGAAAACTCTTTTATTATTGATTTCTCTTCGATTTTGTGTGCAAATATAACATATTGTTTTGAAACAGCATAATGATTTATTTCTTTACCCTTTTTGCTATAATGATATTCTTTAGCTTCTATTAATCCTGCCTCTAATAACTTTTGAATGTTGTAATGAACCGTAGAAAGCGGAATTCTAAGTTGTTCAGCTATTTCAGACTCTGTTAGTGATTTATTTGAAAGAAGTTTAAGTATTCTTATTGATGTTTTATTACTCATAACTTCTGCTACCTTTGAAATCCTTTCATCATCTAAAGAAAGCACTAAAAATGTATTTTTTTCCATGAACTACCCCTTTGGATTTTATTATTGTAAGTTTTTCTTATTTAAAAATATTTGTTTTGCATAAAGACAAAAATAAAAATGAAAACTTTAAAGGGAAAATTTAAAAACAGATAAATAACAAATTTTTATTTAATGGAAAAAAAGAGGGAACTTATAAGGATAAGAGAGCTTAGTTTCAAGTATGGAAGATTAAGTGTTCTGAAGGATTTAAACATAACAATCCATGAGCAGGAAATCTTTGGAATTGTTGGAATGAGTGGTGTTGGCAAGACAACATTGCTAAACATAATCATAGGATTTTTAACGCCTGATTGTGGGGAAATAACTTATAGGATAAATGATAAATTCATAAACCTTCATGATAATATTAAAATCATAAGGGATTTCTTTGGGTTCTCATCTCAAAAACCATCTTTTTATAATGAACTAACAGTAAAACAAAACCTAGAATACTTTGCTTCCCTATACAATCTTGACAGGGAAACAAAAAAGAAAAACATTGACAGGGCTCTCGAGCTTGTTGACTTAAAAGATTTTAAGAACAAACTTGCAGGAGAACTTTCAGGAGGAATGCAAAAAAGATTAGATATTGCATGTTCAATAATTCACAAACCAAAAGTTCTCATAATGGACGAACCAACAGCTGATTTAGACATTTTTAACAGGGAAAAGATATGGAATCTGATAAAGAAGATAAATGAAGTTGGAACAACAATAATAATAGCATCTCATTTCTTAGAGGAACTTGAAATTGTTTGTTCAAGAATAGGAATACTTCATGATAAAAAGATAGTTGCGGTAGGAACAATTGATGATTTAAAGAGAACTTACTCAACTACAAAGACAATACACCTTAAAACAAACAGCATGAAGTATGATTTAATCTTAGAAAAACTAAAGAGGGTTTCATTGTTTGAAATAAAGAGAATAGAATCTGAACCTGAAAAACTAATAATAACAACTGAGAATGTTGATGAAACAATGAGAAATCTAATAACAACCGTAAGAGAAGTTGGTGATAAAATAATTCATGTAAGCGTTTTAGAACCAAAATTAGGGGATATTTTTGAAAAGATAATAACCAAAAGATAAAAAATGAAACTCTTCCAAATAATTAAAAAAAATATAAGGATACTTGTAAAATCAAAATCAACAATAATAACAATGCTCTTAGGCCCGCTTCTAGTTATGTTTTTGTTAGGACTTGCTTTTGATCATGCAAACATTTATAGAATAAGCATAGGAGTTTTTTCACAGGAAAAAAATAACCTTACAGAGTCCTTCATAAAAAAACTTGAAACAAGGTTTAAAGTTATTGAGTACCAAAACCAAGAAAGCTGTGTTGAAAGCATAAAACTTGAAACTATAAACACATGCATAATCTTTCCTGAAAACATGAGTATTGAGGAGAATAAAACCAACGACATTCAATTCTATGTTGATTATTCAAAAGTAAACCTTGTGTGGATGATTAGGGATGTTATACTGAGCAGTTTAGAAGAAAGAAGTGAAGAGATAACAGAGGACTTAACAAAACAATTGATTCAAAAGATAGAAAATATTGAAAAGGAAGTGAAAGAAAAACAACCAGTGCTCATAGAAATGACTACTCTAAACACAATACTAAGCGAGAACGTTAAGGATATGCAATCAAGATTAAACAGCTTAGATGTTAGCTTTAATCCTAACTCTTTTAGGGCTAACGAAATAAAAGATCAAATTTCAAAATTAAGATACCTTAGTTTTCAAACAATAGACCTTTGTAATTACAGTCTAAACCAAATAAAATCCTCTGTTTCTAATTCTAATCTTTCATCAGCTGAAAAAACTCAAATAACAAACTTAATCTTAGACACTCAAAAGGACTTAAACAATATTAAAAACAATATAAAAAATATTTATAACGACCAAAATTCAGGAGAACTTAACATCTTAATAAGCAATTTAATAACAAAAATCTCAGAAGTTGAGAAAAAATTTGAAACGATAAACAAAACATTAAACAATGTTAGCAAGAGCTTAGATTATTCAAAAAGCAAATTAGGAGAGAGTCTTTTAGGAATAATAAAATTACAAGAAGGATTCAATAGGATAAATAAGGAAATAAGCGGAATAGAAATAAGGAGTGCTGAAAAGATAGTTAGGCCAATAACAATAACAATAAAGCCAATAAGTTATAAAAAAACCCATCTTAATTTTTTGTTTCCAACACTGATAACAATAGTTTTAATGTTTGTAAGCATACTGTTAAGTTCCTTAATGGTTGTTATTGAGAAAAACTCTCCTGCTTATTTCAGGAATTACATAAGTCCAACACACCAAAGCTTGTTCTCAATAGCAACATTAGTAACTACAATAATAGTTGTAATACCTCAATTCCTAATACTTTTTGGAATAGCAATGCTCTATGTTAAAACAGAAATAATAGGTTCTTTCTGGAGCTCATTAATTATAGCTTTGCTAAGCACAATAACCTTTGCTCTTATAGGAATGCTAATCTCACAATTCTTTAGGAGAGAAGAAACAACAATAACTGCTGCACTAATAGTAAGCACTTTATTCTTGTTTTTATCAAACACAATAATGCCTATTGAAAGCATGAACTTGACATTAGCAAAAATAGCAAATTATAGTCCATTTGTGATTTCAGAATTCCTGTTCAGGCATAGTCTAATATTCCAGACAAAACTCTCAAGTGTTATTTTACAAATAGAACTTCTTTGTGCTTATATCTTTGTTTTATTATTGTTAGTTTTGTCAAAGGATTTTGTGAGAAAAAGCCACAAGAGATATAAGTTAAAGGAATAAAAAAGTTATGTTCTTTTAGAAATTTAACTTACCAGCAACCAACAAAACAATTTCCTTTAACCTCAAATTAAAAAAGTTAATAATTTTATGTTAATATTTTTAACAACCATAACAACATCTTTTACTTCCTACAAGCACACATTCATCCCTAACAAGCATTATAACAATTTTTGTTTTTTCAATTGAATTCTTTATTCTAAAAAACTTTTGATCTTATATTGGAAAAAGGTTAAACTTGAAATTGTGAACCAAAAATCTTAAAGCAAAATAAGTAAAAACCCAAAATAATTATTGGGCACCATGGAATTTGTTGTTTTACAAGTACTTTTTAGTGCAAAACTCACTTTTTATATTTTAAAGTGTATTTTTATAACTTTTGATTATTTTTATTTTTGTTTTTATTTTAAAAATAAAAATATGGTAAAGAATAAAAAGAATAAAAAAATTTAAGGAAATTTCACAAAAAATGCAAAAAATGTTGATTTTTTTAATATTTTTCAAATTTTTGATTTTTTAATTATTTTTTGAGTTTTAAAGAGTTTTATAAATTTAATAACTCTCACTTTTTATGAATAAATCTATTATTTTAGAGTTTCATTTTAGAATAAGTTTAAAATTCTTTAAAGTGTTTAAGAATTAGAATAAAAAGTGAGAAATCATAATAAATCATGCCAAAACTATAAAAAAATCATAGTTCGATTGTAATATGATTGCTAAATATTTTAGATATTTTTTTAAATATATCTTGTAATATAACTATTAAATGACTTTCATTAAAAAGTATCTGTTTTTTATATACTTTTAAATAATATACTATTTTGTATTTATTTTACTTTAATTATATTATTGAAAGTAGGCTATTTGTTTTATTAATTTGTCTTTTGTTTTTTTACTTCTTGTGTTTTAAATTTTAAATATTGGCAAAATTTCAAGAAGTTTTGTGCTTAAATCTTTTAAGAATTTTATGCTAAAACTCGTGTCCTGATGTGTCCTTTTCATGTCCCGATCATGTCCTTATCATGTCCCGATCATGTCCTTTTTTTCAGGACACGTCCTTAAAATTAAGAGGACAAATAAAAATAAAACAAAGACAAAAAATAAAATTTATTTTCACCTGCCAGAAATCTTTAATTTTAATTCTTTTGGAAGATAAAATGCTTTCTCCTTTGAAGAAACAAGCTTATCATGTATATCAAAACCTTTCTTTCTGAGCTCATAAATTGCATTTCTAATCGTCTTTTCTTCCCTTCCCAACATCCTCGATAAATCAGCATAAGTTAAGGGCGAATCTGTTTCATATAAAATTCTTAATAAACTCTTCTCTGTTACTGACATCCTTTCATTTTTTTCAACAACCGCTTTTTCTTTTTTATAAAGACCACTAGTATATTTTATATTCTTTTCTTCAAAAATTTCTTTTTCAAGCAGAAAATTTTTCTCTTTATTCATGTCCTGGGATATGTCCTTATGTGTCCTGACATGTCCTGACATGTCCTTATCATGTCCCGGACGTGTCCTTATCATGTCCTTTTGTTTAGAAAGCTCTAATTTAAGTGTCTCAAATAACTCCTTAATATCATTATGAACGCTTTTTATTTCATTAATTTCTTGCTCTAGATTCTTCCTTTCAGACATTCTTAATGATTCGATATTTTTTTCAAGAACAGAAGTTTTATTTTCTATATCATTTAATTTTACAACTAAAAATTCAAGTTTTTTATTTTGTTCGTTTATAATCTCTTTTATCTCGTTATGTTCTAATTCGTTCTTAATAAACTTATCATTAAAGAAATCGATCCAAAGTTTAACATTCATAAACTCTGCTTTTATCTTTAAAAATGCTGCTTTTAAAGCTCTATCTATGGATTCTATATTAAGCATAATTTAAAAAAGAGATTTGTTATTTAAAATCTTTTTGTTTTTAAAAATGAGATTTTGGGCACCATAAATTTTTAATGTTTTGTTATTTATTCATCAAAAGTGAGAGTTTGTTTGAGTTTTAAGTAAGACACATTAAAATAATATACTTCTTTTGAATTACATATTTTTCTAAATATGTTTAATTTAATATATTATAAAAACTAAAAATTATTAATTACAAATTATTAGAGTATTTATCATGTTTTTTATCAAAATTTTATTAAAAAATACAAAAACTATAAAAATTTATAAATAAAAGAAAAATCGTTTTATTTTATGAAACACTTGACTAGTTACGAATTAATGAAACTCGTTGAAGAGATTGGCTTTTTGATTAATAGCCGGTTTGAAAAGGCTTTTCAAGAAAATGATGAGATTTATTTAAGATTCGATACTAAGCCAAAAACTATTCTTAAAATAAGTATTCCTAATTATATTTGTATTACAAAAGATTCTCCAAAAGACTTTATAGGCGTTTCAAAGACCATTAGGGCTTTATTTAAAAATCAAAGATTAATCTCTATTAAACAACTTAACTTTGATAGGATCTTAGAATTAGGTTTTAATACAAAAAAAATCATTATAGAGCTTTTTGACAAAGGCAACATAGTGATTTGTGATAATGAAGATAAAATACTCTTTTTATTAAGAAACGAAAACTTAAACAGGAAGTTCAAAACAGGAGAAAAATATGCTGTTCCTGAAAAGATTGATCCTTTTTTAATCAGCAAAAATGAATTTTTAGAAGCGTTTAACAATAAGAACAAAGAATTGGTAAAATTCCTTGCTTCTGATCTCGGGTTCGGTGGGGTTTATGCTGAAGAACTTTGCCTTAATTCTTGCATTGATAAGAACAAGAGGTTTTTAAGTGATGAGGAAGTTGAAATTTTGTTATCAAAAATACAAGAACTTAAAAAAAGAGATAAGAAACCAATGATTGTTTATGAAAATAACATTCCAATAGATGCTGTTCCTGTAGAACTCAAGTTTTATGAAGGAAAAGAAAGAGTTTTTTTTGAAGATTACTCTTCAGCACTTGAAGAATTTTATAAAATAACAAAGAAAGAAGTTGTTGATAAAGAAGAAGAAAAGATTTTAAAAGCTATTGAAATACAAAAACAAGGTATAAACAAGATTATTGAAGAACAAAAAGAGATTGATTTTGTTATTAATTTCATATACCAAAACTTTCAAGAACTTAACCAATTATTTGAGATTGTTAGAAAAATAATTAAAGAACCAATAACTAATAAGGAAAAAGAAGAAAAAATTAAATCAACAAACAAATTTAATATATGTGAAATAAACTTTAAGGAAAAATTTTTGATTTTGGAAGTTAAAGAATGAAAAAAACAGACAAAGGAGAGGAATTAAATAATTTGATAATAAAACCGAGCATAAGCAGTGTTTTCTTTTTTAGTGTGGTTAATGTAATAATTGTGATACTCTTAATTTTTGGGATCTCAAAATTAATAGTTTATCTTGCTGGAGAAAACCCTTTGTATGCCTTAGTTGATATACTGAGTTTAACAGGAATAATTAGGGGAGGTGCTGAGCTCGTTTCTGTTATTACAAACACAATAATTTTTATTTTAATAATTTTATCTTCTGCTTATCTTTTGTTCAGCATAATAAGAGTGAATAATCTCAGTTTAGAATTAGAAGAAGATCATTTAATTTATAATTATGGAATATTACTAAAAAGAAATGAAAGAATAAAGTATGACAATGTTGTTAAAGTAAAATATAAGAATTTTATTTTTGGGCTTGGCAAGATTATAATTGAGATTTACGAAGCTGATAAAACAATAGAAATACCTTTTGTTAGTAATGTAAAAGAAAATTTTGAAATTTTAAGGAGTAGCATAAAGGAGGGTTTAAAAAGAGAACTTAAAGAAGAAATAAAGAAAAAGAGTGAGGGAAAGCTGCCTGAGTTTAATATTAATGAAATAATAGAAATGCTAACAAATGAAAACCCAACAAGTAATGATATAATAAACACTTTTAAAAACATTTCAAGAGTTCAGCCAATAACAAAAGAAACAAGAGATGTTTTTAAGCTTATACTATTTGAACTTGTAAAGAGAAGAATTGTGGGCAGGGATACTATGAGAGAAATAATAAGGGAGTTAAGGGAACAAAACTTAATAACAAAAGAGGATATTGCAGATATTGTAGAATTAAGGTTTGCTATTGAAGAATCAATCTATTAGAAAATTAAATTATAAAAAATTAAGAGTGATTTCTATGTTTGTAAGAGTTAAAAAGCATAATGGTAAAGAATATGCTTATCTTGTTGAGAACTCTTGGACTAAAAACGGAACAAGACAAAGAACAAAAAAATACTTGGGAAGGTTATTTTATTTTTCCAAAAATAATATCCCTAATAATATTTACAATAGCGTTGAAAAGGATTCTTCAGAACTAAAATACTATGATATTGAGGAACTAAGGCAACTTGATTTTGATAGTATAATTAAAAAAATTTTAGAAATTGAACTATTAAGTCTTGGTTTTAAAAAAACAGAAGAGTTTTTATTTGAAAAAGAACATGATAAAAAAAGCCTGATTGTTAATCTTAAGGATTTGAGTTTTATAGCAAATAAGAAAAGTTTCGTTATAAAAAATAATGAGGGTTTTATGTGTAAAGAAACAATAGAAAACCTTCTCAATACTAAAATAAACAAAAAAGAAACAGAAACAGAAAATAGAAACTATTTAATAAAGAACCTCTTAAAAAATCTTTTAGAAGCAGGTTTAAAGCCAGAAAATGAGATGCTTTTATTATTACATGATAAGTATCTAGAAAAGATTAATAAAGAAAAGCAGTAAAATTTGGTTTTTATGAAAAAGAAAAAAATTCAAAATTTGGTTATAAGAATTGTCTTCTTAATTTTAATAATTATAGCAACAATAAATTGGTATTATAGGGAGTTACCACAACAAACAATAATATTTATTCCTGATGTAAAAGTTCCAACAAGTAGTGATAGAGTTTTAGTTTTTGCTCCACACCCTGATGATGAGACCATAGCAACAGGAGGTTATATTATTAAAAGTTTAAAGGAGAATGCTAGTGTAAGCATTGTGATATTAATGAACGGAAATTGGAGAAGTGAAGAGAGAAAAAGGTATGATGAGCTGTTAGAAGCAACAAATACGCTTGGAGTTAAAGAAGAAAATATTTACTTCTTAAATTATCCAGATAACTCTTTAAGAAAACAAAATCCTAAAAAGGTAAAAAAGGAATTTATGAGCATAATTAATAAAGTTGAGCCAACAATAATATTATTTCCAACAACAAAGGATTTTCATACAGACCACAAAACTGCTGGAAAAATATTAAAGGAGTTAATAGTTGAAGAAAAACTTTATGAAAAAAACATAACATTCTATGAGTATTTAGTGCATTTTCCAAACTATCCAGAACCAATATTTTCTTTAAGAAAAACCTCTTCTTTTGATAAGTACATGCTGCCGCCTACAAGATTATTGAGTTTTGATTATACTTGGAATAAACTTCTTTTGGATAATGAAGAACAATCAAAAAAATTAGAAGCTGTCCTTGCTTACAAATCACAATTATCTTATATAAGAGAACCTTTTTTAAGAGCGTTGCTGTTTGGAATGGTTAGAAAGAATGAGCTTTTTATTGTTGATAAGGAAATAAATAAGGATTAGCTCTTTTTGATTTTTTCTAATTGAAAATCTCTATCTGTTTCTAAGATCTTTTTAAAATCAAAATAATTGTAAAATAAAAAAGTAGTTCTAAAAGTTGTAACGAACGATTCTAATAAAACAAAAACTATTAAAAAGATCAAACTTATTATTTTAACAAACAATGTATTTCCAAATAATATAGTTTGATGGAGTTGTTTTTCCTGATTAGTAAAATAGTTATTAACAAGAGAAAATAAAAATAATATTACTAAAATAACAAACACTTGTCCAAGATGGTGCTTTGTTATTTTAAAGCTGTGACTTATTGATTTTAATGGAGTTTCTTTTTCCAAGTACATTATAGGTATAGTATACAATAATCTAGCACTCATTATTGTAACATAAATTAATGCAAGAATAAATATAAAAGGAATTAATAAAAGACCTATCCAAGGATTAACTAACATGTATAAAAATATCAAAAATAGAATTGCTATTGGAACAATAATTATGAATAATATTATCACCTCTAAGAAAATTAATTCTAAAAAGAATTTATTCGTAAATTTTAAAAGATTTTTGAAAGAGATATTTTCATTCTTTATTGTTAAGGTTATTATAGCATACGACATACAAGTAAAATAAATATGAGAAAAAAGAGAAAGTAAAGAAAATATTATAATAAGTAAAATATTTTTAGGAGTGAGCCAATTTTTATAATCTAAATACCAATCTGCTTTCATTCTTAATTCTCTATATTTTTCGTCTTCTGAAAGATTTCTCTTAAAATCTTCTTCAGAACCATAAATTTCTTTATAAATTTTAGAGCTATAATCTAAATATTCTAAATACCTTTTATCTCTTTCTGGTCCCTCTAACTTTGACAAGTTTTCTTCATACTCTCTTAACTCTTCAAGTTTTTTATAAATTTCATAATTTCTTTGTTCATAATAATTTTCTTTTCTTAATTGAATTTCTTGACTAACATTTATTAAATCTTTAAGTGTTCTTCCAAAACTACTAAATTGAAAAAATGCTGTAAAGAGAATTAGGGGGATAATTATTGACAGAATTGTGGGGATAATTATTTTTTTATGATGTTTAAACAAATCAAAACTTTTGTTAAAATCCTCATCAATATTCATATTCAAAAAACAAAAAAT